>NZ_JABBAM010000095.1:24759-81645 GCF_018607965.1 Planktotalea sp.
CTCATTGCGCGCGCGACGGCGTGGGTTGTGTTAATCGCACCAAGCTTGAAACGCGCGGACTCGATATAGACCCGAAGCGTATGTTCCGAGATAGACATCGTGTCCGCTGCTTGCGCACGGTTCAGGCCCATCGCAAGGAAGGTCATCGCATCGGTCTCACGCGGGGACAAATTACGCGATGCTTCGGGCACTCTGTCAGGTTCGAATTCCAGCGCTTTTTGGTTAAAGAAATGCGCAAGCAAAATAAGCTGCCTACGGTTTGTTTGGTAAAGCCCTGCCATTCAACATCACTACAATTGTGCGACGCTGTGAACAACGCGTATTGTCCGTTCGGTCCTCGGATCGGAATTGAAAAACCTTGATTTCCAACCCCGTATTCAATTGCTTCGCGTTGAAAGTTCCGCGCTGCTTTTGATGACCAATCGAGCCGCTTCCAATCCACTGGATGAAACCGCTGATAACACCCTAGGATCACAGGATCGATGCGCAGGTATTCCTGATCAACGTATCGGGTCACCCAATCTGGCGAATAGGTGCCGCAGCCATACTGATCACCCTTAATGTTCACCCAATGGTAAACCATGTGATCAATTTGATATGTATCACGCAGACCGATTATAACGGCCTGCAGGTCTTCAAGCCCTGAAGCGCGTTCCAATGCTGCCAAGCTGCGGTCCACGTCCGCGATGTACAGTTTCTGAGCCAACGACAGGCCTTTCCATTAATGCGTCAAGTTCTGCGGTTGCAACGCGGTGGGTGCTATCAAGTTCGCCTGCAAGTTGAGTCAGGCCATTAAGTGAAGCAAACGTTTTCAAATCCGTTAGAACGCCGAGTATCCAAGTATTATTCATTATTACTCTCGCCTGTAGTAGTTAAAGAAACCTTAACACAACCATAACATGAGTTTGTTAATTTTTGGTATTCGCGAAAAACAACTCCCCAGAAATAGCGAGGTAGGGTTTCGCAACCCATTGTTGTTGTTTTACTCGCGTTCTCGAACGCATAGCGCCCACGATCACATGAGCGATTCGCGGGCGCATTGTTTCCAAATCGGAAACATGTGGGATTTAAGTCGCGTTCAGGACATCTTCAAAAGTGCGCAGACCCGTCTTTGGGGCCTGTACAAGCACAGACATATTGCCCGGCTTGTGTTCGTTACGCAGCATTTTCATATGGGCGGCTGGCAGATCATCCCATTCAAAAACCTCAGACATGCATGGGTCAAGACGGCGTTCTAACATTAACTGATTTGCAGCCGAAGCCTGCTTGAGGTGCGCAAAGTGGCTACCTTGCAAACGTTTTTGGTGCATCCACATATAGCGCACGTCGAACGTCAGATTAAAGCCGGTCGTACCCGCACAAATTACAACCATACCGCCCTTTTTAACCACGAATGTAGACACAGGGAACGTCGCTTCGCCGGGATGTTCAAACACCATATCGACGTTGTTGCCCTTGCCTGTGATGTCCCAGATCGCCTTGCCAAACTTGCGCGCTTCTTTGAACCAATCGGCGTATTCGGGCGTGTTCACTGTGGGCAGTTGTCCCCAGCAATTGAAGTCTTTGCGATTCAAAACACCCTTCGCGCCAAGGCCTATGACGAAATCACGCTTGGATTCATCAGAAATAACACCAATCGCATTGGCACCAGCCGTGTTGATCAACTGGATCGCGTAAGATCCAAGACCACCAGATGCGCCCCAAACAAGGACGTTTTGACCCGGCTTCAAATCATGTGGTTCATGGCCGAACAACATACGGTACGCAGTTGCGAGGGTTAGTGTATAACACGCTGACTCTTCCCAAGTTAGATGCTTGGGGCGGTGCATAAGCTGTTGGGCTTGTACGTTCGTGAACTGGGCAAATGATCCATCTGGCGTCTCATAGCCCCAGATACGTTGGCTTGGCGAATACATCGGATCACCGCCATTGCACTCTTCATCGTCGCCATCGTCTTGGTTGCAGTGGATCACAACTTCGTCGCCAATCTTCCAGCGTTTGACCTTGTCACCGACAGCCCAAACAATGCCCGACGCATCAGAACCAGCAATGTGATAGGCTTGCTTGTGCCCATCAAATGGTGAAATTGGCTGGCCAAGTGACGCCCAGACACCATTGTAGTTAACGCCTGCGGCCATAACCAAAACCAGTACTTCGTGACTATCCAAAACAGGCACGTCGAGCACTTCTTTTTGCATCGCTGTATCAGGGTCACCGTGGCGTTCGTGGCGGATCGCCCATGCGTACATTTTCTTGGGAACATAGCCGAGAGGAGGCATTTCGCCCATCTCGTACAGGTCTTTCTCAGGCGCGTCATACGCCACAATTCCGGTTTCGATATCCAGAGCCATATCACCCTCCTGCCAATGTATTTGCCGCAACGCAGAATCATTGCTTTCAAGAAGTGGTAGAGATCGACGCGCAACAATGCAACACATGAAAGTCTTTTTGGGTAATTTTATAACCCAGCAATCGCAGCAATTGATGCTGCGCCTGCATCCTATTTTGCGAGGTGCTCAATCGTGTTCGCATAATAGCGAAGAGCAAAGCGCTGTGCGTCGTCCACGACAACCTTGTCACCCTCAACGCGCAGGATACGGCGCTCACAAAGATGTTTCAGCGCAATCTCTGAAGCATATTCAATGTTATCGCGCGGCATGTGAACATAAGCGTCTTTCATCCGATCTAGCTGGGCTTGCATCAATCCAGGTAAGTCCGCGTGCACAACGCTTTCGCGTTCTTTCATCACGGACGCCAAAAGCGGCACAGGCACAACAGGCACCACATCCGCAATCCGTTGCATCAACTCTTCGCCCAAATGTTCCGCATCTGCATTTCCGTATTCCTGCGCATGTGCCCGCAAGGAAACGGGCGATCCAAAACTAACAGCCGCATAGCCAAAGCGATGAAAGCGCCCGATGACACGCAGCCAAAGTTGCTTAAAGAAGAACCCTGCGACAACACTTATACGCGCGCGAAACCTGCGGGTTCCGGCAGCATCTGCTGCCATTAGTATGCGATCCTCAAGAACACGGTCATAGTTCAAAGCGACGGGCACAAACAAAACATCGCGCCCACCTTCTTCATAGCCGTCCGTCAGATATTTAAGCAGACCCAGCTTTGGCGGCGCAATCTTACCGTCCAACGATAGCCCCCCCTCAGGGAACATCGCCTGCGTCACACCCGCTTGTGTCGCCAGATAAACATAGCGCGCCAGAACGCGGCGATAGAGATCACCGCGCGATTTACGGCGAATAAAATACGCACCCATCGCCTTGATCAAACGGCTTAGCGGCCAAACCCGCGCCCATTCCCCAACCGCATAAGCCAGCGCGGATCGCTCTGCCGCAAGATATGTGACCAAAACGTAGTCCATGTTCGAGCGATGGTTCATTACAAAAACAACAGTCGCATCTTTGTCCAACGCACTAAGCCCAGCATCGTCATGATACCCTAAGCGCACAAGATACAGCGCATTGCTAAGACCGCGCGCAATTCGAATGGCGATGCCGAAATACGCGGTCGCACTGAACGACGGCACGATCTCGCGCGAATATTTGCGGGCCTGTTCAAACGCGACGTTCTCGGGAACGCTATTACGTTTTGCATGATCCGCAATCGCCTGGCTGACTTCGGGATCATAGATCAAGCGTTGGATCATGTCATAGCGCCGCGCCAACTTGAACGGTTCAATCGGACGTTCAAGCCGCTCGTTTACACGTTTTACGACGCGCTCCATACGGCGGCGAAAGAACCAGCGCACAGAGGGAAACAGAAAATGGGATGCAAAGGTAACCACTGCAAAAAGCAGGATCAGCGAGAATAGCCAAATGGGAAGTTCCACGGTTTGCATCATCAAAGGACCCTTGCAGCATGGCCGCCTAGGGTAAATACGTTTCTTCACAACGGTGCGCGCATTCCCCAGAGTTGGTGGTGGAATACATCACTTCTATTTTGCTACCGAATGCGCGCCCTAAAGTTACGCTGCGGGCGCATCCCCGAGAATGCCGCAACGCGGCGAAATAATGGTTGCGTAAAGTTCCGCTCGCACGTATCAAAACGTAATATTATTACCCAAACGATTCACGAGGCGCCCTATGTCCGATATCAAAGCAGCCATCACAAAAGACCGCCCTTGGTTGATCCGTACATATGCTGGCCATTCAACTGCCAAAGCCTCAAACGCCTTGTATCGTGGCAATCTGGCCAAGGGTCAGACGGGTCTATCGGTCGCCTTCGATTTACCAACCCAAACAGGCTACGATAGTGATCACGTGCTTGCGCGCGGTGAAGTCGGCAAAGTCGGTGTTCCTGTCTGCCACTTGGGCGATATGCGCACGTTGTTCGACGAAATCCCGCTTGGGGACATGAACACCTCCATGACGATCAACGCGACCGCCCCTTGGCTGCTTGCGCTTTATGTGGCCGCAGCTGAAGAACAGGACGCGGATGTGTCCAAGCTACAAGGTACGGTTCAAAACGATCTGATCAAGGAATATTTGTCGCGCGGCACCTATATTTGCCCCCCTGCTCCAAGCCTCAAGATGATTGCGGACGTGGCTGAGTATTGCTACACCAATATCCCCAAATGGAACCCGATGAACGTGTGTTCCTACCACTTGCAAGAGGCAGGCGCGACGCCCGAACAAGAGCTGGCGTTTGCTTTGGCAACCGCGACAGCCGTTCTTGATGAACTGCGCCCACGCGTACCCGCTGAGGACTTTCCCATCCTCGTTGGTCGTATTTCTTTCTTCGTGAACGCAGGCATCCGTTTTGTGACCGAGATGTGCAAGATGCGCGCCTTCGTGGATCTATGGGACGAAATTTGTCGCGATCGCTACGCTGTAGAGGACCCAAAGATGCGTCGCTTTCGATACGGTGTGCAGGTGAATTCACTCGGCCTGACCGAACAGCAACCTGAAAATAACGTCTACCGTATCCTGATCGAAATGCTGGCCGTCACACTCTCCAAAAACGCCCGCGCCCGCGCCGTGCAATTGCCTGCGTGGAACGAAGCGCTTGGCCTGCCGCGTCCTTGGGATCAGCAGTGGTCCATGCGCATGCAACAAATCCTAGCCTATGAAACCGACCTGCTGGAATTCGACGATCTATTTGATCAAAACCCAGCCGTAGATCGCAAAGTGGAAGAGCTGAAATCAGGCGCGCGTGCAGAGCTTGCCAACCTCGATTCAATGGGCGGCGCGATTTACACAATCGACTACATGAAGTCCCGCCTTGTGGATAGCAATGCAGATCGCCTGAACAAGATCGAACGCAATGAGACCATCGTTGTCGGCGTGAACAAGTGGCAGCAGGGCGAGCAATCGCCTTTGCAAACCGAAGACGGCGGTATCATGGTCGTTGATCCAGCAGTTGAGGGCGAACAGATTAACCGTCTTGAGGAATGGCGTTCAAACCGTGACCAAGCTGCAGTGAACTGCGCCCTTGCAGCTTTGCGCGAAGCGTCTTCCAAAGGTGAGAACGTCATGCCTGCCTCCATCGCCGCCGCAAAAGCAGGCGTGACGACAGGCGAATGGGCCGCTGAAATGCGTGCTGTTCATGGCGAATATCGCGGCCCAACCGGTGTTTCCGCCTCTGTTTCCAACAAGTCAGAAGGTCTTGATGACATTCGTGAAGCTGTAAATGTTG
Organism: Planktotalea sp.; assembly: GCF_018607965.1. GTDB lineage: Bacteria > Pseudomonadota > Alphaproteobacteria > Rhodobacterales > Rhodobacteraceae > Planktotalea. Next base: position 30,409 of record NZ_JABBAM010000095.1, read on the forward strand.
TCAGCGACAAGCTGGGCCGTCGCCTTAAGTTCCTTGTCGGCAAACCTGGTCTTGACGGTCACTCGAACGGGTCCGAACAGATTGCGTTTCGCGCGCGCGATTGTGGAATGGACATCGAATACGATGGCATCCGCCTCACGCCTGAAGAACTCGTTACCTCTGCGGTCGAGACAAAGGCGCATGTTGTTGGGCTGTCTATCCTCTCTGGAAGTCATATCCCATTGGTCGAAGACCTGATGAAACGCATGCGCGATGCTGGCCTTGGCAACACGCCGGTTATCGTTGGCGGCATTATCCCCGATGACGACGCAGAACGCTTGCTCGCGATGGGTGTGGCACGCGTCTATACGCCAAAGGATTTCGAACTCAACGCGATCATGAAAGATATCGTTATGCTGGCTGATCCAAGCCCACTTGCGGCTGAGTGATTGACCCTATCGTGCGGCAGTCCTACCGTTGCACTAATGAAAAATGACATCATCATCCGCCCCTTGGTCCAGAGCGACGAAGCCGACTGGCGCCGCCTTTGGACCGCGTACTTAGAGTACTACGAAAGCTCCGTTACCGAAGCGGTTTACGTGACCACTTTCGAACGCCTCATCGACGCAGACAACACCAAACAATGCGCAGCTTTGGCCGTACAAGGCGATACACCTATCGGCCTTGTTCATTGGATTTATCACCCGCACAACTGGAAGATTGAGGACGTGATCTACCTGCAAGATCTCTACACCGACCCAACCGTGCGCGGCACTGGTGTTGGGCGCACGTTGATCGAACATGTGTACGATGTGGCGGATCAGAGCGAAACGTCCACCGTCTATTGGATGACACAAGAATTCAACACAACCGCGCGTCTGCTCTACGATCGCATCGCCGCGAAAACCGTCTTTGTGCAGTACAAACGTTAGGAAATCCCCATGACCATTCACATCGGTGCCAAGCCAGATCAAATCGCTGAAACTGTTCTTATGCCTGGCGATCCCTACCGCGCCAAATGGGCCGCCGAAACCTTTCTGGAGGGCGCGGAACTCGTGAACGAAGTGCGCGGCATGCTTGGATTTACTGGCACTTGGAAAGGCAACCGCGTCACGATCCAAGGCAGCGGAATGGGCATGCCTTCCTTGTCGATTTACGCCAATGAACTACTGAAAGACTATAATGCTAAAACGCTGATCCGTATTGGGTCTTGCGGCGCGATGCAGAACCATGTGGGCATCCGTGACGTTATCATCGCAATGACAGCAACCACGCTGTCCACCCCGTCGCGCGGGTTTTTTAAAGAAGTGAACTATGCCCCCTGTGCCGATTGGAGTCTGCTACGCGCCACTGTCACCGCGGCCGAGGCCAAGGGCACGAAAACCCACGTAGGCGGCATTTATTCATCGGATGTGTTCTATGACGAACGCCCCGACCTGAACGAACAAATGGTGCGCCACGGAATTTTAGGCGTAGAAATGGAAGCCGCCGAACTCTACACGCTTGCAGCGCGCTATGATGCACGTGCTTTAGCGGTGCTAACAGTGTCTGATCATTTACTAACGGGCGACGCCTTGCCTGCGTCTGATCGCGAAAGCAGCTTTGGCGAAATGGTCGAAATCGCGCTTGAAGCTGCCTTCGCCTAACGCCGCATTTTATCTACCATGCGAGCCGTCATAGCCATTTGGTTGCGGCGGCTCCCAACCCTTTAGGCTGGCACTTTTGGGCTTAAACACTTCTACAAGTAACGGATGGCATTGTGCTTCGTCGCTTGAGTGGATCGTACTGCAATCTCCACCGGGACAGGCGCTAAGCGCACCCAAAAGATCAATTTCTGCGAAAAACTCTAGATAGTCGCCCTGCCGAACGGGGCTGGCTTTCATAAAATACTGACCCATATCGCGTGTAAAACCTGTACACATGAAAACGTTTAAAACGTCATGAATATATGGCTCTGCCTCTTGCAAGGAGACGTTCAAATGATCTGCAAGAGCGCGCGTAAGGTTCGAATGACAGCAATGGTGATACTGCGTGCTGGACAACAGATTACCAGTGTAGGGATCACAGCGCGTCCCAATCACATCGTGAACAGAACCACCGAAAGCATCGATGCCATACCAGCCAAGCGTGTCCGTAGTGATCGTTGCCATGGGGCGTAGAGTAGGAAAAGAACTCCACATAGAGTCACCCGTTGTGATATGGGTTCTATGCAGCGCACGCGTTTTGCCGGAATAAAACCGTTCTGTCAGATCGTGCGCGCTCCACAGATTAAGGTCGCCGACCTGAGACCCTTCAGGGCACGAAATGCGAAAGAAATGACCTACTGGAACCTTAAAACACCGAGCGTCCCGCGCTGGTACGAGCGTTTCACTGACTTTCATAGCGGTGGCTCGCGCATTTTCATAAAGAGGCAAATCGCGTTGCGGCAAGCCTTCGACAGGATAGCAAATCACAGGTTCAATAGCACGGCGTTCGTCGGCATCTGTTGGTCTAATGTGCATCGTCATTCTCGCTAGATTTCAAACAAAGCATACGGACAAAAAAGAGACCCCACCACAAAGCTGTGACGGAGTCTCGATTTTTCTAGAAAAATCACGCGCACTTAAACTGTGCGCTCAACCATCATCTTTTTGATTTCTGCAATTGCTTTGGCAGGGTTCAGACCTTTGGGACATGTCTTTGCGCAGTTCATAATCGTGTGGCAACGGTAGAGCTTAAAGGGATCTTCAAGCTCGTCCAAACGCTCGCCTGTCGCTTCATCGCGGCTATCGATGATCCAGCGATACGCATGTAGCAGCGCGGCTGGTCCGAGATAACGATCACCGTTCCACCAGTAAGATGGGCAAGACGTTGAACAGCATGCACACATGACGCACTCATACAGACCATCGAGCTTCTTTCGATCACCGATAGACTGCTTCCACTCTTTTGCAGGGCGGTTTGTCTTTGTCTCAAGCCATGGCATGATCGACGCGTGTTGTGCGTAGAAATGCGTCAGGTCAGGGATCAAATCCTTAACCACAGACAAGTGAGGCAGCGGGTAAATCTTCACGTCGCCTTTGACTTCATCCATGCCATAGATACACGCAAGCGTATTGATCCCATCAATGTTCATCGCGCAAGAACCACAGATGCCTTCGCGGCAAGAACGGCGGAACGTCAGCGTCGGATCAATCTCGTTCTTGATCTTGATCAAACCATCCAAAATCATCGGACCGCAATTGTCCATATCCACCCAATAGGTATCGATGCTGGGATTTTTACCGTCATCGGGATTCCAGCGATAGATCTGAAACTTGCGCAAGTTGTTCGCGCCTTCAGGCTTTGGCCAAGTTTTGCCAGTCGTCATGCGGGAATTCTTGGGGAGGGTCAGTTGTACCATCGTCTCACTCCTTTACGTAAACAGGCCAAGGCCGTTTTTTGAAATACATTGCACCTTTTCGGGACGCGATGCGATTGCGGTGACGGTTTCAACAGTGCTTGGTGTGACGCCTGTTGCGCCCGCCTTTGCAATATCAAAAATCTCAAACCGGGACGCATTGTCGATCACGCAGTCGGTGATCGGCGACGCATTTACACCTGGAAATTTCTGCGCTACCACACCGTTCACGACACCTTTTGCCGTATTGCGCGCAACAGTGTCCGCAGCATCATTCGCTTGAACACATGCGCCTAACGCAAAAACCGTCGCAATTGATAAAACCAGAAGCATTAGAACGTCCGCTCTTTTGGTGCGATTTTCTTCAAACTAATGCCGCCCTCAGCTTCGGTCGTCAACGGATCGGTCACAACGGGACGATGGGACAATTCAACCTTGTTGCCGTCAACGCGGCTGATCGTGTGTACACGCCAGTTTTCGTCGTCACGCGTTGCGTAATCTTCGTGGGCATGTGCGCCGCGAGACTCCTTACGCGCCTCAGCACCAACGATTGTTGCCAAAGCGTTTGGCATCAGGTTCGTCAATTCCAGCGTTTCCATCAGATCAGAGTTCCACACAAGACTGCGATCTGTCACTTTCAGATCAGCAACTTTACCCGCAACATCCGTCATCTTTTCAACACCCTCTTTGAGGGTTTTGTCGGTGCGGAAAACAGCCGCGTCAGCTTGCATGGTTTTTTGCATTTCCAGACGCAATTCGGCGGTTGTCGTATCACCGCTTGCGTGGCGTAGACCATCGAAACGATCAAAGGCCGCATCAACAGAGGACTGGTTTAACGAACCATTCGCCGTTTCTGGATCAATAATCTTACCCGCGCGGATTGCAGCGGCACGGCCAAAGACCACAAGGTCGATCAAGGAATTTGAACCAAGGCGGTTCGCACCGTGAACTGAAGCACAGCCCGCTTCACCGACGGCCATCAGGCCCGGCACAACAGCGTTCGGGTCTTTTGCCGTCGGGTTTAACACTTCGCCAAAGTAGTTCGTCGGGATACCGCCCATGTTATAGTGCACAGTCGGCAGAACCGGAATCGGCTCTTTATTCAAGTTAACACCTGCGAAGATCTTGGCGGATTCGGAAATACCGGGAAGGCGTTCAGCAAGTGCTTCAGGTGGCAGATGTGACAAGTTCAGATGAATGTGATCACCGCCTGCGCCAACACCGCGACCTTCGCGGATCTCCATTGTCATACACCGCGACACGTAATCGCGCGGCGCAAGATCTTTGTAGTTGGGCGCGTAGCGCTCCATGAAACGCTCGCCCTCAGAGTTGGTCAGATAACCACCCTCCCCACGCGCGCCTTCTGTGATCAAGCAGCCGGAACCGTAGATACCAGTCGGGTGGAACTGAACAAACTCCATGTCCTGAAGCGCAAGCCCCTGACGCGCGACCATGCCGCCACCGTCGCCTGTGCATGTATGTGCAGACGTGGCCGAGAAATACGCGCGACCGTAGCCACCCGTCGCCAGAACGACCGTCTTGGCGTTGAAAATGTGCATCGTGCCGTCATCAAGTTTCCAGCAAACTACGCCTTGGCAGACGCCGTCATCGGACATGATTAAATCAATCGCGAAGTATTCAATATAGAATTCCGCGTTGTTCTTGAGAGACTGTCCATAAAGCGTATGCAGGATCGCGTGACCCGTGCGGTCTGCTGCAGCACATGTGCGCTGAACAGGTGGACCTTCGCCGAACTCTGTCGTGTGACCGCCGAAAGGACGTTGGTAAATCTTGCCCTCTTCAGTGCGCGAGAACGGCACGCCGTAATGCTCTAGCTCGTACACCGCTTTGGGGGCTTCGCGAGCAAGGTATTCCATCGCGTCTGTATCACCGAGCCAGTCAGAGCCCTTGACCGTATCATACATGTGCCATTGCCAGTTATCTGGACCCATGTTGGACAAAGATGCCGCAATGCCGCCCTGCGCCGCAACTGTGTGCGAACGGGTCGGGAAGACCTTGGTTATGCACGCTGTACGCAGGCCCTGTTCGGCCATACCGAGTGTTGCACGAAGACCAGCACCACCAGCGCCAACCACCACAACATCATAGTCGTGGGTTTCATATTCATAAGCTGCCATGGGGTCGCTCCGAAATTTATAGGGCCAGCTTAGCGATGGCAAAAATGCCAACCGCTGCTGCGCCGTAGCTGAGGCATGTTACAAGAATGATAAGAACTTTTTGCATCGTTCCATGCACGTAGTCTTCGATCAGCACTTGCGCGCCATCGTTGAAGTGTTTGAAGCCGACGAAGATCGTCAGGGCTGCCACAATCGCGGGGAAGGGTCGTGCGAAGTAGGCTATGACCTCCGCGTAAGTGGAGCCAAGGATACCTCCGAAGGTGAAGATAAACATCGGGACAAGGAAAAGCAGCGCAACAGAGCTGACTTTCATGGACCAGAAATGATGCGTTCCGCTTTTGGCGCTGCCCATTCCAGTTGCGCGTTTACGGTCGGTTAAATATGCCATTGATTGCGCTCCTTAAATGATGATGACAGTTATGATTGTCAGCAGGATTGACCCTCCGATAACCGCGTAACCCAGCTTGTAGGCTGTATCCAGATCAAGACCCATTGCATTGTCCCAAATCAGGTGACGCACTCCAGCCAGGGTGTGATACCACATGCCCCATAACGAGAAGAACAGCACCAGATCGCCAAACCAGCTGGTCATGAACCCGTTGGCGACAGCAAAATAGCTCTCGGAAGTTGCAGCGGCGAGAAACCACCAAACAATCAACAGCGCCGCAATCAACATGGCATTGCCAGTGATGCGCGTCAGAATCGATGTCATGGAAGTTAGCTGCGGGCGGTAAATCGTCAAATGCGGCGAGAGCGGGCGGTTGCCCCTGTTCACGTCGGCCATAAAGTCGTCCTTTCGAGTCTCTTAAGATCATTTTAGCGCAAAAAACTTTCGTGTCACCTAACGCCGCTGCGTTTAGGCGTGTCTTTTTGGCGCAATTCGTAATTTTATTGACCCATGTGATCACATGATTACGTGTAGTGATCACAAAAACCAAAACCAAGGCTATCCAACCTAGAATTCGCGATCCTTCAGAAATCCCATGGCTCTTAAAGGCAATAGCAGCAAAATAGGCAGATCAAAACTGCGTAACCTAATAGCTCTCACTTCAATGTGATCACAAATTATTTCAACCCTAATTCTTGCCCAATCGTATCAAGCCAACCCGTCATTTCTGTGCACATCGTTACGCTTTGGTCATCAAGATCGTAGAATGCGTTTGCTTCACCGCAAGCTGCGATGTTTACAACAATATCACGGGCCATTTAATCTCGCCGTTCAATGTGGCAATCTCTTCCTCGATAATTTGCATGGGCACATCGGTCCTCAAAACCAGCTGACCACGTAGCGTTGCATCACTCCCCATCTCATCAAGCACCGTGTTCCAACTGTCCGCAGCCAAAGCGTATTCATCTTCGCAACCATCAGCGTGCTCTTCTGGTAGGTCCAATTCTTGTGCGAACTCTTCCCGCCCATCCGGGTCTGCACCATAAAACAAGCTACTGTATTAAAATAGCGCTGCTCGTCTGGTCCGTGCGTATCCCAATATGCAGGATCATTCTGCGCCTCGGCCCAGAACAAGGCCGCACTATCATAAGCAATTTCTTCGGCTGCATCTGGTTCATAAAGCGCATCAATCATCAGGATCGAAAGCGTATCCGCCGCATCTTCTTCCTGACCGAAAATCGGAACCTGCATCTGGTGAATCACTGCGTGACCTAGTTCATGATAAAAGATCGTTAAAAGATTATTGTCAGTGACAATCAGCAAACGCTGGCGAAGGTAGCAACGCCAATGCTGTCACAAAAGCACGCATCATTTCGGCATCACCACCCAGTAATCGAGGTCCAACAGAACTTGGGGAACGTATTTGCCGTCGTCTCGTTTCAATTCAAATGCAGCGTCCCCTTTGTAGGCAACAAGGCGTAATCGCGTCGCTCCAATGCTGGGGTTTGAAGTGTCCGCTTTATCCAAAACTTCCGACCACGCACGCACTGTGTCACCGCTGAAACAAGGATTCGCATGTGCGCCTGCGTTCAGACCCACGATCATCTGAGCATTTGCCAATCCATTGAACGACAAAGCGCGCGCCATAGAAATCACATGACCTCCGTAGATCAGACGCTGCCCATCATCGCGGTGCATGGCGTCGAAATGCACTTTCGCCGTATTTTGCCAAAGCCGCGTCGCCAGCATGTGTTCGGCTTCTTCAATCGTGACACCGTCGACGTGATCAATCGTTTCACCAATCGCGTAGTCACCCCATCGATGCGGATCACCAGACAGTGCCGTGTCGTAATTCGAGAAATCCAAACCCTCTGGCAGCACCAGATCGGCCGCATCGATGGACTGCTTCAATTCTGGGACAACCGTTTCAGGCGCGGGCGCATTTTCATCGCGTTTGCGCACCATAACCCAGCGCACAAATTCCATCACCGTTTCGTTGTGCTGGTTCAAGCCAGATGTGCGCACATAGACAACGCCCGTTTTACCGCTCGAATTCTGCTTAAGGCCGATGACCTCGGAAACAGAACGCAATGTATCACCCTCGTAGACGGGCTTTAGCCATTTACCTTCGGCATATCCAAGGTTCGCAACCGCGTTTAGCGAAATATCAGGGACGGATTTTCCGAACACAACGTGAAACGCGGCCAAATCATCAATCGGGGACGCAGGCAGGCCACTCGCACGTGCGAATTCATCCGACGAGTACAGCGCGTGACGCGCAGGATAAAGCGCATGATACATCGCGCGTTCGCCGCCCGAGATCGTGCGCGGCACGGCGTGATGGATCACATCCCCAATGGTGTAGTCTTCGAAAAAGCGGCCTGCGTTGGTTTTGAGCATTATTGCACCCCTAATTTCATGTCCGGTGCGTACTCTGCATCTACATCCTTGGTCACGGACTGCCCGCAGCGCATGATCCCTTTCACCGGATCAAACGTTTGTGTGGGCGAGCCATATAGCGCCCAACCCTTTGCCAAGGCATCACTCACTTTGTGACAAAAGGCGGATGTGTCGTCTTCACTGAGAAAGCGGTAAATTTTGCTCATCGGTTATCCTCCGAAAGGCGAAACGCCGAGTGCAAAGTGAATAAGGGCAACAACGATAAAGCTGACCAAAGTGATCACGACCAACAGAATGTCTTTCTTGGCATCGCCCGGTGCAGGGCGCACCCATGCTTCGGCGCGATTGATCAGCGCTATGGACCCGACGGCCCAAGCGAACATGCCGCCAAACAAGATGATCGACGCCAGATCACCGTTCACCAACAAATGCGCGATGGTCCAGACCGCAACAGCCATCAACATGGGATGCCGCATCTTTCCGCGTAAACGTCCTGTTGTTGCGCTCATCCCAAACAGGAAGAAAGCACATAGCATCAGCAGATTATTTATATGCGTGAAATAAGAGGGTGGCGACCACACAGGAATGGAGTCCGCCCAGCGATACCCAAAGATCATCAGCAAAAGGCTGACCCCGATCGCGGCTGCGACCAAACCACGGCCCTTGTCCCCCAATGCCGCGCGACGCGCAGGCATGAGACGTTTGAAATAATGGGCAAATGTCCAAAGAAGAAGTCCGGCGATAAGAAGGATCATGGCTGTTTACTCCGCAGCAAGGGCGTCAATTGCCTTCGCTTTTGCCAGAGTTTCACGTGCGGTGGCAACGTGTAGGTTTTCAACGATGCGTCCATCGACCACTGCAACGCCCTGTCCACCTGCTTCAGCCTCTTCAAAAGCAGCGATTTGGCGCTGTGCCAGATCAATCTCTTCAGCGCTCGGCGCGAAGGCGGTGTTGGTCACATCGACCTGTGCAGGATGGATCAAAGTTTTACCATCAAAGCCCATGTCGCGCCCTTGGTCGCACTCAACCTTTAGACCCTCATCATCCTTGAACGCGTTATAAACGCCGTCCACAATAACCAACCCTTCGGCCTTAGCCGCCAACAGACACAGCCCCAGTGAGGCCTGCATCGGCAAACGGTCCGCGCGAAAGCGGCTTTGCAGCTCTTTAGCTAGATCATTTGTGCCCATGACCATGCCTTCCAGCTTAGGATGTGCCGCAATTTGCACCGCGTTTAACATTCCACGCGGGTTTTCCATCATCGCCCAGATCGGTAGATCACCGGTGATCGCAGCCAATGCATCCAGATCAGCGGAGCTTGCAACCTTGGGCAACAGAACTGCATCTGCATCCATCGCGCAAACCGCTTTGGCGTCATCCACACCCCACTGCGTATCAAGCGCGTTGATGCGCACGATCTTATAGCGCATGCCATATCCACCCGCCGCAAGCGCGTCTTTCAACGTGTCGCGCGCGCTGACTTTTTCTTCCAGCGAAACTGCGTCCTCCAGATCAAAGATGATCGCATCGACAGGCAGACTACGGGCCTTGTCCAACGCGCGTGGCTTGGAACCGGGGATATAAAGAACCGAACGATAGGGGCGTTGGCGCATGTCCATGAACTCTTCCTCGCAATAAAGTTGCGTACAGGTGGTCATTTATTTGCATTTCGTTCAAGCACTAAATGCCGCAATGCAGCAAATTTAGTTAAATGCTGCCAACTCTAAAGGAACGTACGCTCGGTTAACCGCTTATATACGGCTCAGCGTGCACTGTGGTCCCATCGGATACTTTGGGTAAACCGACCGGCGCAACGCCGATCATGGGACCGCAGCATCGTCCGACCAATTGAACCCTAAGGCGCATCAGCCAGTGAAGTCTGGTTGGCCCACATCGCGCCCTGATATTGAAGGAAGACGCTATGAAACAGCGAATGATGATTGGTGCACTCGGTTTTGGCATTCTGGCTTTGGCGGCCTCTACAGGTTTTGCCCAAAGCGCCCCCAACTGCGCACCGCGTGAAGCAGTTGTTGAACGCCTAGCAGAAAAATACGGCGAAGCGCGCCAGTCTATCGGTCTTGGTGCCAATAACTCCGTTGTCGAAGTTTTTTCGTCCAACGAAACAGGTACATGGACGATAACAGTCACCGTTGCGAGTGGTACAAACTGCCTTGTCGCGTCCGGTCAGAACTTTGAAACATTGGCAGAAGCGTTGCCCGCCAAAGGCAACGATGCTTAAGGCGGACCTACTTTGACGCCATTCACGTGATGGCGTCAAAGATCAATTTGGATCCAGTAAAGATCAACAAAACATAGGTCAGAATGAAAAACGCACGTTCTGGCACCATGTAATGTGCCTTAACGCCGATCCACGCGCCAATCAGCGCGAAGGGTGCAAGATACACGCCCACCATTAGCGTTTGCGCCGTAAAAATCCCCAGATAACTATACCCAACAGCTTTGAGCAGGTTCACAATCGTAAACACCAGAAGCGTGTTTGCATGATACTCAGTTTTGCTCATTTTCAACGACAGCATATACATTGCAGCCGGTGGCCCACCTGCATGGCTCACAAAACTGGTAAATCCAGCGACGCATCCCGCCAAAAGCCCTGCCACGACAGGCAATCTGGATTTCGCAACGGGCAAAACACCCAGCGCACGTGCGCCTTGCCACATCACAAACAGCAAAGCCATCGCGCCAATTAGAAAGCGGATAACGTCATCGTTGGTGATCTTGTAGATCACGACCCCCAAGATCACACCCGGCACAGATCCTACCATCAAAAGCCGCGCAGTAGGCCACTGCCACTTGCGCCAATATGGCTTGAGCGTGGTCAAATCGATCAAGATCAGCAGTGGCAACATTATCCCCAACGCCTGGCCCGGCGCCAGAACCAGCGCAAGAATCGACGCGGACGCAAAAGACGCACCAGAGCCAAATCCGCCTTTAGAGATGCCTGCAAAGACCGTAGCAAAGGCTGCAAGAGCAAAAAGTGGTAAATCGAAAATCACACAGCCCTGCTCTCAAAAATCCAATTAAGATACGGCTTTACCGCGATCCCTGCACGTTTGCCAGTTGTGCAGTTGTTAACGCTGCAGCGCAGCACCCTTGCGCCACGACGCAAACCGCACTAGCCATGCGCCAGATTTAATAGGACCGGAGAGAGATCCATGGCGAGACCCAAAATAGCACTTATCGGTGCTGGACAAATCGGTGGCACACTTGCGCACCTCGCTGCACTTAAAGAATTGGGCGACATCGTCCTTTTTGATATTTCCGAAGGAACGCCTGAAGGCAAAGCTCTCGATCTCGCGGAATCTGGCCCAGCCGAAGGGTTTGACGCAAACCTATCCGGCACACAGTCTTACGAAGACATCGCAGGCGCAGACGTTTGCATCGTAACCGCCGGCGTTCCACGCAAGCCAGGCATGAGCCGCGATGACCTGCTGGGTATCAACCTTAAAGTTATGAAATCCGTTGGCGAAGGCATCCGTGACCACGCGCCAAACGCATTCGTAATCTGCATCACCAACCCGCTTGATGCGATGGTTTGGGCACTGCGCGAATTTTCCGGCCTACCACATGAGATGGTTTGCGGCATGGCGGGTGTTCTTGATAGCGCACGTTTCCGCCACTTCTTGTCCGTGGAATTCAACGTTTCCATGCGCGACGTCACGGCCTTCGTTCTAGGCGGTCACGGCGACACGATGGTCCCACTTGAGCGCTATTCAACAGTTGCGGGCATTCCTTTGCCTGATCTGGTCAATATGGGTTGGACAACACAAGACAAACTCGACGCGATCATCCAACGCACACGCGATGGCGGCGCAGAGATAGTTGGCCTGTTGAAAACAGGTTCCGCATTCTACGCACCAGCGACATCCGCAATCGAGATGGCAGAGGCCTTCTTGAAGGACCAAAAGCGCGTTCTGCCATGTGCAGCATATGTTGATGGTGCGTACGGCCTTGATGGATTTTACGTTGGCGTTCCAACGGTGATCGGTGCTGGCGGTATCGAAAAAATCGTCAACATCAACATGAACAAAGACGAGCAAGCGATGTTCGACAAATCTGTTGATGCAGTCAAAGGCTTGGTCGAAGCGTGTAAAGGCATCGACAGTTCACTCACTTAAGACACCCAAATATCTTAAGAATAAGCCTCAGAGCTCCGCTCTGGGGCTTTTTTTATGCGCTAAGCGAGTCGTTTTTTGAAAGATAAGCGCTCACCTCATAAGATTTGTGATCACACGTAAAACTCATGTGATCACAAATGTCGGAATTATTACCTTTACGTCACTTTATCGTTTAATTCATCCGTAATATTCACACTAAGAGGGAAGTAATCGAAGCAAGACGGGACAGTTTCTTATGAACATCCACGAATATCAGGCAAAAGCACTGCTCAAAAGTTACGGTGCGCCTGTTTCAGACGGTCGTGCCGTACTGAAAGCAGAAGACGCCAAAACAGCCGCTGGTGAAATGGACGGACCACTTTGGGTCGTCAAAGCACAGATCCACGCAGGTGGTCGCGGCAAGGGGTCTTTCAAAGAAGCCGACGCTGGCGAAAAGGGCGGAGTCCGCTTGGCATTCTCCGCGACTGAAGCTGCTGAAGAAGCCAAAAAAATGCTTGGCCGCACATTGGTCACCCACCAGACTGGTCCGGCAGGTAAGCAAGTCAACCGCATCTACATCGAAGACGGTTCCGACATCGAGGCAGAGCTGTACCTCGCGCTTCTCGTGGATCGCCAAACATCACGCATTTCGTTCGTGTGCTCCACAGAAGGTGGCATGGATATCGAAGAGGTCGCAGCATCGACCCCAGAGAAAATCATCAGCTTTTCAGTAGATCCCGCGACTGGCTACCAAGCCTTTCATGGCCGCCGCATCGCTTTTGAACTCGGCCTTAAGGGCGCGCAGGTCAAGCAATGTGTTAAACTGATGGGCCAACTCTACCAAGCCTTCGTTGAAAAAGACATGGAACAGCTAGAGATCAACCCGTTGATCGTTCTGGAGGGCTCGGGCGATCTGAAAGTTCTCGACGCCAAAGTCGGTTTCGACGGCAATGCCCTTTATCGTCATGCGGACATCGTTGCGCTGCGTGATGAAACAGAAGAAGACAGCAAAGAGCTTGAGGCATCCAAACACGACCTTAACTACATCGCTCTAGACGGTGAAATTGGCTGCATGGTCAATGGTGCGGGTCTTGCGATGGCAACAATGGACATCATCAAACTCTACGGTGCTGAGCCGGCTAACTTCCTTGACGTAGGCGGTGGTGCCACCAAAGAGAAAGTGACTGAAGCTTTCAAAATTATTACGTCTGACCCACAGGTCAAAGGCATCCTGGTAAACATCTTCGGCGGCATCATGCGCTGCGATGTGATTGCCGAGGGCGTTGTTGCTGCGGTGAAAGAGGTAGGTCTGAAAGTTCCACTTGTCGTTCGCCTTGAAGGCACGAACGTGGAAGAAGGCAAAGCAATCATCAATAATTCAGACGTTGATGTGATTGCAGCCGATGATCTTAAAGATGGTGCACAAAAAATTGTTAAAGCGGTAAAAGGATGAAGAACATGAAAAATGTAGTGATTGCTCTTGGTTTGGTTGTTTTGGTCTCAGCATGCGGCGGCCGTTCCGGAGGCGGTTTTGGTGGCGGCTCAGGTGTTGGTGTCGACTTGGCAACCAACACCGATCTATCCGCCAAACAAAATGGCCCTCAATACACAAGACCCCTACGGTCGAGGCACAGCGCTCGCACCTAAATAACGCATTAGGCGCAAATGAAAATTTGTGTCGGAGCAAGCCCACTATCCGCTTTGGTTTTAAGGTTCCCGAACCAATGGAACTGCTGAACTAATTTGCGCAGGCATCGCGCCTGCGTCCCATAAAAATACATCTTAGGAGAACGCCAAATGGCAGTCCTCGTAGACGAAAATACAAAAGTAATTTGTCAGGGCCTCACAGGCTCGCAAGGCACATTCCACTCAGAGCAAGCGATTGCCTACGGCACAAAAATGGTTGGGGGCGTCACGCCTGGCAAAGGTGGCATGACCCACATCGACCTGCCTGTTTTCAACTCGGTTCACGAAGCCAAGCACGTGACAGAGGCAAATGCCTCCGTAATTTACGTGCCGCCCCCCTTCGCAGCAGACTCCATTCTTGAGGCAATTGATGCCGAGATGGAGCTGATCATCTGTATTACAGAAGGCATTCCAGTTCTCGACATGATGCGCGTTCAACGCGCGCTTGAGGGCAGCAAAAGCCGTCTTATCGGACCAAACTGCCCGGGCGTGATCACACCCGACGCGTGCAAAATCGGCATTATGCCCGGTCACATCCACAAGCGCGGCACATGTGGTGTGGTCTCCCGTTCTGGCACGCTCACATATGAAGCGGTCAAGCAGACAACGGATCTTGGTCTAGGCCAATCCACAGCGGTCGGTATTGGCGGTGACCCGATCAAGGGCACAGAGCATATCGACGTTTTGGAAATGTTCTTGGCAGACCCTGAGACACAGTCAATCATCATGATCGGCGAAATCGGTGGTTCTGCCGAAGAAGAAGCGGCACAGTTCCTTGCAGATGAGAAAAAGAAAGGCCGTTGGAAGCCAACAGCTGGTTTCATCGCAGGCCGCACAGCCCCTCCCGGCCGCCGCATGGGCCACGCTGGCGCGATTGTTGCTGGTGGCAAAGGTGGTGCTGAGGACAAGATCAACGCAATGCGCGAAGCCGGTATTGTGGTGGCAGATAGCCCCGCAACACTTGGCGAAGCTGTTATTGAAGCGATCGGTTAAGTGAAGCTGCCCCTCTCCATATCGCATTGGGCCGTGCCCATGGTCAGCAAGGTGCCATGCATCTTCCGATGGGGAGGGGCGGGTGCTTTCTGCGTACATCAGAGTGGAATTTCTTAATGTCTTCACTCCAATCAATCGCAACGAGCTTGCGCAAAAGCTTCACGTTTTCTGGCCGCGCTACGCGAAAGGAATTTTGGACTTTTTTTGTGTTCCACTTTGTTGCACTGATTATTGTATTCTGGGCAATCGTTTTGAATGCAACAGGAAGCGATACTGTCGTTGCTCTAACCCTTTTGTGCGCTTTTATGGTCCTGATAATGCCTTTCGTGTCCGTTGGCTGGCGGCGCTACCATGATATTGGTAGAGCAGGTTGGCCAAGCATCCTACCCTATCTCCTCTGGACATGTGGCATTCTATTTTCATTCATAGAGCGCGAATTTTTTTCATCTGGCCAGTTAGGCGGCATTGTCAGCGCTATGATGGCCTATTCAAGTTTTATGGTCGCAGGCATCGCCGTGCTTGTACCACTATTCCGCCCCTCCCAGCCCAGCTCAAACCAATACGGTCCTAATCCTCACAAGGTGTCTTTATGAACGACCAAAGCCCAAACGACGTGTTCCACGCCTCCTCTTTCATGCAAGGCCATAACGCCGAGTATTTAGAGCAGCTTTATGCGCAATACGCCAACGACCCGAATGCGGTTGATGCAGCGTGGCAGGAGTTCTTTTCCCAGCTTGGCGACGCAGATATGGACGTAAAAGCAGAGGCCGCTGGCCCCTCTTGGGCACGCAATGATTGGCCGCCAGTTCCGAATGATGAGTTGACTGCCGCGCTTGATGGCCAATGGGCGGAGCAGGTCGAGACCAAAGCTGCTGGCAACAAGATCAAATCCAAAGCCGCCGCCGCAGGTGTCGAAGTCAGTGACGAGGCGATCAAACGTGCCGTGCTCGACTCTATCCGCGCGCTCATGATTATTCGTGCCTACCGCATCCGTGGCCACTTGGCCGCTGATCTTGACCCCCTTGGCATGCGCGAAGCGTCCAAGCATCCGGAACTCGATGCAAAATCCTACGGCTTTACCGACGCCGACATGGATCGACCGATCTTCATCGACAACGTGCTAGGTCTACAAATTGCGTCGATGCGCCAAATCTTGGACATTGTGAAACGCACGTATTGTGGCACATTCGCCCTGCAATACATGCACATTTCTAATCCAGAAGAAGCCGCATGGCTTAAAGAACGCATCGAAGGCTTGGGGAAAGAAATCCAGTTTTCCCGTGAGGGCCGCAAAGCAATCCTGAACAAGATGGTCGAAGCCGAAGGTTTTGAGAAATTCTTGCACGTCAAATACATGGGCACCAAACGCTTCGGCCTAGATGGCGGCGAAAGCCTGATCCCTGCGATGGAGCAAGTCATCAAACGTGGCGGTGCCCTTGGCGTGCAAGATATCGTGATCGGCATGCCCCATCGTGGTCGTCTTTCGGTGCTTGCCAACGTGATGAGCAAACCCTACCGCGCGATCTTCAACGAATTTCAAGGCGGCAGTTTCAAACCTGAAGATGTCGATGGGTCCGGCGATGTGAAATATCACCTTGGTGCCAGCTCTGATCGTGAGTTTGACAATAACTCGGTCCACTTGTCGCTAACCGCGAACCCGTCGCATCTTGAGGCAGTTAACCCAGTTGTGATCGGCAAAGTGCGCGCCAAGCAGGACCAACTGAACGACATCGATCGTACCAAAGTCATGCCAATCTTGCTGCACGGCGACGCTGCCTTTGCGGGCCAAGGCGTTGTTGCTGAATGTTTCGCGCTGTCTGGTCTGCGGGGTCACAAAACCGGTGGAACGATGCATATCGTTGTGAACAACCAGATCGGCTTTACGACCGCACCACATTTCTCGCGGTCCTCGCCCTATCCCACTGACAACGCGCTTGTCGTTGAATCGCCAATCTTCCATGTGAACGGAGATGATCCAGAAGCTGTTGTTCACGCTGCAAAAGTTGCGACCGAATTCCGCCAGAGGTTCCACAAAGACGTGGTAATTGATCTTATTTGCTACCGCCGCTTTGGTCACAACGAGGGCGATGAGCCCATGTTCACAAACCCGGTCATGTACAAAAAGATCAAGACTCACAAAACCACACTTAGCCTCTATACTGAGCGTCTCGTTAAAGACGGCCTGATCCCAGAAGGCGAGATCGAGGACATGAAAGCTGCGTTCCAAGCGCATCTCAATAATGAATTTGAAGCAGGCAAAGACTACAAACCCAACAAGGCCGACTGGCTGGACGGTAAGTGGTCGCATTTGGATCGCAACAAAGACGATTACCAACGTGGCGACACTGCAATTGCATCTGAAACACTGGCCGACGTCGGCAAAGCGCTCACAACCGTACCTGACGGTTTCCCAATTCATAAAACGGTTAACCGTATTCTGGATGCCAAGAAGAAGATGCTCGAAACTGGTGAAGGTTTTGATTGGGCAACGGGCGAAGCACTGGCGTTTGGGTCTTTGCTGACAGAAAATCTTGCGGTTCGTTTGTCTGGACAGGACAGCACGCGCGGCACGTTCTCGCATCGTCACTCCGGCATCATCAACCAAGATACGGAAGAACGCTACTACCCGCTTAACAATATCCGTGCAGGTCAGGCCAATTACGAGGTCATCGATTCAATGCTGTCCGAGTACGCGGTGCTTGGGTTTGAGTACGGGTATTCCATGGCTGAACCAAACGCATTGACCCTTTGGGAAGCGCAATTCGGCGATTTTGCCAACGGCGCACAGATCATGTTTGACCAATTCATCAGCTCTGGTGAAAGCAAATGGTTGCGCATGTCAGGTCTTGTCGTGCTCTTGCCGCATGGCTTTGAGGGCCAAGGCCCAGAGCATTCTTCTGCCCGTCTTGAGCGTTTCTTACAGATGTGTGGTCAGGACAACTGGATCGTCGCAAACTGTACAACACCAGCCAACTATTTCCACATCCTGCGCCGCCAGTTGCATCGTAATTTCCGCAAGCCACTTGTTCTGATGACGCCCAAATCTTTGTTGCGTCACAAAATGGCCGTCAGCAAAGCTGAGGAATTCACGACGGGATCTAGCTTCCACCGCGTTCTTTGGGACGACGCACAGTACGGTAATTCAGACACGAAATTGGTTGCGGACAACAAAATCAAACGCGTCGTGATGTGTTCGGGCAAGGTCTACTACGATCTGCTGGAAGAACGCGATGCGCGTGGCATCAATGACATCTACATTTTGCGTTACGAGCAGTTCTACCCGTTCCCCGCCAATTCATCTGTGAACGAGCTGAAACGCTTCAAGAACGCGGAAATGGTCTGGTGTCAGGAAGAACCCAAAAACCAGGGTGCTTGGACCTTTATGGAGCCAAACATTGAATGGGCTCTCGGCAAAATTGAAGCGAAACATCAGCGCCCCGTTTACGTGGGTCGCACCGCATCGGCGTCACCTGCAACAGGTCTCGCCAGCATCCACAAAGCACAACAATCAGCGCTCGTTAACGACGCACTGACACTGGAAGGGAAGTAACCCATGACAACTGAAATTCGCGTTCCGACGCTGGGCGAGTCTGTCACCGAGGCCACAGTGGCCACATGGTTCAAAAAGCCAGGCGATACGGTCGCAGTTGATGAAATGCTCTGTGAGCTGGAAACCGATAAAGTGACCGTTGAGGTCCCTGCGACTGCCGCTGGTATAATGGGTGAAATTGTTGCCGCTGAAGGCGACACCGTTGGTGTTGACGCACTTCTAGCCACGATCCTTGAAGGATCAGGCAAAAAAAGTGCGCCGACTGAGACCAAAGCAGCAAAAGCTGCACCCGCGAAAGAAACAACAGGCGCTGCAAGCGTTGACGTTATGGTTCCCACACTTGGTGAATCTGTAACTGAGGCGACGGTCAGCACTTGGTTCAAAAAGGTCGGCGATACCGTCGCGCAGGATGAAATGCTCTGCGAACTTGAAACTGACAAAGTTTCTGTCGAAGTCCCTGCACCTGCTGCCGGTGTCTTGTCAGAAATTATCGCCGCTGAAGGCGCAACAGTTGATGCGTCTGCTAAACTCGCCGTTATCGGCGGCGCAAGTGCGTCCGCAAGTTCAGCACCCGCTGAGGCAGCGGCCGCTCCGTCTGCAGGCGGCAAAGACGTCGAAGATGCGCCTTCTGCCAAAAAAGCCATGGCCGAAGCAGGTATCAGCCGTGACGCGGTCACTGGCTCGGGCCGTGATGGGCGCATCATGAAAGACGATGTTGCCAAAGCACTCTCTTCTTCACCTGCTCCTGCCGCGGCTCCCGCAGCGGCCCCACGCGCGCCCGTTGCTGCATCTGACGCATCACGTGAGGAACGTGTGAAGATGACACGCCTGCGCCAGACAATCGCGCGTCGCCTGAAAGAAAGCCAGAACACAGCCGCAATGCTGACCACCTATAATGAGGTCGACATGACCGAGGTGATAGCGCTACGTAACGAATACAAAGACCTGTTTCTCAAGAAGCATGGCGTCAAACTGGGTTTCATGTCTTTCTTCACAAAGGCCTGTATCCATGCCTTGAATGAAGTGCCCGAAGTGAACGCCGAAATAGATGGCACCGATGTTGTCTACAAGAACTTCGTTCACATGGGCATCGCAGCAGGCACGCCAACTGGTCTGGTCGTTCCGGTCATCCGTGACGCAGACGCAATGTCCTTTGCGGGCATCGAAAAAGCCATCGCTGAAAAAGGCGCGCGCGCGCGTGACGGCAAATTGTCCATGGCGGAAATGCAGGGCGGCACGTTCACTATTTCCAACGGTGGTGTTTACGGCTCGCTTATGTCGTCACCAATCTTGAACCCGCCGCAATCTGGCATCCTCGGCATGCACAAAATCCAAGACCGCCCAATGGCGATTAAAGGGCAGGTTGTGATCCGCCCAATGATGTATCTGGCCCTGTCCTACGATCACCGTATCGTCGACGGCAAAGGTGCGGTGACGTTCCTTGTGCGCGTGAAAGAAGCCCTGGAAGATCCACGCCGCCTGCTTATGGATCTTTGATTCAAGCGCTATGGCCTATCTGAAACCTCAAACGCTTACCTGCCCACAGTGTAGTTTTAGCGCAAAGGTGGATTGGGTCATTGGTGTCGGACCAAATAGCAAACCTGGCCAGACGCCCTCGCGGCGTCTGCTCCATATCACGCCCTTTACGCGTGACCCCGATGACAAGAATGTCCTAATTTGTCCCGAATGCGAGGCACATGTCACATGAATGCGCTTGAAAAAACGGCTGTCGTCGCTTGCATGCGCAATGAGAGGCTCTTCATCGTGGAATGGGTCGCGTATCACCGCGCGATTGGCTTTGATAAGATCGTCATCTGTTCAAACGATTGCACGGATGGTTCGGACGCATTGCTTGATGCGCTTGAAACAGCAGGTGTGATTACCCATCTTTACCATAACGTTCCTCAAGGCGACACGCCCCAAGACAGCGGTATGCGCACCGCGTTTGCGCATCTTGAACAGACCAATATTCAATGGGTCGCGCATATTGACGCCGATGAGTTCATAAATATCTGTCTTGGCGGCGGGTACGTTGCAGACTTGCTTACTCAAGCGGGTGACGGCGATGTGATTGCCCTGCCTTGGTGGGCCTACGGCGACAACGCCCATGTAGGTTGGCCCGGCGACGTCCTCACTAAATTCACCCAAGCCGAAGCCACACCATCCGAAAAAACCGCGAAGTTTAAATCAATTTTTCGCTTTCGCAATTTCACCCATGCCAACGATAACATGCCCACGGGTCCGAAAGTCAAAAATCCCAAAGTGCGCTCTGCCAATGGTAACCCTCTTAACGACGAAGGTCTCTACGGCGCAAAGCGCGCCAAGTATCGCCCGCTCGACACGGCGCTTTTCCCCGAAGCTGCGTGCGTGAACCACTATGCAGTTCCCTCGCGTGATGTCTTTCTAATGAAGAATGATCGCGGTGACGGCCAAGGCAAAGCCAGCGACAAATACCACATCGGTTCACGCTGGCACAAAATCGCAAACCAAAACGCGCAACCAAACCATTCAATTCAACGTCATCTCGGCGCAACGCAGATCGAAATGGCACGTCTGCGCGCATACCCCGAAATTGCCATCGCCGAAGCCCATTGCAAGGCTTGGTTCAATGAACGCAGCCAAATGCTCCTAACCGCTGATCAAATCGAAAAATGGTCAAAGCCCCACGCCAGAAAGCAACGACAATGACACCCGAACTCATGGCCCTAACCCTTGCAGCCTTACTTCAAGTTCTGCAATTCTGCGCATATTCCGCTACATCTATCCTGCAGGTCGGCGTCTATAAAGCCGCCGGTCCACGCGACAAAAAGATCGAACTCACAGGCACCGCCGGACGTTTTCAACGCGCGATGAACAATCACTTTGAGGGCCTGATCCTTTTCACAATCGCCGTTGTTGTCGTGACCTACACAGATCAATCCAGCAACGTAACAATGCTTGCAGCGTTCACATATCTGGGCGCGCGTATTCTATATGTCCCGGCCTACGTCTTTGGCCTTGCGCCTTGGCGTTCGCTCATCTGGTTCATTGGCCTTCTCGCAATCGTCGTCATGCTTTTGGCGGCGCTCTTTTAAATCATCCTCCCCATGTCTTGGCTCTTCCCACTGAAAAGGACACATCATGTCTGACTATGACGTTATCGTAATCGGCTCCGGCCCCGGCGGCTATGTCTGCGCCATTCGCTGCGCGCAGCTCGGCCTCAAGACGGCCTGTGTAGAGGGGCGTGACACGTTGGGCGGCACTTGCCTAAACGTGGGCTGCATACCATCTAAGGCGCTGCTGCATGCGTCCCATCAGCTGCATGAAGCGGAGCATAACTTTGCCAAGATGGGCCTTAAGGGCAAAAGCCCTTCGGTAGATTGGACACAGATGCTCGCCTACAAGGACGAGGTGATCGAGGGAAACACCAAAGGCATCGAATTTCTGTTCAAGAAGAACAAGATTGATTGGCTCAAAGGATGGGGATCCATTCCAGAGGCCGGAAAAGTCAAAGTCGGTGATGACATCCACACTGCCAAGAACATCATCGTTGCCTCTGGGTCTGAACCCTCATCTTTGCCCGGCATAGAGGTGGACGAAAAGATGGTCGTGACCTCAACAGGCGCGCTTGAACTTGGAAAAATTCCCAAGAAGATGGTTGTCATTGGCGCAGGCGTTATCGGCCTAGAACTCGGCTCTGTCTATGCACGCCTTGGCGCAGAGGTAACGGTTGTTGAATTCCTTGACGCAATCACCCCTGGCATGGACGCAGAGGTACAAAAGACCTTTAAGCGCATTCTAACCAAGCAGGGTTTGAACTTTATCATGGGTGCTGCTGTGCAAGGCGTTGAAACCACGAAAACCAAGGCCAAAGTCACCTACAAGTTGCGCAAAGACAACAGCGAACATGTAATCGATGCGGATACCGTTCTCGTCGCGACGGGTCGACGTCCCTACACGGATGGTCTGGGTCTTGAAGCGCTTGGTGTGGAAATGTCAGACCGCGGCATGATTAAAACCGATAGCGCATGGCAGACCAACGTCAAAGGTATCTATGCGATCGGTGACGCTATTGATGGTCCAATGCTCGCCCACAAAGCCGAGGACGAGGGCATGGCAGCCGCCGAGCAAGTCGCAGGCAAGCATGGTCATGTGAACTACGGCGTCATTCCGGGCGTGATCTACACCCACCCCGAGGTCGCGAATGTTGGCAAGACCGAACAAGAATTGAAAGAGGCTGGCGTGAACTACAAGGTTGGTAAGTTCTCGTTCATGGGCAACGGTCGTGCAAAAGCTAATTTTGCAGGCGACGGATTTGTAAAAATCCTCGCAGACAAGGATACAGATCGCATTTTAGGCGCGCACATCATTGGCCCAAGTGCGGGTGATCTGATCCATGAAGTCTGCGTTGCAATGGAATTCGGTGCATCAGCCGAAGACTTGGCAATGACGTGCCACGCGCACCCGACCTATTCAGAGGCGGTACGCGAAGCAGCCCTTGCCTGCGGCGACGGCGCAATCCACGCCTAACTTAAGTTAAGAAACATCAAAACCCGCTTCACGCATCAATGCGTTGGAGCGGGCTTCAACCCTCTCTTCCAACAGCGCCATGAACTCATTGCGATCCACACCTGGCTCAATCGGTTCCAAAAATTCCACAACCGCAACACCCGGCTTGCGGTAAATCCCAGTGCGGGGCCAAAACACACCCACGTTTGTTGCCACTGGAAAACACGTTTGCCCAAGCTGTTCATACAGAATGCCCGTGCCACCTTTGTACGGTTTCTGCGCGCCCGGCGCGACACGCGTGCCTTGACTGTAGATAATCAACTGACCTGGTTCGACCTGACCTACCTTCACATCTGCAACCATCTTTTCAATCGCTGCGCCACGCTTTCCACGATCAACAGCAATGCAATTCAGCAGCTTCGCGTATTGCCCAACAACAGGGGTCCACAGGATCGACTTCTTCATGATGAATTTTCCTGAAGGGATCGCCGTGAAGATCATCATGATGTCTAGAAAGCTCTGGTGTTTCGCGGCAACCAACCCAGGTTCAGTTGGCGGTGTGCCACGCACCTCAACCTTTAATCCGACCATCCAGCGCGCAGTCCAAAAAACCCAACGGCTATACGTCTTGCAG
This sequence comes from Planktotalea sp., assembly GCF_018607965.1. Lineage (GTDB taxonomy): Bacteria > Pseudomonadota > Alphaproteobacteria > Rhodobacterales > Rhodobacteraceae > Planktotalea. Next base: position 54,159 of record NZ_JABBAM010000095.1, read on the forward strand.
CACGCCCGCGCACCGCGTTTTGAAAACAGTGCCCACGGTGCAAAGGCCAAGCCAATGATGGGCATCATGAAATAGATTTGTCCCACAAACAGCAACGAACGGACCCATTGCACGGGATTTTTCTTTTCGCTCATGTGAGGCTCCGTAAGGTGTTGCGCGCGGCCATGCGCGTTGAAAGAAAGGCAACCAAAGCTGCCAAAATCGGGACAAGTAACAAGAGCAACCAATGTGCCCCCTGAAAGCCAAGGCCCGTTAGAAAACCACCCTTTTCAGATGCGCTTGGCAGCAACAATAACGCTATGGCCCCAAGAACTGTACCAATCGCGGAACCGCCCAAAGCACGCAAAGTGAACCGGCGCACAAAGGCCTGCGCAATATAGGCGTCGCGCGCGCCGACAAGGCGCATAACCGCGATGACCTGCACGTTTGCAGCTAAGGCTGCATTTGCCGCAAGCGTGATCATCGCGCCCGTCGCCATCCCAATCAGCAGTATCGACACCCAACCCAATAATCGTAGCGATCCCGCAGCGGACACCAACGGCGCACGCCAGCGCGCGTGATTGTCCAAAACCGCACCAGGCACTTCGCCCGCAAGGCGCAGGCGTAGACCATCCCCATCGAACCCATCCGCGCTTTCGATCACTTCGATCATCTGCGGCAAAGGCAAGGTATCCAGCGCCAAATCAGACCCAAACCAAGGGGCCAGCAATGCACGCTGTTCATCAAGCGTCAAAGCGCGTGCAGTTTCGACACCTTCTGTGGTGCGTAAAACATTGAGCGCCGCCTCGGTTTGCGCCGCCATCTGTTCAACCGGCGCTGAAATTCGAACCGTCGCACTGCGCGCCAGTTCATCGCCCCACCGATTGGCAAGCCGTCCAGACGCGAGCGCCAGCGCCAGCGCGAACACGACCAAAAAGGCCATCGCGGCAGAGCTGAAAACCGTCAAACGAACCGTAAATCCTGTGGGCGGAACAACCCGTTCTGCCTGCGCATCGCAAATCGCAAAGTCTAGGATCGAACGAAGCGCGCTCATAAATCTGCCCCTGCCAATTGCAACCGACGACCAGAAATCCGCAGGACACGCGCTTGAACATGGTTTTTAGCAGCGCGAATCAATCCCAAATCATGGGTCGCTATCATGATCGTTTTGCCCATCTTGTTCAGCTCGATCAGCAAACTCAGCAAGCGTTGGGACATTTCCCAATCTACGTTCCCTGTGGGTTCGTCCGCTAAAATAACATCAGGCGACATGATCAAAGCCCGCGCAAGGGCCGCACGTTGACGTTCCCCTCCAGACAATTCAGGCGGCATCGCATCAATACGCGAGGTCAGCCCAACCCAACCCATCAATTCCTTGAGGTTCGCATCGTCATCGACCGCTTCTAGCCCACTCACCGTCAAAGGCAGCAACAAGTTTTCGCGCAAGCTAAGGTGGTCCAAAAACTGACAATCTTGGTGGACCACCCCGACACGGCGACGCGCGATTGCAATGTCATCACGACTCATCTGACGTACATCATCGCCGAAAACTCGGACGAAACCCGCAGTGGGAACCAACGCACCGTAGCACAGCTTCAAGAATGTCGTCTTACCAGACCCCGAAGGGCCCGTCAGAAAATGAAAGGACCCGGGTGCCAATCGCAAGGACACCTCATTGAAAAGCTCTCCACCGCTATAGCTATGGGCAACTGTATCGAACTCAATCAAGGTTTAGCCTTTCCTACGCGCTGCCGACTTAGGCACCAATAGCGCTGTTGTGCCTGACGAACGCGGTGGATTCAATCACTCGTCAACGGATCGTTGGAATGGGATTTACCATATGCGCCGCGCGTCATATGGTACGCGCTGTATGGATCGCAAGTGGTCCACCTAGATTGTTAATGAGGCTAGGTATGAAAACGCGTCTGATTTGCCCAAATTGCGGGGCTCAATACGAAGTTCCAACCGAAGTGATCCCCGCTGAGGGCCGTGACGTGCAGTGCTCTGCGTGTTCAAATACTTGGTTTCAAACGCATCCCGACCACGATGCAGCACTCGCTGACGAAGTAGATACGCCTAGCGTTGAACCTGTCGCGTCCCCACCAGAGCCAGAACCGATTGCTGAGTCTTTCGAAGAACAACAGCCAATGCCCCAAGCAACGCGGCGTGAGCTTGATCCAAATATTTCCGACGTTCTGCGCGAAGAAGCCGAATTCGAAGCTGCCGCACGTGCTCAGGATCAAGGAGAATCAATAGAAACCCAGCCCGATCTTGGGCTTGATTCACAAACTGAGGACGAAAGCGAGCGACGTGCGCGCGAAGCACGCGAACGCATGGCCCGCATGAGCGGTGAACCTGTACCTGCCGAGGTTGCAGTTGCGTCTGCGACAGCAGCGTCGGGCTCGCGCCGCGATCTGTTACCTGATATCGAAGAGATCAACTCAACTTTGCGATCCTCCGGTGAACGTCGTCGTCCGGCTGAGGCGACCGATGCCGACCTTGCGGGCACCAAGCCGCGCATCCAGCGTAAAGGCCATGGGTTCCGTCGTAGTTTTACAATGATCATTTTGTTGGCTGCGCTTGCCATCGGCGCATACGTGTTTGGCCCCAAGATTTCTGCGATGTTGCCTGCTGCTGAACCCTACGTCGCACAGTACAGCGGCGCAGTTGAAAGCGCGCGCACATGGCTTGGGTCATCAGTTGACAAGGGTCTTGCATGGCTCGATCAGATGGCATCCGAAAATCTTTAAGATTTAGAAACGATCCAACAAGCGGCGCAGGTAGTCGCGTTCCACTTCGGGACGCACGCTTTCGCCGCTGCGTTTTCGAATTTCATCCAACAACTCACGCGCGCGGCGATAGACGTCTTCGCCTTGCAACAAGCCTTGATCAGTTCCCGCCTGACCATTCGCACCGGGGGAACGACCAAGTGGGTCACGCTGTTCACCACCCTCGCGACCGTCAGCCGTCCCTTGCTGGCCTTCACGACCCTCTGCTTCGGCCATTGCCTCACCAAGATTGCGCATACCATCACGCAAGGCATCCATGGCCTCTGCTTGGCGATCTATCGCTTCGGCCAAATCATTTTGCTCAATCGCATCGCCTGCACCGCGCATAGCGTCTTCAGCACGCTCTAACGCATCACGCGCGGCATCCCCCGCCTCGGACCCTTGCCCCGGAAGCGCGCCGCGTTGGCGTTCAATTTCTTGGCGCAAGGCTTCCTGCCGTTCTGAAAGACTACCTGCGCCGTCCCCAGTTTGTGAACCGTCTTGCCCTTGACCTTCGCCCGACTGGCCCTCGTGGGATTCACCACGCCCTTGGCCGCCGTTGCTCCCCTCGTTACCTTCGTTTTCGCCAGTTTGTGTATTCGGGTTATATTGCTCTTGCAAGTCACGGAACGCTTGATCGGATAAACCCTGCTGACCCCGCAAAGCATCGGCCAAATCATCCATGGCCTGCTGACCTTGGGATTGCTGTTCGCCTTGACCACTCTGTCCCTCGGCGATTTGCATATTCTCCATCATTTCCTGAAGCTCTTGCAGCGCTTGTTCGGCCTCGGCCATGCGGCCTTGTTCCATCAGCTCTTGAATGCGGTCCATCATCTTTTGCAGATCGTCCTGCGTCATTTGCATCGCGTCGTCTTGATTGCCCGCTTGGCGATCTTGCTGTTCCCCATTTTGCGCCGTTTCGCGCTGCAATTGCTGAATATAATTCTCGTTGGCACGGCGCAGCTCGTCCATCAGCTCAGCAATTTCTTCGTCGCTGGCACCGTTCTTCATCGCCTCAGATAGACGTTCCTGCGCACGGCGCATCCGCTCTAACGCGTCCTCGACATCGCCGTCCTCAATCAACAACGCCAGATCCCAAAGCGCTTGCGCTGCCTCGTCGCGTGTCTCGTTTGTAAAACCGTCGTAAGCAATCTGCGTTTCAATGCGGCGCAAAATCACCCGCACGCGCAGATACGCCGTTTCCGAGCGGAACATGTCACCCGGGCGATGCGATATTGCTCGGATCATTTGGGCGGTGCGACCCGCGTTCGTTTTGGACCACATTAGCCACTGACGTTGTTCAATCAATGCCCGCGCCATCGGGTCGAAAAAACGTCGTCCGGGAAGGATCAAATGTGTTGTGTTAATTTCAGAGGTTTGTTCCTTTGCATCGCTTACAGTCATTGAAACGAGCGTTGGAAGGTTTGCAAAAGGATGTTCTGAGAAATCACCAAACAGCGTTTCGGAGAAATCACTGCGATCCCCAGAAATCGGGAGCGGCAGATCAAGTTCGATGGTCGCGCGCGGCTCTGGATCGACCTCAAAGCCATAGCGCCGCGTGATCGCACCCAGATCAAGCGCGATTTGCGCTGTTCCGCTGGTCACGTCATAGTCATCCGAGGCCGCGAATGGCAGGCTCATCACCCCGTTCGCACCGCGCTCAACGGCACCCGTCACTTCGACACGCGGGGCGCTGTCAGGGACAACCGTGATGTCCCAGCTTGCGCCATTTGGCCCAGCGACGTCTAACGTTCCACTCTTTTGTGCAAGGAAACTCTGCTCAGGGTCGGCAACACTACCCATATCTTGTAGCCGCGCAGACACCGTCTCAGACACCGTCAGCGCCCCGGTTTCGCCGTACAAACGCAGGCTGATCTGGCTGCCTTCCGGCACTTCGAATTGCCCATCTTGATCGCTTAAATATAGGCTCGGCTTTCCGGTGTACGCTGGCGGTTCAACCCAGCCTTCCCAGACAGGACCACTCGCCAAATCGGTACTACCTTGCGCAATCTCGCTCACACTTCCAACGCGCCAAAGCGACCCGAACAGCAAGGCGACACCCAGTAAAAGCACTGCAACGTAGCGCAGCGCAAATGGATCACGCGCGGCCAGCCGAACGCTTGGCTTTACCGCCTTAGCATTGTTTGCACGCTGCGCCATGCGCATTTGATGCGCGCGCCAAACGGCTGCAGATGCCTCATCTTGCGGCCCAATCGCTTGGCTATCCATCAACGTTTGAATTGGCCGCCCCTTCAGGCTGGCATCCAAACGCGCACGCGCTTCAATTCGGCTGGGCAGTCGGAATTTGATAAATCCGCGCACCAGAAAAACAAGCGCAGCGATGCACGACAGAACGGCCAAACCCCAAACCGCTTCAATCGGGAACGTCTCGTGCCACCCCAACATCAATGCGCCAAGCACCGCGATCACAAAGCTCCAAAGCGGCCAAAGGGCGCGTGCAGCACTCTCGGCAATCATCCCAAACCACGTCAGCAGCAAAGGACCGCGCAACCGCGCGAGCGTTTTGGATTGCTGAGACGTATTTTGCGTCATGCGGTGCTCCACGCTCAAACGCGCGGTGTGCGCGTCAAAGCCATTCAGGGATGGTATCTCGATTTATCATTTCGTCAAAGGTAGGGCGTGGTCGAATGACAGCAAATTGATCGCCCTTCACCAAGACTTCGGGGATCATAGGTCGTGTGTTGTACTCAGACGACATCACAGCGCCGTAGGCACCCGCTGAACGGAACGCGACCAAATCACCCGCTTTGAGAGGTGGCAAATGGCGTCCTTTTGCAAACGTGTCACCGCTTTCACAAATAGGTCCAACGACGTCATAAGGTTGCGGCAGCACGCCTGCTTCTGCCTCAATAACAGGCACGATATCGTGGTGTGCATCATACATCGCAGGACGAATAAGATCGTTCATCGCCCCATCTATTATGAGAAATTCGCGATCTTCACCTGATTTCACATAGATCACTTCGCTAACCATCAGACCCGCATTCCCCGAAATCAAACGACCCGGCTCGATCTCGATTTCGCACCCTAGATGACCAACACATTTCTTGATCAAAGCACCATATTCCGACGGCAATGGTGGAGCCTCGTTTGAGCGCGCATATGGAATGCCCAACCCGCCTCCAAGGTCCAAACGCATGATCTCGTGACCATCGGCGCGAAGTTGCTCAGTCAGCTCCGCGACTTTATTGTAGGCAGCTTCAAACGGCGCAAGATCGGTCAATTGGCTACCGATATGCACGTCGATGCCAATCACCTTAAGACCGGGCAACGACGCGGCCAGCGCATAGACTTCGCGCGCTCGGCTGATTGGGATACCAAACTTGTTCTCTGATTTACCCGTCGCGATCTTGGCGTGGGTCTTGGCATCAACATCAGGATTCACACGGATCGTGATCGGCGCAATGGCACCAAGCTCACTCGCAATCTCGGAAATGACCTGCATCTCTGGCTCGCTCTCAACGTTGAACTGGCGAATGCCACCTTCTAACGCCATGCGCACTTCGTCACGCGTTTTACCGATACCGGAAAAGACGATTCTATCGCCTTGCACACCCGCCGCCTTCGCGCGCGCGTATTCGCCGCCAGACACAACATCCATGCCTGCGCCAAGGGCCGCCAAGGTTTTAAGGATCGCCTGATTGGACGCAGCCTTCATGGCATAACAGACCAAGTGCTCCATGCCCGCGAGCGCTTCATCAAATAGCTTAAAATGCCGCTCCAACGTCGCTGTTGAATAGACATAAAACGGCGTGCCCACGCTGGCAGCAATCTCGCTGACCGGGACATCTTCGGCGTACAATGCGCCGTCACGATAAAGAAAATGATCCATGCGCGATTGGATAATCAGAATCCAGCGCGCATACAATCGGTATTGCACAGCGTTTGAGGAGTGCTGTGGTTAAACTAGACGACTGGGCGCGTGCGCAAGAATAGATATAACGGCAGTCCGCAGCTCACACCGATGCAAAACGTCGCTGGGATAGCAATCAACGCACTCCAATTGCGACGTGTGAAGACCTCCGCCAAAATCCAAATCGTCAACGCAATTGCCGCAATCGTCAAATCCCAAACCAGACCCGAGCTGGCAGCATTGCTGTGCCACGCATCCACCATTTTCATGATGTCCCACCCTTCGGCCTGAAACCACTGGACGAAATAATACATTGGGTGGATCGCCCCCCAAACAGCAAGCGCGAGGTAGACCATACGCAAAACAGACATAACAAATCCCTACTCTTCGAGTGCGTCTACTAATTCAGCATCTGCTGTATCTTTTGCGACTTGCGCCGCGGCCCTATCAGCAAGACGTTCCTTCAATGACTTGGTGGGTGTCAACGGAGCTCCATCCGCACCACACGCCGCAAGAAACGCGAGTACCAAAAGACCAGATACAATGCGTATCATGCCAGCACCTCGCGCCAGCGTTTGATCTGCGCGCGTACTTGGGTCGGCGCGGTACCGCCATAAGACGTACGCGACGCAACGGACGCTTCGACGGTCAGAACACTAAACACATCTTCAGTTATTTCTGCATGAACGGTTTGCATCTGCACAAGCGTAAGATCAGGCAAATCGCAGCCCTCGGCCTCTGCCATAGCAACCAGCGACCCCGTCACATGATGCGCATCACGAAACGGCATGTTCAACGCGCGCACGCACCAATCTGCCAAATCCGTCGCCGTGGAAAAGCCTGAGCCAGCCGCAGCAGCCAAGCTATCCGTGTTCGCGGACATATCCCGTACCATCCCGTCCATCGCAGCCAATGCCAGCATCCAATTGTCCGCCGCATCGAAGACCTGTTCTTTGTCTTCTTGCATGTCTTTGGAATACGCCAATGGCAGGCCCTTCATAACGATCATCAACGCTGTATTGGCCCCAAAAATCCGCCCAATCTTGGCACGGATTAACTCAGCCGCATCAGGGTTTTTCTTTTGCGGCATAATCGACGAGCCTGTGGAAAAGCGATCCGAAAGCGTCACAAACCTAAACTGTGCAGACGACCAAATCACCAACTCCTCGGACAAACGGCTTAGATGCATCGCGCAGATCGACGCCGTTCCAAGGAAATCCAAAGCAAAATCACGATCACTGACAGCATCGAGTGAGTTCGCAGAAGGGCGATCAAAGCCCAAGGCCTGTGCCGTTGCATCACGATCAATTGGAAACGACGTTCCCGCCAAGGCAGCGGCGCCCAAGGGACATTCATTCATTCGCGCGCGCGCATCGCGAACACGGGACAAATCACGACCCAACATTTCCACATACGCCATCATGTGATGACCCCAAGTCACCGGCTGCGCCGTTTGCAAATGCGTAAATCCGGGCATGACCCAATCTGCACCGGCCTCGGCTTGCTCAAGCAAACCGGCAATCAAAGAGAGCAACGCGCCCTCTGCGGCATCAAATTGATCGCGCACCCAAAGTTTGAAATCTGTCGCGACCTGATCATTGCGCGAACGCCCCGTATGCAAACGCCCGGCAGGTTCGCCCACAATCTCCTTCAAACGTGCTTCCACATTCATATGAATGTCTTCTAAAGCGGCGGAATACTGAAACGTTCCACTCTCGATTTCTGACAAGACCGTGAGCAGGCCTTCCCGAATGACCTCCGCATCGGTATCTGTAATAATACCTTGCGCGGCCAACATGCTTGCGTGGGCCCGAGAACCATCAATGTCCTGTCGCGCCATGCGCTTGTCAAATCCGATCGAAGCGTTAATTGCCTCCATGATTGCATCGGGTCCGGCAGCAAAACGGCCGCCCCACATCGCGTTCGAAGAAGATTTGGTCATATGCCTACCCTTGGAGGGAAAATGAAAAAGATTGTTGCTGCGATGATGTATACCGCTCTGCTGATGGGTGCAAACGTTGCACACACTGACATGAGCACGTTTTCCGAGATGCGCAGCGGTGACATGCTCAAACTGAACTTCCACACGGAACCCAAACCCGTGTCAGAGCAACCCTACATAAAAAACGATGGCTCAAACGGCTCGCTCGCAGATCATCAAGGCAAGATCGTTCTTTTGAATTTCTGGGCCACTTGGTGCGCGCCATGTCGAAAAGAAATGCCGATGCTCTCAGAATTAAAAACCGAACTGGGCGGCGACGCGTTCGAAGTCGTAACGCTCGCCACAGGCCGCAACGCACCACCTGCGATGAAAAAATTCTTCGACGACATCAATATCGCCAACCTTCCCCTGCACCGTGACCCAAAGCAGAAAATTGCACGCGATATGGCTGTCCTCGGCTTGCCCATTACAGTTATCCTAAACACAGAAGGCTTAGAAATCGCACGCTTGCGTGGTGACGCAGACTGGTCCTCCGACAACGCAAAAGAAATCCTGCGCGCGCTCATCAATGAAGCGAAACAGTAACGCTTCACCTTTTCAAAATATCCCAGAGTTTGAGGCAGCGCCTCAACCCGCCCCGAAAGGGGCTAAAACTGCGCGTCCCTTTCGGGACGCACAATAAACTTAAGCAGCTTGGTGCGTTAAAATTGCTGCTTCAGATTTGGATAAAATCCGGCGTGCATACCCACCATAGCTGTTAGGGTCAGACTCAAGTTGGTCATTCACCATGGCCAATCGCGCTCGATCTTTTTCAGGGATCGTCGACAACGCTGTAGACGCCGGATGGAAACTTTCTGTCTCGACGCCATTGGCCAAAACAATTTGATGGCTCGGTAACATCAAATGAATATAGGTCACCTGTTTCACTTGCGTGTCCAATATAACCGTTGACCCGTTTAGCAAGTCTTTCGCGGCAACAAGAACTTTGGGTGTATTGAACAAATCACGTGCAATTGCGCCTTTGACCAACATCCGGTGGTTCAGCGAGACCAAAAATTCCTGATCTGGTTGATCAACGTTGAACGCACCCACACTGATTCGAATTGGACGCAGTTCGGGCATCGCAAAAAGCCGCGCACCCGTCATACGCCGTGCACCAATCCATTGGATATCTTGCGCTCCGCTATCGCGGGTTTGCAATTGATCCCCTTCGCGTAATTCCTCGACTAAACGCGCATTAGGCGTGTCGATCATCGTCCCAAGTGTAAAACAAATGGCACCTCCCTTGGACACCGAAACCATATCGTGGCTGCGGATATCAATTGTGTGATGCACAATCCATAGATCAACGTCTCTTGGTGGCATTTCATCAAGAAACATCAGCAACGGCGCCTTACTTCCAGCTAAGTCAATCAAAGTGATTGTGTAACTTTGCGCACCATCAGTCGCCACGAAACTACTGTCGCGGATCGGGTGATCTACCTCAACGTCATCTAAGTCATTTACATCAGTCAGCGCCGCGCCAACTAATTTTCGTACCATTTTTGCGGCGCGTTTGCGAATCTCGCATCGCCGTTTGCCTCATCCAATCGCAACAAGTCCGCTGGTCCGTCAACGCGTGTCGCGTCGCCAGTCCAAGCCCATGCCGTACCAACATCCAAGGACTGCAGTGGAACAGCCCTCATACCATCTAACTTTGTTAACGACCAAGATATGACAAACGTGCCTCGAAAGCCCGTTTTCATCCTCTAGTCCTGCCTCATCATTTCTTTTTTATTACCAGGAGGTTAACAAGCGAAGTTAAAGCTGGGAAGAATTATTAACTATGCACCTTGGGATTGTGGCTAGAATGTCTCAGACATTTCAAAGCCAACCGAACAGACCCAACAAGCTGATCGCTCGCTTGGGATTTAAATTCGCGGCCCAAATAGGTAATTCCAACAAAGCCATGCCCTTTTTTTCTTTGCCAATGCATACCTGCACGCACACGGTCCCGACGGTCTGTTAAAACCAATCCCTGACTGCTTGGCAAATATGCGCTTTCAGAAACGATGGCCGTATCAAAACCAACGACAAAAGAAACACCGCCGCTGCCACTGCCAAGACCCATTGTGCGATAGCGCTGCCCCGTGATCCCGTCACGAACCATAAGATCGCCCCGCGTCATTCGCCCAATTTCAAAATCAACGCCCCCTCGCACCAGCGTTTCAACACCTGCGCGTGCTTCTACAAACGGACGCACCTGTGAACGTGAGTCAAGTGCGAAGGGCTTTCCAAATTCAACGACAACACCTGGATAAATTTTGTTTCCAACTTGCGCGTCACGTGTCGATTGGGACGGAGGTGCAACGCCTAGTGCATCGTGTAGCGCGGTTTGAAACTGATCCAAACGCGTATTTGGTCCAACAGCAAAAAGCTCACTGCCCATCGCGATTTCAATGCCACGCTGCTCATAATGTGTATGTAATCCTAGTGCTACAGACCCAGCAAAAGGTCTATCGCCTGCCGCGGCGTTAACCAAATTCTCGGGCGCTTTGATATCAGCCTGCACGCGGAACTCTAAAATTTCGCACGCGCGCGTTGGAAGCGATTCACCCCAAGCCTTACCATAAATGCGACTAGACACGTAGGATCCTGTTTGGCCACGATCTTTGAAATCACCCAGGAAATCATTGTTCACCAAACGGCCATACCCAAGTTGAACGATGTTTTGAGCATTCACATGAAACGGTGCAAACACGGCAATGCTGACGATCGCTGCTTTCACCGCAATGTAAAATCCACGCATATGAATATTCCCGTTTCTAAGCTTCAAGGTTACCTGCCTACCCGCCTGCCGTGCATCAAACCAGTCTTCAGCACGCATATCGCGCATCCAAGAATTTTCTGTGCCAATTCAGTCGCGCAGAGCGAGGTCGTACCACCATACAAACTACACAATAGTGGCCTGAGTTTGACCCACTACAGAGCGAAAAAACAGTCTAGACCGGCAAAGCGGTTGTCTTAAAAACGGTCCTCAGCGCAAACGAACTTTGCATTTGTGCAACCCCGGGAAGGCGCGCAAGGTACTGGCGATGAATGCGCGCAAAGTCTTCCGTATCCTCAGCCACAACCTTAAGCAGGTAGTCAGCACTTCCTGCCATCAGATGGCATTCCAACACATCCGGTATGCGCGCAACCGATTTTTCAAAGGCATCAAGGACATCATCCGCCTGTCCGCGTAGTGTAATTTCAACAAAAACCGTAGATGGCACACCAATTTTACGAGCATCTAACAACGCCACGTAGTCACGAATGTACCCATCATTTTCCAACCGCTGCACACGCCTATGACACGCTGACGGCGAAAGGTTCACCTCTTCTGACAAGGTAGCATTCGACATGCGACCGCTTTTTTGTAGCTCCGTTAGAATGCAGCGGTCGATTGAATCAAGGCTCATTACGCAGCTTTCCAGTCATAAATGGTGTTTGTCTCAATCGTTATCGCATTAAACACAATGCGCATAAACAAAAAAACCCGCCATCACTGGCTGGCCTTCCAATCTCCCCTGAGGGTAGATTACTTCTTCAACGCTACAAGGATGTCAGCCAAAAGCTCTTCCTGCGTTGGACCCGCAAGTGCCGGTGCTGGTGCTGCTTCTTCAGCCTTCTTCATTTTGTTGAGCGAACGCACCAACATGAAGACAACGAATGCGATGACCAAGAAGTTGATGATCGCCATGATGAAGTTACCGTAAGTGAATGTTGCTTCACCAACAGACGCGGACAGACCAGCAAAATCAACGCCGCCCATTAAGAGACCAATCAAAGGATTGATCATGTCTGCAACCAAGATGCCGACGATTGCAGTGAACGCTGCACCGATGATGATACCAACGGCCATGTCCATGACGTTGCCTTTGGCGATAAAGTCTTTGAATTCGTTTAGCGTAATATTTTCCCTTAGTTCCCGTTTCCCTTAAGTGCGCATTTTTTGTTTTTTGCATTTGCGCTGGCGCACCATGAATAGCTCGCACGGAACTGTCACTGTTTTAATGGGAAAAGAAACATGCATTTGTCGTAATGTTGGAAGAATGTGGCGTGCTAACCCAGCGCGACCAACTCAAGCGGGCAGGCTTCCAGTCAAAACATAACGCAGAATTTCCGCAACTTGCTGCGGCTCTGAACATACAGCAAGCGCCGCGGCATCCACCTCTTTCAAAGCATGTTGATGATCGTCACCGTGCAACACGATCAAAGACTTGCCAAGCGCGGCCGCATAGCCTGCATCAAATGCAGCATTCCACTGCTTGTACTTGTCGCCAAAGCGCACAACCACAACGTCCGCATCCGTAATCCCTTTGCGCGTGCGAATAGCGTTCACCATCGCACCCTTGTGATCATGCCAATACTTGTTGGTTTCCGCGCCCAAGATTGCGACACCGCAATCATCACTCGCTTCGTGATCTGTCACAGGCGCAGAAAAAGACACATCAAGACCGCGCGCGCTTTCGATTATCTGCTCACGCCAATCGGAATGAATTTCACCCGACAAATAAACCTTAAGCATTGCGTCTTCCTCTCTCGCTAAATATCCCCGCCGGAGGCATTCTTATCAGAACACCATTACCCGCGCAGAACACCGCCTGTTGCCTTGGTGACTTTTTCGATGATCTTAGCACCAACCGCTTCGATCTCTGCATCTTTTAGTGTCGCATCAACAGGCTGCAAACGCACCGTCACAGCGATGGACTTCTTGCCCTCGCCTAACGATCCACCAACGAACTCATCGAAAACGCGCACATTTTCAATCAGCGCTTTTTCCGCACCCGCTGCCGCGTTGACCAAAGTCAGCGCTTCTACATCGCTGTCCACAACAAATGCAAAATCACGCTCAACCGCTTGCAAGTCACGCATCACCAAAGCAGGGCGTGTGGATGTTTTCTTCTTCGGCAAAGGCACTTCAGCAGGCCAGATCGTAAAGCCCATTGCAGGGCCTTTTACATCCATCGCGGCCAGCACTTTGGGATGAATTTCACCAAACACGCCGAGAACCTTCTTCGGCCCCAGACAAATTTTTCCATGACGACCAGGATGCCACCATTCTTCTGCACCGCGCAGAATTTGAACCTTCGCAGGCGCGCCAATCGCGGCCAAGATCGCCTCTGCATCGGCTTTCACGTCAAACACATCCACCCCGCGCGACGTACCATGCACGTCTTTAGGACCCGTACGACCAACAATCAGGCCAGACACCTGAACATGCTGTTCACCCGGCTCACCACCGCTGAACGCTGTACCAACCTCGAACAAGGCTTGATCCATCAAGCCACGCGCCTGATTGCGCGCAGCAGCTTGTAACAAACCGGCCAGCAACGCAGGACGCATATGGCTCATCTCTGAACTGATCGGGTTGGCCAGCATCGTCGCATCAGACCCGCCACCAAAGAGCGCGGCAGACGGCTGATCAATGAAGCTATACGTGATGCATTCGTTATACCCCAAAGAGGCCGCCGTACGTTTAGCAGAGCGTTCACGCAATTGCGCAGGCGACAAGATCGCGCGCGTCACGCCGTCGTGCAAACGCGGCAAAGGCTTGCCCACAAGGCCCGTCAGCGATTCAATGCGCGCAACTTCTTCAACCAAGTCCGCTTCGCCCAAAACGTCAGGACGCCAACTCGGCACTTGCGCCATGTCGCCGTCCATCACAAAGCCAAGCGCGGTCAACGTCGCGACCTGCTTTTCGGCGGGGATCACCATGCCAACCAAAGACTGCACACTATCTGTATCCAACTTATAGGCGCGCGACACATCAGGAACGGCGCCCGCTTGCAGCACTTCAGATGCTTCACCACCCGCGTTGTCCACGATCATACGAACCGCGTGCTCCAAACCTTCCAGCGTGAACGCCGGATCAATACCGCGCTCAAAACGATAACGCGCGTCAGAATTAATCTTCAACGCACGACCCGTGTAGGCGATTTGGATCGGATCCCAATACGCGCTTTCCACGAAGACATTGACAGTCTCTTCGGTGCAGCCCGTTTCAGCACCACCCATAACACCCGCAATGCTTTCAGGACCGCTGTCATCAGAAATAACCATCTGACCCGCGAGCAGCGTGTATTCCTTATCATCAAGCGCGACCATCGTTTCGCCACCCGCTGCGCGGTGAACGCGCAGGTTTCCGTTGACCTTTGCCATGTCAAACACGTGCAAAGGACGGTTGCGATCGTATGTGAAGAAGTTCGTCACATCGACAAGGAAACTAATCGGACGCAGCCCAATCGCGCGCAAAGCGTCTTGCAACCAGACAGGGGACGGTCCGTTTTTCACGCCCTTGATCACACGACCAAAGAACACAGGACAGCCATCCAACGTGTCCGCTTCGATGCTGATGTCAATGTCAGCTTTAAAGCTGGCTGCAACAGGTTCAACATCACGCGCCTTGAGCGTACCCAGACCACGTGCTGCCAGATCACGGGCGATGCCACGAACGCCAAGCGCATCAGGACGGTTCGGCGTGATCGCAATCTCGATCACCGAATCAACTTTGCTCGGATCATTCTCTGCCAGCCAGCTCACGAAGGTCTGACCCACTTCACCCGAGGGCAATTCGATAATACCGTCGTGCTCTTCCGATAACTCCAACTCACGCTCGGACGCCATCATCCCGTGGCTTTCAACGCCGCGAATGTTGCCGACCGACAGCGTAACATCAATGCCCGGAACATAATCGCCCGGCTTACAAAGCACGACCGTAATCCCCTCGCGCGCGTTCGGCGCACCGCACACGATCTGCTGCATGCCAATGTCCGTCTCGACTTGGCAAACGCGCAAGCGATCCGCATCTGGATGCTGCTCTGCTGTTTTGACCTTCGCCAATGTGAAGGATTTCAGCTTGTCAGCGGGGTTCGTGACCTCTTCCACTTCCAGACCCAAATCGGTCAAAGCGTAGAGAATATCATCCAAAGACGCGTCTGTTTCCAGATGATCCTTCAACCAGGACAGTGTGAATTTCATGTCATATCTTCCTGTTACTTAAGGCCAAGCGCTTCACGAGCAAGCGCATGCCAATCTGTGTCGATGCGCTCAGGCACCTGTACCCAATCCTTGAACGGCCTGCCCTTGCCCGAAGGGTCAAACGGCACGGCCTCAAGGTGGGTCGCGAAAATTTCTTGAACGCGTGTCACGCCCAGCTTAAACACCATGCAGTCTTGGAAAAACGACAACACAGGCTTGCCCCCACCCAGCTTTGCACAAGTCTTGTCGAACATCTGAGTGATCTCAAGGCTAGGAGACTCGTCGCGCATTTCGTCGATGAAGTCGGTGAAGGCTTGGGGGATAGCCATTAAACAAAGCCTTTCGATAGATCTAGCAACAATTGAATTATGAAGGCACCACCAAAAATAATCAGCATCCACAACAACCAATAGGCCCAGTTAGGATATTGGCGAACAGTGAAGAAATCAACGAGTTTGCCAATCGCTTCTTCACACCGAACGGACACGATGAATGCAGCGCGCTGATTCAAATAAACACAATCAAGAGAAACTAATTCTCGTGCACCCACATAAGGAATCGTGACCAAACACTGCCCATTCTCAATGGTTTCATAGAAAACTTTTTGCGCTGGATTGATAGCAATATTTCTTGGAAAATGACTAAGGACAAGGCTGATGTCAGTCGCCGCCTTTCTGTCTTCATTCAAAATGAAAAACTGCTCGCTATATATCTCCAAAAAATTGTCAGGCTCTTCATCGCTCTTATTCGCAATGTTGAGGTTGTGGAGGCTACTATGTGCTCGGCCAAAAACTAGTTTAGGTTTCAGACGAAACAGATAAAAAACCAAGGCACCAAAAAGCGAGAACGCTAGAGCAACGTACTGGTCACCGTGTTCGGCAACTAACTCCCAAATGGTTGTTAAAACATCCATTGATCAGCCTAAAACCCCGTCGCCAAGTTCGGCTGATCCAAACTCGCAAACCCATAATGACGCAACCAGCGCAAATCTGAATCAAAGAACGCCCTCAAATCAGGAATTCCGTATTTCAGCATCGCCATGCGGTCGATGCCCATGCCGAACGCAAAACCCTGCCATTCAGCGGGATCAATGCCACCCGCTTGCAAGACCTTGGGGTGCACCATGCCAGAACCAAGCACTTCGAGCCAATCATCGCCCTCGCCCACTTTGACAGAGCCATTTTCCCAGCGGCACTGGATATCCACCTCTGCGGAGGGTTCCGTGAACGGGAAATGCGAGGCGCGGAAACGGGTTTTGACTTCGGTTCCGAAAAAGACCGAGAAAAACTCTTCCAACGTCCATTTCAGGTTCGCCATTGAGATATCTTTGTCGATGGCCAAACCTTCGACTTGGTTGAACATGGGCGTGTGCGTTTGGTCGTAATCCGCGCGGTACACGCGACCCGGACAGATGATGCGGCACGGTGCGCCGTGCGCTTCCATGTGACGGATTTGAACAGGCGATGTGTGCGTGCGCAAAACATGCGGCGGGCGATCATCACCCTCTGCGCGATGCGTGTAGAACGTGTCCATCTCGGCGCGCGCAGGGTGGTGGCCTGGGATGTTCAACGCATCGAAATTATACCAATCAGACTCAATCTGTGGACCCTCGGCAACCGCAAAACCCAAATCAGCAAGGATCGCTGTGACCTCATCCGTGACTTGGCTGATCGGGTGGATCGTTCCCGCAGGACGCTGGCGACCGGGCAGCGTCACGTCCAACCATTCACCGCGCAGACGTTCGTCCAATGCGGCATCCCCTAGCGCTGTTTTCTTCGCAGCCAGCGCCGAATTAATCTCGTCCCTCAACGCATTCAGCATCGGACCCGCCGTTTGGCGTTCCTCGGGGGACATCTTGCCAAGCTGGCGCATTTGCAGGCTGATTTCGCCCTTTTTGCCAACGGCCTGAACGCGCAAGTCTTCTAGCGTGCTTTCATCCGATGCGGCCGCGATTAAGCTGACGTATTTATCTCTTAGATCATCCATGGCGGGCCTCTTAGAACTTATGCGCAAAACTGCGTGCAAACTGTTGGCTTGGGATTACCCGCTTGGCCCAGATCGCACAACGAAAAAGGCCCCAACCAATGGTCAGGGCCTCTTAATTCTCTACCCTTCAAGCGCGATTAAGCGGCCAAAGCTGCTTTCGCTTGTTCAACGATCGCTGTAAATGCGTCTGGCTCGTTTACTGCGAGATCGGACAGAACCTTACGGTCTACTTCGATACCTGCAAGCATCAGACCATTGATGAAGCGGCTGTATGTCAGCGCCTCGTCGTGGCTGCGCACAGCTGCGTTGATACGCTGGATCCACAATGCACGGAAGCTACGCTTACGATTCTTGCGGTCGCGTGTCGCGTACTGGTTCGCTTTATCAACGGCCTGTGCTGCGACTTTGAATGTATTTTTACGACGTCCGTAGTAGCCTTTGGCTGCTTTGACGACTTTACGGTGACGGGCGTGGGTTACTGTACCACCTTTAACGCGTGACATCTTTCAAATCTCCTTAGCGAGCGTAGGGCATCATCGACTTGATGATTTTCTCATCAGGAGCCGATAGCGTGGTTGTTCCACGTGCGTTGCGAAGGAACTTGTTAGAGCGCTTGATCATACCGTGCTGTTTGCCAGCTTGCGCTGCTACAACACGACCGCTCGCCGTTGTTTTGAACCGCTTTTTGCAGCTCGATTTTGTCTTCATCTTGGGCATTTCCGTCTCCTTTTAGGGTCGGTAGGAACGCGTACACTCGGCATGCCACTTAAGCCGGACTCGCGCATAGAAAGGGCCGTTTAGGATAGGCCCGTAGATTCCGCAAGTACTAAGTTAGCCATGCAAGTCGCGTGTGACCTGCACGAACACATCCGGGATTTCGTCAAAGCTGTACCCACCTGGTTTGCGGGTCACCGCCCACACAACAAGGGACCCACCCACGATAAGCATCAGGGATCTCATGCGCGGTGTTCTGCTATCAGAAAACGCCGACATTATTGCGGGGATCGCAAACCCCGCAATTAGCGTTCCAAAAAACAAAGCTAGATCATAACTCATACCACATTCCTAACACTTAGAAGGTGATCGCAACACTACTCTGGATCGGATGCGTAAATCAAACGTTCCTCACAGGGTGCAACCCTAAGAATGTTTGTTGTGCCTGGAATGTTAAACGGAACACCCGCGGTCACAACGATCTGATCTTTCTCCGTTGCCAATCCGCTAGACCGCGCCGCGCGCGCTGCTGACACAACTGCGCTCTTAAAGCGCTCAAGCTCAGCGGTTTTTACGCAGAACGTGCCCCATGTCAGTGCAAGGCGACGTGCCGTACGCGTCTCTGAGGTCATCGCAATGATCGGAACACGTGGACGTTCCCGCGCTGTCAACAATGCAGTCGTCCCACTTTGCGTAAAACAGCAAATCGCTTTGATTTCGGTCGTTTCCGCAATTTCACGCGCCGCCGCAACGATGCCATCGGCAACAGTTGTGCGCTTTGCAGTGCGTGAGGCTTCCAGAATTTCTGTATATGTTGGATCGCTCTCAACTTCGCGCGCCACGTTGTCCATGGTTTGAACTGCATCAATCGGGAAATCACCCGCCGCACTTTCAGCGCTTAGCATGATCGCATCCGCACCTTCATAGATCGCGGTCGCAACGTCAGACACTTCTGCACGCGTCGGCATTGGGCTTTCGATCATGGATTCCAACATCTGCGTTGCAACAATCACAGGCTTTGCCGCCGCACGACATTTACGGACCAAACGCTTTTGGATCGGTGGGACGTTCTGCACGGGCAGTTCAACGCCCAGATCGCCACGCGCGACCATGATGCCATCTGAGGCATCCAGAATTTCGTCAAAGCTGGTAACCGCGGACGGCTTTTCAATCTTGGACAGCACAGCAGCGCGCCCTTTAACCAGATCACGTGCATCCCAAACATCTTTGGCACGCTGCACAAAAGACAACGCCAACCAATCAACACCGAGTTCACAAACAAATTCCAGATCCGCGAGATCTTTTTCAGACAGAGCAGCCAAGGGCAGCACTACGTCCGGCACATTAACCCCTTTGCGATTCGAAATTGTGCCGCCAATAATCACTTCGCAATTGGCAAAATCCGCACCGCAGTCTTTTACCTTAAGACGGATCTTACCATCGTTCACCAGCAGGGAGGATCCAGCTTCCAACGCTGCAAAAATCTCGGGGTGGGGCAATGTTATACGCGACAAATCACCTGTTGTGTCATCCAGATCCAGACGGAAATCAGCGCCAACAACCAGCTCTTCAGACCCGTTCTCAAATTCTCCAACACGCAACTTAGGCCCTTGAAGGTCTGCAAGAATACCGATCGGACTATCCAGATCCGCCTCGACCTTGCGAATAATCGCATGCATTTCGCCAATCTTGTCGTGACTACCGTGGCTCATGTTGAGACGGAACACATCTGCGCCCGCTTCGTGCAATGCACGGATCATTTTATAGTCGCTGGATGCTGGCCCTAGCGTTGCTACGATCTTTACACTGCGGTTGCGTCTCATACTTAATTCCTCAAATCCGGTTCAGCTACGTCAATCACGATAATATGTTACCGCTAACAATTCGTTGTGCTTATTGCGCATTTCCATTTGCTCGGCAACTGCCTTAATGCTTAGCGAAACTAGGAAACAGATACGTGACATACCAGCCTTTCTTTGAATACGGAACCACGCGTTCCAGCCGTTGGACTGTGACCAGTGATCATGCCGCCAACACCGTTCCTGACTTTGTGAACGGTGGCGATCTTGGTATTGCCACGACAGATATGGCCCGCCACATCGCGTTTGATATAGGGGCTGCAGGTCTTGCGCAGATGCTAGGCGACTTATTGGACGGCCCAGTGATTTGTTCAAACTTCTCGCGCCTTGTGATTGATCCAAATCGCGGTGCAAATGACCCCACACTTTTGATGAAACTCTACGATGGGACAATCATTCCCGCCAACCGCCACGCAGGTCCGAAAGAGCAAGAAAAACGCATGCAGGCCTGTTACCACCCCTATCACAGCGCACTAGACACCTTGATGAAACGTCGCGCGGATCCTGTCTTGTTGTCGGTCCACTCTTTCACACCTCAGCTCAAAGGCCGCCCGCTGCGACCTTGGGAAATTGGCGTCCTTTACGCGGATGACACGCGCCTTTCGTCCTCGCTGCTTGATGTCTTGCGCGCAGAACCTGATTTGACCATTGGCGACAACGAACCCTACACTGGCCACCTGCCCGGCGACGCGGTCGATACGCATGCGTTACAGCACGGCCATCTGAATGTGTTGGTAGAGCTTCGCAATGATTTGATCGAAACCGAAGCACAGCAACAAGATTGGGCAACCCGCCTCGCGCCTTTGCTTGAAAAAGCTCTCGCGCGCACCAAACACTAAATACACACCGCCAGGAGATCCCATCATGGACGAACAAACACAGCTTGAACTTGAAGCAGCCGCCTTTCGCCGTATGCGCGATCACTTGGCTAAGCGCACAGATGTGCAAAACATTGACATGATGAATTTGACGGGCTTTTGCCGCAACTGCTTGTCGCGTTGGTATCAAGAGGCCGCAAACGAGCGCGGCATCGAGATGAGCAAAGATGAAGGCCGCGAAGCATTCTACGGAATGCCCTTCAACGAATGGCGTGACCAATTTCAGGCCGACGCATCAGACGCGCAAAAAGCGGCGTTTGATGTATCTCACAAACAAGCGACCTAATTTTATCGTTGCCCCCAACGCAAAGTCACGCGCCGGTTGGCTGCGCGACCTGTGTCGGTGGCATTGTCTGCAATCGGTTTGCTGCCACCGTAACCAATCGCAGAAATCGCATCCGCAGAAACACCGCTATTGATCAAAGCTGCGCGCACAAAAAGCGCGCGGTTTGCGCTGTGTTCGAACTTGCCATTGCCCGTGTTGTCCGTATGGCCTGCAAGTTCAGCACTCAGGTTTGCGCCCCGAATGCAACGGTTCAGGATAACCGCCAGCCCACTGATCACGGGCGCGCTACGTGCATCGAAATCGGCAACACCGCTTGCGAAATTGATCTTAGCGCTTGCGAGGAAACCGTTGGTCTGCTCCGTACAATTGCTCAATGTCGGCGTGAAATCAAACGCCTGCATCCACGCTCCAAACTGAAACTGTACTTGCACACCCGTGATCACATTGACCCGCCGCGCGCCATCTTGCGGCAGCGTTTTTAACGTGGATAAAGAAAGCACCGTGCCTTCTGCAAACTCCGCTTTCATTTGATCAGCAAGCTGCGCAGCATCTACATTTGGTGCAACAACGCCTGTCAGACTGGCAACGTCCTCTTTCATAGTGAATGTGATATTTTCCAACTGAGGAAGCCATGGCTTTAACGCACTTAAAGCAGCCAGAACCACTGCCGGATCACCCTTCTCAACAACCACAGCATCACCCGTTGCTTTCAATTCGCACAGCGCCTGAGCGATTTGCACCACGTTCAAACCAGTTGGCAACGTCCCTGTCACCGTCACACCACGACCGATATCAAAAGCGATCTCATAGGCCACCAGCAGACCATCATCACGCGTTTCAATATCGCTTTCAAACGTGAAGCCATCAGGCAAAGTAACAGAAGCAAGGAGGGCCGCGCGCGCTCGGCTCGTCAACCAATCCCGTCAAACGCAGGGTCGCACCGTTCAGCGAAACAGACCCCTCCTCCATTTGCGACAGCGCTTTCAAACCCGCACCAATGGCTTTTTCCCACAGTTCTGGCGCACCAGAGGCAAGCGTCAAACCCTCAGCACCAGAAACACCGCTGTTAGCAAAAACCGCGCGCAAATCTTCTGTTGGAACATTGCCCTGTAGCAGAGTTTGCCCGCCCTTGCGCGTTGCAGCGATCATATAGGGTTTAGCAATGGGAAGCAGTGTCAGATCATCGGTGACACCCCGAGCGCCTTCAATCCCGTTCAACGCACCGAGCAGCGCATCGCGTTCGGCCTCTGTATCGGCAAAGCCAGAAATTCGAATGTCACGGCCAGACACCTCGGCTTGCACATTGTGAACCGCGTTTTCTGCAACGCTTTGCGCACGTTCTGAAATCGCGGCCTGCACACCTTTGGCACGTTCGCTTACGCGCCACAGGACAAAACCGCCAACTGCTGCGATCAAAATGACCCCGCCAATTACTTTTTGCATCGCTTCGCCCCTCACATTTCACCACGTGCCCAGATTACAAAAATCCGACACTACGGCAAACACGATAGGCGAAGCTACGCGCAAAGGCTTTGCTAGATCGCTTTCTTGATGCTCTCTTCAAGGTAGATTTCGCGCAAACGCGGCGCAACTTTTCCGGGCGTCCTATCACCCAACTGCGCCCCGTCGATTTCGACGACTGGCATCACGAATGTGGACGCAGACGTGATAAACGCCTCATCTGCTTGCATCGCTTCTTCAATGGTAAAGTTACGCTCTTCCACTTCCATCTGCGCCTCTTTGGCAAACCGCAGAACTGCAGCGCGGGTGATACCGTGCAAGATGTCATTGGATAGGGCGCGCGTGATAATCTTGTTGCCCTTCACGATATAGGCGTTATTGGATGTGCCCTCGGTGACAAAACCGTCCTCGACCATCCACGCATCATCTGCGCCCGCTTTCTTAGCCATCATCTTACCCATAGACGGGTAGAGCAATTGAACCGTTTTGATGTCGCGACGGCCCCAACGGGCGTCCTCGATCGAGATGACTTTGATACCCACCTTCGCAACGGGTGAATTCGCCAGACCCGGCTTGTTCTGTGTGAACAGAACAATCGTTTGCGGCGTTGTTTCTGGATCAGGGAAGACGAAATCACGATCATCCGGCGCACCGCGCGTGATCTGAAGATAGATCATCCCATCCACAATTTTGTTTTCACGCACCAATTCACGGTGGACCTCCAAAAGGTCTTCCTTGGAAATCGGATTGTTCATGTCCAACTCATCCAGTGAACGGTTCAAACGGACTGCGTGACCGTCAAAATCGATCAGCTTGCCACCCAGAACAGACGTCACCTCATACACACCATCCGCCATCAGAAAGCCGCGATCAAAGATCGAAACCTTCGCTTCGTTTTCGGGTAGATATTCGCCGTTTAAATAAACAGTACGTGTCATCGTTCTCTCCTATCCCCAGAGCTTTGAGCTGGGCGGGTGGACGCCAGCGGCGTCAAATTGAAGGGGTGTCGCGCGGTCTTCGGCCAGAAGCAGCGGGCCGTCAAGGTCTGTTACCAATGCGCCTTGTGCAAGCAATGTCGCAGGTGCCATTGCAAGCGAGGACCCAACCATGCAGCCAACCATCACTTGATAGCCCTGCGCCAAGGCCGCCTCTTTCAGCGCTAGCGCTTCGGTCAAACCACCTGTTTTATCCAGCTTGATGTTCACCACATCATACTTGCCCTTCAGCTTGGGCAGGCTGTCGCGATCATGACAGGATTCGTCCGCACACACAGGCAGCGGACGTTCTATCTCGCTTAGGGCATCGTCTTCGCCAGCAGGCAAAGGTTGCTCCACCAGCTCTACGCCAAGGCCAACTAAATGCGGGGCGAGGTCTGCGTAAACATCTGCGCTCCAGCCCTCATTAGCATCAATGATTATCCGTGATTTCGGCGCACCACGGCGCACTGCCTCAAGCCGAGGCATGTCGTCGGGTGTGCCCAGTTTAATCTTAAGCAAAGGGCGGAACGCATTTTCGCTGGCCTGCTTTTGCATCGCGTCCCGCGTTCCTAGCGATAATGTATAGGCTGTGATCTCTGGCCACGGCTTGTTCAAACCTGCCAGTTGCCAAACGGCTTTGCCCGCACGTTTGGCTTCCATATCCCAAAGCGCACAATCAACTGCATTGCGCGCGGCACCTGCGTCTAACAAATCGTAAAGATCAGCGCGCGTGAAGGTTTCAGGAAGCCTGCGAATTTGCGCTTCTACACTTTCTAACGTTTCATCATAGCGCGCATACGGGACGCATTCGCCCCAGCCCATGTGATGACCGTCTTGCAAGCAAACCGTCAAAACCTTGGCCTCGGTACGCGAACCACGCGAAATGGTGAACACCTGCGCGAGCTGAAATACATCGC
This sequence comes from Planktotalea sp., assembly GCF_018607965.1. Classification (GTDB taxonomy): domain Bacteria; phylum Pseudomonadota; class Alphaproteobacteria; order Rhodobacterales; family Rhodobacteraceae; genus Planktotalea. Next base: position 78,802 of record NZ_JABBAM010000095.1, read on the forward strand.
GCGTGACATCAATTTTCATGTTGTTCATTCCTTGGGTCATTCGTGACGCGCGCAGCCGAGGCCACGCGCGGCAAAAGCATCAGATATCGGCAAGCGCGTCAACCAAGCGATCCGCGCCGTGACGGTATGGATCAACCGCTGGCAAACCCATGCGATCCTCGACCTCTTTCAGATACGCAACGGCAACGTCCTCGGACATATGCTGTGTGTTCACTGAAATACCGACAACCTTACAGGCTAGGTTTCCAACTTGCGCCAACGGCAACGCCGTATCGCGCAACTGCTCAAGCGTTGGCAGTGTGTATGTCGGCAAGCCACGCATGTGTGTGCGTGTTGGTTCGTGGCACAGGATCAACGCATCAGGCTGACCACCATGGACAAGCGCCATGGTCACACCGGAATAGGACACGTGGAACAGACTGCCCTGACCTTCAATCATATCCCAGTGATCTTCGTCATTGTCAGGTGTGAGATATTCAACTGCACCCGCCATAAAGTCCGCGATCACCGCGTCCAAAGGAACGCCGTTGCCTGTGATCAAGATACCCGTCTGGCCCGTTGCACGGAACGTGGATTTCAGACCCCGCTCTTGCATGACTTTGTCCATCGCCAAAGCTGTGTACATCTTGCCCGCAGAGCAATCTGTGCCAACCGCCAAGCAACGCTTGCCTGTGCGTTTGATGCCGTTCGCAATGGGATAGCCAACCGTTGGAACGCGCACGTCGTGCAATGTGCCACCGCTGGTTTGCGCAGCAGCGACCAAATCGCCCTCGTCACGCAACAGATTGTGCAGACCGGACGCCAGATCATAGCCCATCTCAAGCGCTTCGATCAGCACTGTTTTCCAAGCTTGGCTAATGATGCCGCCACGGTTGGCAACACCGATGACAAGCGTTTTGGCACCGGCTGCTTTGGCCTCAGCCAATGTCATGTCTTTGAGGCCCACGTCAGCGCCGCAGCCCTCCAAGCGCAACTGACCAACCGAATTTTCAGGGCGCCAATCTTTGATACCCTGCGCAACTTTCGCAGACAGTTGGTCAGGCGCATCGCCCAAGAAAAGCAGATATGGAGTTTCAATCATGGTAGTCCCCTCGGAATCATAAGTGTCAACGCGGATATTGGCGCGGGAATTGCACGATTATCTCGCGTAATTACGTGGATTTTCATAAATATCGGGAAAATATTGCGTAGATACAAAGTAAATTAGAATTATCTTTCTCAAATCTAGAATTACACACACGCGTCGTGCGTCTCTGCATTGCAGCGCGCACGAATGCAGCTGCAGAAAATTCCCTTGCGAACGCTCTCGCAACGAAATAACTCTAACGCAGATCAAAACGTAATTAAATTACCCGAAAGGTCCGCTATGAGCTTCCGCATCCAACCTACACCCGTTGCACGTCCCAACCGCTGCCAGCTTTTCGGACCCGGTTCTCGCCCTGCGATCTTTGAGAAAATGGCAGCAAGTGCTGCAGACGTCATCAACCTTGATCTTGAAGACAGCGTCGCACCGTCCGACAAAGACAGCGCGCGTGCCAATGTGATCAAAGCGATCAGCGATGTGGATTGGGGCGACAAGACGCTGTCCGTGCGCATCAACGGTCTCGATACACCTTATTGGTATCGCGATGTTGTGGACCTTTTGGAACAAGCAGGCGAGCGATTAGATCAAATCATGATCCCCAAAGTGGGTTGCGCTGCCGATATCTATGCAGTCGACGCACTGGTCACAGCGATCGAAACCGCAAAAGGGCGCACCAAGCCGATTTCATTTGAAGTCATCATCGAAAGTGCTGCTGGCATTGCCCACGTCGAAGAGATCGCCGCCGCCTCCCCCCGCCTCCAAGCGATGAGCCTTGGCGCAGCCGATTTCGCGGCCTCCATGGGCATGGCAACGACGGGCATCGGCGGCACACAAGCCAACTACTACATGATCCACGAAGGCCAGAAACATTGGTCCGACCCGTGGCACTGGGCACAGGCCGCAATCGTCGCCGCCTGCCGCACGCACGGCGTTTTGCCTGTCGATGGACCGTTCGGCGACTTCTCTGATGACGAGGGCTTTGTCGCCCAAGCACGCCGTTCCGCAACCCTAGGCATGGTCGGAAAATGGGCAATCCACCCTAAACAAATCGCACTGTCTAACGAGGTGTTCACCCCCTCCACCGAGGCCGTCGCAGAAGCCCGCGAAATCCTAGCCGCGATGGAAACGGCAAAAGCCAACGGCGAAGGCGCAACCGTTTACAAAGGCCGCTTGGTCGACATCGCGTCGATCAAACAGGCCGAAGTGATCGTGCGCAGTTCTGAGATGATGGGCGGCTAACCCGCCAAACATTCCGTGAAGCTATCTGCAAGTCCTTGCAGCAGTTCGAAATACAGATCAGGGCCGGGCGAAAGTCTGGCCCCCATTGCATCCAGCTCACCTATTTTCGTATCCGTTCCCTCGATCACGACATCCACAAGCCGCGCGCTTTGCTGCAGCTCAGTAAACACACACGCCAATCCATGTTCACGCAACTGATCACGTGCAGTCGCGATCCGCTTCGGGCTTGGCGCTGTCGCATCGCCCAGCGCGATTGAGCCTTCAAATTCAGGACCAAAGCGGCGATCAAAATACTGAAATCCATCATGAAGAACCATTTAGAGCTGCGACTTTACCGCGCTCAATTGCGAATCAATGCGCGCCGTCAGCGCTGTCAAACTCTGCACCGCTTTCAACGCATTCGCGCCGTAAGCATCGGAATTTTCGGGATCAGCGGCACTTAGGCACGTTTCAATTGCACCAATCCATAGTTTGGCATTCGCAGGATCCAACCACCCATGCGGATCAAGATCATCGTCGCC
>NZ_JABBAM010000168.1 GCF_018607965.1 Planktotalea sp.
AGGCCGCACGTTAATACCCCTGCTTACTTGGGATAACTCCACGTACCCCACCTCTCGGGTCAGCGACATCATCATCACGTCTTGGAATCAAGTGTATGTGTACGTGGAAGACCGTCTGACCTGCTGAGGCTCCAGTATTGATGCCTATGACGGTTTGCGTACAGCCAAATATTTGAAGGCTAATCATGTGAGTTAAGTGTATTTTCTCCAGCCATGTAGATACGTATCTCAGAGAACAACCCTTGCTTCACTGTAAAGAAGTTGCAGTTCGATTTATTTACGATCTCACCGTTGTTGAGTTTATTAGTAACCCTAAAGCGGACAGCTATATTATCGTCGGTCGCTCCCTCAACCCAGTTAAACTGATCATGTTTAACCCACTGATGATTACCCCATAACCTAAGAAACATCGCACTTATCTCTTCATGGCTGCTCAGTTTCACCCCGTGTGTTTCGACGGTCAACACGCATTCTGGTGTCATTAGCTGCAGTATTGATGGGAGGTCTTCTGTATCAACAAAGGTAAAATAATCCGTTACTAATTGTTTGAATGGTGAACTCATAGCTATGTCTCCACTGAATTTAAGCACCGAACATTCTCATCTGATGTTGGAGAAAGTATTCTAGGTCAGCAGTATTGTAATCATTCTTCATTATGCCAGTATGCGTATCTGCTGGAGCATTGCCAGTGGTGCTACCCAAGAGTCCGTACATATCTACAGATGGGGGGCCGAGTGTGGGGTTATGTTGGCTGTGAGGGGCAGCAGGAACACCATCTCTACTCATGCACCAATTTCAAGCTAAACCGTACCGCTGCTCTCGCTGAGTGGCGTTAGTTATTGAGCGCATAGATTTAGGCTGCTCGAGCAATCTGATGCGAGGTCTCATTAGTTTCACAGCTCCCGTTGATAGATTGGAGGGCAACTAGGCCTAGAGTCAGAATCAGGATTGCCCAATTCTGTTTGTTGAGAAAGACTAACTCGAAATCAAATACAGACTTGAGGAGCATTCGATGGCTAATCTGGGAAATGAACCTATCCGGAACGCGAGAGACCTTAAATGTTTCGAGGCTGAGATGTCGCTCGAGGAACGCTTGCCGGAGAGCAGCATTCTAGACGTATTTATTTCAAGTGCTGATCAGCGGCCCGACGCCCCCGCGATCACGATGTTGATGACAGGTGCTGCGGATGAGCAGCCACGTCAGGTTGGGTATGCTCAGTTGCTTGGGCTTATCCGAAGAGCGGCCAATATGTTTTCCGCTCTGGGGGGACCAGCACCAGGCGTTGCTTACATGCTACCGTCTCTGGTCGAAACGCATGTCACTTTATGGGGCGCGGAAACATCCGGTTTTGCAGTCCCTATTAACTTCCTTTTGCAGCCAGATAGCATCGCCGAGTTGCTCAAAGCATCAGGTGCAAAAATCCTGGTCGCTCTTGGCCCACACCCTCAGCTGGATATCTGGGAAAAAGCATTACAATTAAAAAGCCAGATTCCTGGCCTGATCCTCGTGCGAGTTTCGCCTCCCGGAGATCGAGTGGAAGAGGGCGTGATTGATTTTGGTTCAGCCTTGATGGCGCAACCTGATGATCACCTGACCTTTGGTGAAGCACGCGGAGGCAATGATGTGGCCGCGTATTTTCACACTGGTGGCACAACTGGAGTGCCAAAGCTGGTCGCACACACACATCGTAGCCAATTGGTAGCCGCTTTTGGCGGGGCGTCTATGTGCGGTTACTCCTCTAGCGATATTCTGACCGCAACGTTTCCATTATTCCATGTTGCAGGAACCATTGTTGCAGGTCTGAGTGTCTTTATGGCGAGCGCGCAAATGCTCATCATGTCGCCAGCTGGCCTGCGCAATCCTGCTATCGTAGAGGGTTTCTGGCGACTAACAGCCCAATACAAAGCCACGTTGGTGGCTGGTGTTCCAACCGCACTTGGCGCAGTGTTGCAAACTCGGGTGGGTGAATATGACATCAGCGCTGTGCGAGCAGGTCTGACGGGTGCTGCACTGTTACCTCCTGCTGTTGGGCACCGGTTCACGGAAGTTACGGGCTGCACTCTTTTTGAAATATTGGGAATGACTGAAGCCTCAGGATTAATCAGCATTGATCCTGCCTGCGGGGACGGCGCTACTGGGTCTGTTGGTTGGGCGCTGCCCTACACTCAGGTCGACGTGTTGCACCAGAAGGCGGATGGTACACTTGATCAGGCATGCGATATCGGCGAAATCGGTGTCATCGCGATCAGCGGAGATCACGTTTCGCCAGGCTATAGTGATCCAAAACAAAACAACAATGTGTTCAATGATGGCGTGCTAAATTCTGGCGATCTGGGGTACAAGGATGCGCAGGGGCGGCTCTACATTGCTGGTCGATCAAAAGATCTGATTATCCGCAGCGGCCACAACATTGACCCAGCGATGATCGAAAATGCCATGACCACGCATCCCGCAGTCGCAGTTGCTGCTGCGGTAGGTATGCCCGACGCCTATGCTGGAGAGTTGCCCGTTTGCTTTATTCAGTTGAACGAGGGCGCTGAGGTGAGCGTTACAGAATTACAGGAGCATGCCCAAAGCACAATTGATGAGCGTCCTGCATGGCCGAAGAAGATACAGATTATCGACACGATACCTCTAACCTCAGTCGGTAAAATCTACAAACCAGTTTTGCGGTGTGAAGCCGCCAAATTGAGGGTAACAGATTTGGTTCACAATGAGATGGGTCTGGGTGACGCGAACATCGATGTCGTAGACGGTGGTGCACGTGGTATGCGTGTCACAGTGTCGGTTGTTAAAGGAGATAAATCGTTCGTTCCTGCTCTTGAGCAGGCGCTTGCGGCTTACCTATTTGAGGCTAA
>NZ_JABBAM010000117.1:0-9056 GCF_018607965.1 Planktotalea sp.
GTCGTGAATCATATCAGCCCCACAGGCTCAATCAGTTAATGGGTCCTGACCCTAGTTTACACCCAATCCGAATTGGCCAAGGTGCGCTGGGTCCAATGCTTCCTGAACGCGATACAGTTGTGTCGCCTCAACACAGAATGCTTTTGAGCAATGCACAAATTCGCGAATGGTTTGATGCGGACGAGGTTCTTGTTGCGGCGCATTTGCTGATTTGTTTTGAAGGTGTGTCGCGCGTGACGGTAGACTCTGTGACGTACATCCACTTCATGTTTGAACAGCACGAAATCGTATTGTTGGACGGTGCTTGGTCGGAAAGCTATCAACCCAGCGATCTACGTGCAGTGCGATGGATGCACGTCACCGCAATGAACTTTTGAGCATTTTCCCAGAATTAGAGGAAGATACCGAAATTAAATACCCCGCAGCGCGCCCATCGCTCACTGCGCAACAAATGACAAAAGCCCTCTTCTCAGACGTGTGACGCACCCCATTTGACCCAGTCTTCGGGCGTATCTAGATCAAGTCGGGCACGCTGGTCTTCTAGCTTTACCTGTAAGATTAGATCTGGGTTTTCGAGACATATAGAAGCCGCGCCACGATCGCCTTCCAAATCCCTGAATTTTGAAAGCAAACTTTTGGGGAAAAGTGTCGGATGACCCGGATTTGCGTCGATAGTCGTAGCCTGCACAATGCTGTTTGGTGCGGATAGGAACGCGTTCGCAATTTCTTCCAAATCACCAAGTTCCAGTGCAGGCATGTCCGGTGGGAGTATCATCAGACCATCTGCAAAGGATTTTGCAAATGCAGCACCCGCTTTCAAAGACGCGGACATCCCATCCGTTGCATTGTGCACAACAATTCTTTTCAAATCCAAATCACCCAAAACCGAAGCGCGCGGATGATCTGCATTTGGCAATGTGACGATAACCTCTAAGCCAGCTGCCAAGGCACGATTGGCCATCACGCGCAGGCAAGGCAAACCATCAACCAATTCCAGCAACTTATCCCCACCACGCATGCGCGATGACGCGCCCGCAGCGGGGAGAAGGCAAGCAATGCGCATTAACCGCGCATCCGCGCGCCGTCTGCATCAAACAGGGGTGTCGTGATCAGCCGTGCTTTGCGCATGTCTCCAAGGATTTCGATGTCGACCTCTAGTCCTTCATGCGCCAATTCACGCGGGATAAGGGCCTGTGCGATGCTCTTCTTGGCGTGGTGCGAATAACCGCCAGACGTGCAGAACCCTTGAACGGTGCCCTCGATCCACATCGGCTCATAGGCGACGACGTCTGCATCCTGTGCATCCACTTCGAACGCACAAAGAAGGCGGGCAGGCGGTGTTGCGCGCTCTGTTTCGGCTGCGGCGCGACCGATGAAATCAGTATTCTTCTTGAAGCTGATAAAACGGTCCATGCCTGTTTCTGCCGCCGTATAATCTGGTGAAAATTCCGACAGCCACGAGCCAAAGAATTTATCCAAACGCAGGCTCATCATCGCACGCATGCCAAAGGGCGTCATGGCGTGTTCTTGCCCTGCGTTCCAAAGCGTCCACCAAAGTTGGCGTTGCGCCATGCTGTCGCAATAAATCTCGTAACCCAGATCGCCTGTGTAGCTGACACGTTGCACGATGCAGTCTGCCATGCCGACGCACATACGACGCACGTCCATAAACTTCATCTCGGATACGTCACTACGCGTGCATGCCGCCAGCACCTCGCGCGCTTTTGGTCCTGCAATCTGAAACCCCGTCCGACGATCAGAGATGTTCTCGAGCGTTACACCGTCGTCCATGTTCTGTTCAAACCAGCGTGTGTGATAGGCTTGGCTGCCATAACTTGCGGTCACTTGGAATTCATTGTCGGCAAGGCAAGACACTGTGAAATCACCAATCAAGCGTCCCTTGGGCGACAGCATTGGCGTCAGACTAAGGCGGCCCACTTTTGGAATGCGTCCTGCCATGATCCGATCAAGCCATGTGCGCGCGTTCGCGCCTGCGACGCGATACTTGCCAAAGTTTTGAACCTCGTTGATACCAACGCCACTGCGCACCGCGTTCACTTCACGCGCCGTTGCATCGAATGCATCAGAGCGACGGAAAGAGGGCGTCTCGTAGCTTGGCTCGCCCTCGCGCGCGAAGTAGTTCGCGACCTCAAGCCCGTATTGCTGGCCCCAAACTGCACCCATATCGCTGAAAATATCGTACATCATCGTTGTGCGGAACGGACGCGCGGCAGGCAGTTCCTCATTGGGATAGCTCACTGAAAAACGCTTCTGATAGTTCTCGATCACCTTGGGCAAAGTGTAGCTGGGCGTGATCACGTCCTGACCAAAACGAGCAACATCCATCGCCATCGTGTCGCGCTCTGTCTCACCCTCGATCATCCATTGGGCAAGCATCAAGCCGACGCCGCCGCCTTGGCTGAACCCAGCCATAACGCCACAGGCAGACCAGTAATTGCGCATCCCGGGAACAGGACCGACCAGCGGATTACCGTCGGGCGCGAATGTAAACGGACCGTGGATCACGGATTTGATGCCTGCAGTTTCCAGCACGGGGAAGCGCTTGTAGGCAAAGGCAATACTGTCTTCGATCTTGTCGTAATCGTCGGGCAGCAATTCGTGGCCAAAGTCCCAAGGCGTACCATCCACGGCCCAAGGGCGGCAGGGCTGTTCGTAAAACCCGATGCACAGACCATGACCTTCTTGGCGCAAATAACTCTCGCCGGCAGGGTCCATCACATGGGGGTGTTCACTGTCCTTGTTGTAAATTTCAGGAATGTCATCTGTGACGATATACTGGTGCTCCATCGGGTGCAGAGGCAGATAAACCCCCGCCATCGCGCCCACTTCGCGCGCCCAAAGACCGCCCGCGTTAACGATGTGTTCTGCGTGGATCGTACCCTTGTTGGTGATCACATCCCACGTGCCATCGAGACGTTGGTTCGTCTTAATAACTTTTGTGTGGGTTTCAATTGTCGCCCCGCCCATACGCGCGGCTTTGGCGTAGGCATGGGTCGTGCCAGAAGGATCCAGATGTCCATCAAGTGGGTCATAAAGCGCGCCCAAGATGCCATCCGTGTTCGTAACGGGCGCAATCTTTTTGATCTCTTCAGGACCAACGATTTCAGTCTCTAAGCCCATGTAGCGATGTTTGGCGCGCTCAGCGAGCAGCATATCAAAGCGCTCTTGATTGTCCGCCAATGTAATGCCGCCCACGTGATGCAGGCCGCAAGACATGCCCGTGATTTGCTCAAGCTCTTTGTAGAGGTTGATGGTGTAGCCCTGAAGCGCGGCCATATTCGTGTCACCGTTCAACGTATGAAATCCACCCGCCGCGTGCCACGTAGAACCAGAGGTCAGCTCGGAACGCTCGATCAGCATCACGTCGGACCAGCCAAGTTTGGTCAGGTGGTACAAAACGGAACATCCGACAACGCCGCCGCCGATCACTGCTACTCTGGTGGTGGTTTTCATGAGAAGTATTCCTTGGCTAAACAGTGATCAATTCGGGTTCTTCGATTTTTCTAGAAAAATCTTGGCACCCGTTGTCAAGTTGCGACACATTATGTCGTGTTTCCTCTATTTGGCTTTATTTGGAAAGATACGCTCAGGTAAATATCGCAGCTTTCGGGAGTTAAGCCATGCGCACCACAGCACAAGCAGTCGTCATCGGGGGCGGCGTTATTGGTTGCTCTATCCTTTATCACCTTACCAAGCTTGGTTGGTCGGACGTTGTTCTGCTAGAGCGGGATGAATTGACGTCGGGGTCCACATGGCACGCAGCGGCGAACATTCACGGGCTGCATGATAGCACGAACATCAGCCGCATTCAGCATTATACGATGAACCTTTATAATGCGCTTGAGGAAGAAACTGGCCAATCTTGCGGCGTGTTCCAGCCGGGATCTTTGTACCTCGCACAGACCGAAGAGCGTGTGCACCAGTTGCGCTTGCAAGCGGCAAAGGCCAAGCTTTACGGCATGAATTTCTACGAGATCTCCATTGAGGAAGCCCAAGAGCTGAACCCGATGGTGAACTACGATGGCATCAAATGTGTGATGTACGAACCTGACGGAGGCAATGTTGATCCTTCTGGTGTGACGAATGCCTATGCGATTGGCGCGCGTAAACGTGGGGCGGAGATCAATCGCTTTACGCCTGTGACCGCGACCGAAGCACAATCGGATGGTTCATGGATCGTAAAGACGCCAAAGGGTGATATTCACACGCAGTGGGTGGTGAACGCAGCAGGTCTTTGGGGGCGTGAAGTGGCGGCACTTGCTGGGTTTGAACTGCCTCTGCAGCCAACTGAACACCAGTACTTCGTGACGGAAAGCATTCCCGAGATCGAAGCGTCAGATCGTCGCTTGCCGTCTGTGTCTGACCGCGACGGCGAATATTATCTGCGCCAAGAAGGGCAGGGTTTGCTGGTCGGGGCTTATGAAAAGGATGTGAAGTTCTGGGCCGAAGAGGGCACGCCGCTAGATTTCGCGCATGAACTGTTCCCAGACGATCTGGAACGGATCGAAGAGAATATGATGAACGCGATTGAACGTGTCCCAGCGGTGGCTGACGCTGGCATCAAGCGGGTCATCAATGGGCCTATGATTTGGTCGCCCGATTCCAATGTGCTGTTTGGACCTTTGCCAGAGCTTGAGAATTATTTCTGCTGCAACGGCATCATCCCAGGGTTTTCGCAATCAGGCGGTATGGGCCTGATGGCGGCCCAGTGGATGATCGAGGGCGAAACCCAATACGACATGTTCGGCTGGGACGTCGCGCGCTTTGATACTTGGGCCGATAAAGCCTTTACCAAAGCGCGGGTTGAAGACAGCTATGCACACCGCTTTGCGATCCATTTCCCGAATGAAGAACGCGCAGCGGGTCGACCTGCGCGCATGCGGCCCGCCTATTCCAAGCAAGCCGAACTTGGCGCTGTGTTTGGTTTGAACGCAGGTTGGGAGCATCCGTCGTGGTTTGCCGATACGTCTAGTGCGGCCGATACCAACGGGTTCACACGCCAAAATTGGTGGGGCCCTGTGGGCGAGGAATGCAAGATGTTGCGTAATCGCGCGGGGATCATCGATATCTCCAACTTCGCGAAATATATTTGCAAGGGTGCGGGCGCTGCCGAGTGGCTGAATGCGGTCTTTGCCAACAACATGCCAAAGGCGGTGGGGCGATCTTGCCTAACGCCCTTGATCGGCAAGCGCGGCGGAATCGCGGGCGATTTCACAGTGACCAAGCTGGCTGAGGATGAATTCTGGATCATTGGATCAGGCATGGCGGAACGGTATCACAAGCGGTTCTTCAAACAGGTGTCGTTGCCCGAGGGCGTGATATTTGAGAGCCGCACGAATGAGATTTGCGGGTTCAACGTCGCGGGTCCCAAATCGCGTGAAATGTTGCAACGTATGACGAACGCGTCGCTTGCAACCGAAGATTTTCCATTCATGCGATCCAAGCGGATAGAATTGGCTGGCGTAGAAGTGTTGGCGCTGCGCGTTAGTTTCACAGGGGATCTTGGCTGGGAACTGCATTGCGATGAGACCGATCAAGCGCGTCTGTATGAAGCGTTGTTAGAGGCGGGCAAAGAGATTGGCGCTGGACCCGTTGGCGGGCGCGCGTTGATGAGTCTGCGTGTGGAAAAGGGCTATGGATCGTGGAGCCGCGAATATAGTCCAGAGTACTTCCCGCAAGAAGTGGGCTTGGACCGTCTTTGTAAAATGGAGAAGAATTTTCTGAACAAAGCGGCAGCCGCTGAGACGCTAGCGCAGGACGCGCGCGAACATATGGTTCTGCTGCACTTGGATGAGACGGATGTGACTGCATCAAATGCGGATGCAACAGGGGGCGAGCCGATCTTTAAAGACGGCAAAGGCATCGGGCGCGTGACCTCGGGCACATATGGCTATACCGTTGGAATGAGCCTTGCGCTTGGTTTTGTCAAAGACGCCAAAGCGGGAGATGCGGTTGAAGTGATGGTCCTAGGCCAGCCCCATCGCGCGGTGATCTTAAGCGAGCCACCCTTTGATCCAGCGGGTGCGCGCCTTAGGGCGTAACGGGGTCGTAGGGTGCGTGATATCACGCACCCGCCTTAAACGACTGTTAGGGACGCCCGTTCTTTTCGAAACGAGGAAGCATCGCGCTGAAATCTTTGCCTGATCCGTCTTCGTCTTCGACAAACTGCGCATACAACGCTTGGGCCATTGCCCCCATGGGCGTGTCAGCATTTGCATCGATCGCCGCTTTTTGCGCAAGTTTGAGGTCTTTCAACATCAAGTCTGCCGCGAAACCTGGTTGGTAATCATTGTCGGCTGGAGACGTTGGGCCAACACCGGGGGCTGGGCAATAGGCGTTCATGCTCCAACTATACCCAGAGGACGTACTGACCACGTCAAACATCTTTTGACGGTCCAGACCCAGTTTGTCGGCCAGTGCAAAGGATTCACAAGTAGCGATCATAGTCACGCCAAGGATCATATTATTGCAAATTTTTGCGGCCTGCCCATTACCAGATGGACCGCAGTGAACCGACTTTTGTCCCATGATTTCAAACAGGGGCAGAGCTTTGTTAAACCCGTCTTCACCACCACCAACCATGAACGTTAACGTGCCACCAGAGGCCCCGCCGATACCACCCGACACAGGTGCATCGAGGGCGTGGACACCCGCTGCGACCGCTTGCTCAGCAACCGCGCGCGCACTCTCAACATCAACTGTTGAGCAATCCAAAAGAACCGCGCCCGCATTCATCGCGGGGATAACTTCATCCGCAACAGAACGTAGAATGTCGCCATTGGGCAGCATCGTTATCAACACATCAGCGCCTGTGGCGGCCTCAACCGCACTTTCGACGTTGCTCACGCCCTGTGCAGACGTGCCGGCCACATCAAAGCCACGCACAGTATGGCCCGCTGCAGCCAAGTTTGCCGCCATCGGGCCGCCCATATTACCAAGACCGATAAATCCGATTTGCATGCCTGTACTCTCTTCTTCAAATGTCAGTTTCTCTTTGCCCAATGGGCGCAGCATAAAGGAGACATCAACGGGGGGCACTTTGTCCAGCGCGTGTTTCCATTTCGGTGTGCGATCCTTGTCAATAATTGCGGCGCGTATGCCTTCAAGGAAATCCCCATGCTCCATTGCACGATACGTGAAGCGGTATTCGAGTTCCAATGCGCGCTTCATTTCGCTTATGCCGCGCAGACGGTGGATCATCTCGACTGCGCAGGCCATTGCGAGCGGAGAATTACGTGCAATCGATTTCAAGGATTTCTCTGCAAGTTCAGTATTTTCTGCGCGCAGGTTTGTGCAGATGTCATTAAGGCCTTCGCCTGCAAACAAGGCTGAGATCATATCCATATGTTCTGAAAGTGCAGCTTTGGGCGCGGGATGTTCTGCGGATAAGACAGCGCTGATATCACCCTCAGCACAAAGTGTGGCCCGAAGTTCTTCCCACGAGTCCTGTGGAATAAAATGATCTGCAAAACCGGCCAAGATAGCGTCCCCAGGCCCCATGCGATCAGTCGTTAGGCCAAGGTATTCCCCCAAACGTCCAGGCACATGGGCCAGTAACATCGACCCACCAACATCGGGCACCAATCCAATGCCACATTCGGGCATCGCAATGCGGCTACTGTCGCAGACAATCCGATGAGAGGCGTGGCATCCAACACCGACGCCGCCGCCCATCGTGAAGCCTTGCAAGAAGGTGACGATCGGCTTGGAAAACCCTGCAATCAATGCGTTCAATTGGTATTCGTCGCGCCAAAACCCTTGTCCGTATGTGAAATCGCCAGATCGGCCTGTTGCGTAAAGGTCTGCGATATCACCGCCTGCGCAAAACGCTTTGTCACCGCTGGCATCAATCAAGACCAGAGCGACGTTTGGATCGTTCGCCCAGTCCCGCAAGGCGACGTCAATTGCGCGGACCATGTCATAGGTCAATGCGTTCAACGCAGCAGGGCGGTTTAGCGTAATATGGCCAGCGTGGCCGGTGGTCCGGATATAGATGTCGCTCATTGGGTCAGTTCACTTTCGCAAATGGTGCGGGAATTCATTAGGTTTGTGGGTCTTTGGCGGCGCAAGAGCAACACTTGACGCGCAATCACATGCACGAACAAGGTGCTCTGTTTGTTTTAAGAGGATCTGGAGAGTAGTGTTGGACATTATTCTGGGGCGATAAAAAATATGGAGCGCACGGTCACGCGCATTGCTGTTGCTGCCGCGACACGACAACGACCGCGCATGTTCGCGGATCTTTTGCAGTCTTTGCAGGCCTTGGATGTGCCGCAAGGGGCGGAGCTTTGTTTTATTTTTGTCGAAAATGATGAAATCTTGACGCTGACTGATCTGGTTGATGACTTCGCAAAGCGTACTGGTTGGAGTGCGCGCGCATTTCTTGAACCACGTCGTGGTATTTCGCATTCGCGCAATACGGTACTTGAGGCCGCGCTTGCACAGGGCGCCGATTGGATGGCCTTTATTGATGACGACGAGCAAGTGCGCCACGATTGGTTGCGGATTTTGTGGGCTGGTGCGAAAGAGGCCGAGGCGCAGCTTGCGGGCGGCCCTGTCGTTCCCGTCGTTCCCTCTACAGGGTGTTCGGATGCTGAAGGGGCTGTCCTGTCCTACTACGAGCGCGCTGCAAAAGTGAGCGATGGGCGTAAAGCGTCTGCGATGGCTGCAGGTCAACGATTTGATCTGGCGACGAATAACTGGATTGCGGATTTGAACGCGGTTCAAATCGCGAATTTGCGCTTTGATCCTGTGTTCGGTTTGAGTGGCGGTGAGGACACTGATTTCTCGCGTCGTGCACATGCTGCCGGATTGACGTTGGCGTGGGTGCCCCATGCGATTGTGACCGAAGAGGTACCGTCTGAGCGATTGAACGCTGGATTTATTTCCGAGCGTGCCCGTGCACAAAGCATAACGAAATTTCAGATGATGAAGACTGCCAAGCCGCAGCTTGCGGCGTTGAATGCGGTTATCCAAATAGTGTCCAAAGGTATTTCTGGATTGGTTCGTATTGGCGTGTCGCCGATTTTGGGACG
>NZ_JABBAM010000117.1:9156-19550 GCF_018607965.1 Planktotalea sp.
CCGCCTTGTTTAATGCCTGAGGGCCAGCGCGCTGTTACGGTCTTGGTGCGTGTGTAGAACTTGAAAGCATCAGGGCCGTGCTGGTTCAAGTCGCCAAAGACTGATTTCTTCCAGCCGCCAAACGTATGGTAGGCGAGTGGTACAGGGATCGGGACGTTGATGCCGATCATGCCAACATTTACGCGGCTTGCAAAATCACGGGCAGCGTCGCCGTCACGAGTAAAGATTGCGGTGCCGTTGCCGTATTCGTGGTCCATCGCCAGTTTAAGGGCTTCTTCATAAGAACCTGCGCGTACAGTTGAAAGGATAGGGCCGAAGATCTCGTACTTATAGATGTCCATGTCTGGCGTGACGCGGTCGAACAAGTGTGGGCCCACGAAGAAGCCATCTTCATAACCTTGCAAACTAAAGCCACGACCGTCGACAACGAGTTCCGCACCTTGATCGACGCCCGTTTGCACAAGACGTTCGATGTTGGCTTTTGCCGCGGACGTTACAACGGGGCCGTAATCCACATCGTCGCCTGATGTATATGGACCGACTTTCAGCTTTTCAATGCGTGGAACCAGCGCTTCGATCAAACGATCTGCAGTGTCTTCGCCAACCGGAACCGCAACAGAAATCGCCATGCAGCGTTCGCCAGCTGCACCGTAACCCGCGCCAATAAGCGCGTCCGCCGCTTGATCCATATCCGCGTCGGGCATAATGATCATGTGGTTCTTAGCGCCGCCGAAACACTGAACGCGTTTGCCGTTTGCACAGCCTGTTGCGTAGATATACTCTGCGATGGGTGTGGAGCCAACAAAACCAACGGACTGAATAATGTCGTCGTGCAAGATCGCGTCAACCGCAACTTTGTCACCGTTCACGACTTGAATAATGCCCTTTGGAAGGCCCGCTTCTTCAAGCAATTCAGCAAGCATCAAGGGGACAGATGGATCACGTTCGGATGGCTTGAGAATGAACGCGTTACCGCATGCAATGGCAGGGGCAAACATCCACATTGGAATCATCGCGGGGAAGTTGAAGGGCGTAATTCCTGCTGTCACACCAAGGGCTTGGCGCATAGAGTACATGTCAATGCCAGGGCCAGCCGCGTCGGTGTAATCGCCCTTGAGCAATTCAGGCGCGCCGATGCAATATTCAACAACCTCAAGGCCACGCTGAACGTCGCCTTTCGCGTCTGGGATCGTCTTGCCGTGCTCACGCGAGAGCGTTTCGGCCAGCTTGTCCATGTCACGGTTCAACAGGCCAACATACGCCATCAAAACGCGTGCACGGCGTTGTGGGTTTGTTGCAGCCCAAGCAACCTGTGCCTCGGCGGCGATCGCGACGGCGTGCGCCATCTCCTCGGCGCTTGCGAGGGGAACCTTGGCTTGAACTTCGCCTGTCGCAGGATTGTAGACGTCTGCGAAGCGGCCAGATGTGCCTTTGAAGTGTTCGCCATTAATATAGTGGGTAAGTTCTTGCATGGATCGATCCTTTGATTGATTGGCATTAGGTTAATCTTGCAAAAATGCTTTGAACAGGTGCAATTAGCCTAAAGGGTTTTGCATTTTTGCAGAGGGGGTGCGCTGTGGCACAAAATTGGGATGATCTGCGGATATTCTTGGGTGTCGCACGCGGGCAAAGCCTGTCTGCTGCGGGAAAAACATTGCGCATTGATCCTGCGACGGTGGGGCGACGCATAGCGCGCTTAGAACAGCGGATGGGGACCCCGCTGTTTGCTAAATCGCCATTGGGATACGAATTAAGTGCTGCTGGTGCGCGGCTTTTACCGTTAGCCGAAGAGGCGGAACAGGCGATGGGCGCTGCTGGCGATCTGATGGTGCAGGGGGCTGCATCTGGAAGCGAAATCAGCGGTACGATCCGTATTGGCGCACCTGATGGCTGTGCGAACTTTCTGCTACCTCAGGTTTGCGCGCGGATTGTTGAGGCGCATCCTGATCTGGACGTGCAAATTGTAGCGCTTCCACGGGTGGTGAACCTGTCCAAGCGCGAAGCTGATATGGCGATTACAGTCAGCGCGCCGACGGCAGGGCGCTTAACGGTTCAGAAACTAAGTGATTATAAGCTGCATTTAGCGGCGTCGCCTGCATATCTGCGCGGTGCTGGACCGCTCAAGTCTAAGGAGGATTTACAGGGGCATAGGATGATTGGCTACATCCCTGATATGATTTTTGATAAGGAATTGGACTACTTAAGTGCGCTTGGTGTGCAACGTGTGCCGCTGGCATCAAACTCTGTCGCGGTTCAATTTCATGCTATTCGGCAGGGGGCTGGCCTTGGCATTGTGCATGATTTTGCGCTGCCTGCGGCACCTGAATTGACGCGAATACTGGTCGATGACGTCAGCCTAGTTCGTAGTTTCTACCTAGTGCGTCACGACTCTGATCGGCGGTTACAACGGCTTAACCGATTTGCGGAGGCGCTTGCGGCAGGTATTCGCGCAGAAATTGTGCACCTTGAGGCTGCTGCAATCTTGAATGAGTAGGGTCGCTTGACAGAAGGTTGATTTGCGGGAATTCTAAAAATATCGCAATGAAATTATTGGAGAACCGCTCATGCTAGTGCAGCAAATTCTTAGTTCGAAAGCGAGTGATGCGGTCGTCACTGTCAAACCCGGCACTTTGGTGCGCGACGCGGCTCAAATTCTGGCAGATAAGCGAATTGGAACGGTTGTTGTGTCTGCTGCGGGCCAAACTGCGGACGGAATTCTATCAGAACGCGATATTGTACGGGAATTGGCGGCGCACGGGGCAGGGTGCCTGTCACGCAAGGTGGATGATTTCATGACGACCAAGCTGGTCACTTGCACACGTGCGGATTCGGCGGATCAAGTTTTACAGCAGATGACAGACGGACGCTTTCGTCACATGCCCGTGGTTGAGGATGGTAAATTGATTGGCTTGATCACGATTGGTGACGTTGTTAAATCGCGCCTCAGTGAGCTTTCGATGGAGAAAGATGCGTTGCAAGGCATGATCATGGGGCATTAAGCGGCTCTGTGACAGGTTCGCACTTGCATTTGGCAGCGCAATATTGTTGCGTGCACCTCAAGAAATAGGAGCGCGACCATGCGAACAGGTCTTTACCCCGGGACCTTTGATCCCGTCACTTTGGGTCACATTGATATTATTCGCCGCGCTTGTGCGTTGGTGGATAAGCTCGTGATTGGCGTTGCGATAAACCGCGACAAAGGGCCCTTGTTTTCTCTTGAAGAGCGCGTCGCGATGATCGAGCAAATTTGTGCTGAATTGTCTGAACAAACCGGAACAGAGATTGTTGTTCACCCGTTTGAGAACCTTCTGATAAATTGCGCACGCGATGTCGGCGCGCAGATCATCATCCGAGGCCTGCGTGCTGTTGCTGATTTTGAGTACGAATATCAAATGGTTGGAATGAACCGCGTCCTAGATAACTCAATCGAAACCGTGTTTTTGATGGCCGAAGCACAGCATCAGGCGATTGCGTCCAAGCTCGTTAAAGAGATTGCGCGCCTTGATGGGGATGTGTCGCATTTTGTGACGCCGGACGTGAACGCGGCCTTGATCGAACGCTTACGTTAACTGGCGTCTAGCGCATTGATGATTGGTGAAAAATCATCCGCTATCAGGCTCGCACCCCCAACAAGTGCGCCATCAACGTTATCAACAGCAAAGATTGCCGCTGCATTATTTGGCTTTACAGAACCACCATAAAGCAAGCGCACCGAACGGGCAATTCGAGACCCAAAGCGTTCCTCAAGCCGCGCACGGATAAAGTCATGCACCTCTGCGATTTGTTCAATACTGGGAACTTTACCGGTGCCGATGGCCCAAATAGGTTCATAGGCGATAACCAATCTATCGCCTGAAATGTCAGCAGGGATTGACCTTGCAAGCTGGCCGGCGATGACATCAAGCGTATTTTCAGCCTCGCGTTCTTCCAGTTCTTCGCCCAGGCAGATGATGACGCGCATGCCAGCTTTTAAAGCAATTTGCGCTTTTGCACTGACATCTTCATCGTGTTCTGCGTGATCTGCGCGGCGTTCAGAGTGGCCAAGGATCACATAGGATGCGCCAGCATCGATTAGCATTTCGGCTGAAATATCGCCCGTGTGGGCCCCGTTCTCGTGTTTGTCACAATCCTGAGCGCCTAACGTAACCGGACCCGTTTTAGTGAATTCAGACGCGCGATGTAGCAAGGTCGTTGGCGGCGCCATCACGATTTCGGACAACGCCCCAGTGTGCGCCTGCGCAATCGCTTCGATCTGGGCTAGATCAGCGCTTGTGCCGTTCATTTTCCAATTGCCTGCTGCCAGTTTACGCCGCATGTTTCGCGCTCCGAAATTAAAAAGGGGGGTGGGTCATCCAAACCCGACGCCAGATCAGATCTTGGCTGCGTCTGCCTGCAATTCTTCGACGTCTTTGAATTTAATAGACTCTCCACATCCGCACGCGTCTGTCACGTTTGGGTTTCGGAATTTGAAGCCTGATTCCAATAGGGAGGTTTCGTAGTCAATTTCGGTTCCGAACAGAAACATCTGCGCCATCGGCGCGATCATGACGCGTGCGCCGTTTTGTTCAACCAGTTCATCGTTTGCATCGACTTCGTTCACGTAATCCATGGTGTATTCCATGCCCGCACAACCGCCTTTTTTGACGCCTATGCGCAAGCCCATATGGCCTTCTTTCGCCATTAACTTGGCAATTTGCACTTCTGCTTTTGGCGTGATGCTGACGGCTTGCTTGCCTGGAATGCCGAACATGTTCAGATCCTAACGAATTAGAGTGTAGACAAAAGGTAAGTCCGCGCGCCTGTTTTCACAAGCGCGGGTTGGGGACTTTACATAAACCCCAGTTCAAGACGGGCTTCGTCGCTCATCATTTCCATACCCCATGGGGGCTCCCAAATCAGCTCGACGTTGACGTGCTTTACGCCTGCCATCGGCTCAACCGCTTCTGCGATCCATCCAGGCATTTCACCGGCGACGGGGCAACCGGGTGCCGTTAAGGACATCAGAATGCTAACTTCGTTCTCGGCATTGATATCAATCGTGTAGATCAAACCGAGGTCGTAGATATTTACTGGAATTTCAGGATCATAAACTGTGCGGCACGCTTCAACAATGCCCTCATATAGAGGGTGATCAGTGCTGGACGGAGCGATCAGTGGGGTGCCTTCAAGCGGCGCAGTTGCGTCGGTCATTTTTTGCCTCATCTATGTTCTTGAGTATTTATATAGGGTTTAGCTATGGGCACGTAAAGGGCACGCGCGCGGCGCGATGTCACGTGTGCTTTTGGTCTTGTTGCGCTTCTTAAAAGGGCAAAGGATAGTGGTATGAACCAATCCAACCCAACCCGAACGCCGCCGACGCGCACAACTTTGATCTTGCTAACGGCAATCTCGGTTCTGACGTTGAACCTTTTCTTGCCCTCATTGCCATCAATGGCGGCGGATTTCGGTGTCAGCTACGGCGCGATCAGTTATGCCATTTCCGGATTTCTTGTATTGTCAGCACTGCTTAGCCTCATTTTAGGGCCTTTGTCGGATAAGTTCGGTCGTCGCCCTGTTTTATTGGTTACATTCGCAATTTTCGCGCTTGCCTCGGTTGGCGCTGCTGTTACCGAGGATTTCACAACCTTCTTGGCCTTTCGAATGTTGCAAGCGGCCAGTGCGACGGGGTCGATCCTGTCTCGCGCCATCGTGCGCGACATGTATCCGCCCGGAAAAGGCACCAGCATCCTAGGCTATATCGCGATGGCAATGGCAATTGCGCCCATGATTGGGCCGTTGATTGGCGGCTTGCTTGAGGAAACGCTTGGATGGCGCTCGATCTTTTGGCTTTATGCGATTATGGGATGCATCAGCGTCGCTTTAATTTGGCTCGACCTGGGAGAAACAGCGCCGGGCAAAGGTATTCGCTTTAAAGAGCAAGTGATCGGGTACGGCATTGTGTTGCGCTCGCAGATGTTTTGGAGCCATTCCTTGGTTGTTGGCTTTTCAGTGACTGCGTTTTTCGTATTTCTCGCTGGTGTGCCGCTGGTTGCGAGCACACAATTTGGTTTGGCACCGGCCCAAGTTGGGATGGCAATTGGCACGATCGCGGGTGGTTTTTTTGTAGGCAGTTTTTTCACGGGTCGCTTTTCTGGACGCTTATCTTTGGGAAAGATGATGATTTGGGGGCGGATGGTTGCGATTATCGGACCGATTTGCGCGCTGGCATTGCTTGCTTTTGACTTAGCACACCCCGTCGTTTTCTTTGGGCTTATGGCGACAATGGGGATCGGAAACGGCCTCAGCATTCCTGCGGCTAACACGGGCGCGATGAGCGTGCGACCCGACCTTGCTGGCAGCGCCTCTGGTTTGACCACGTCAATGTCCACTGCCATGGGCGCAGCAGGAAGCGCGATAACAGGGGCGGTTTTGACACCAGAAAACGGCGCGTGGGTCTTTTGTGTTTTACTAATGATGACCTGTATTGGTGCACTGTTCTTCGCGTCGGTTGCTGCGAAAGCGTTGGCACGGGCTGAAAAAGACACTTAGGCACACTTTTCAAATCAAATTCAGGGATATAGGACGCGCACTATGACACAACGCTTTTCATATACTCTGAATGCCACCGATGGGCGCGCACGCACTGGCGTGATCAGCACTCCGCGCGGCGACATCAGAACGCCCGCTTTCATGCCTGTTGGCACTGCCGCAACCGTCAAAGCGATGATGCCCGAAAGCGTACGCGCGACGGGAGCGGATATCCTGCTTGGCAACACGTATCATTTGATGTTGCGTCCAACGGCTGAACGCATTGATCGTCTTGGGGGACTGCACAAATTCATGAACTGGGATCGCCCAATTCTGACAGATAGCGGCGGGTTCCAAGTGATGAGCCTGTCGAGCTTGCGCAAGCTGAACGAAGAGGGCGTGACGTTTAAAAGCCATATCGACGGATCAAAGCACCACCTGACCCCAGAGCGTTCTATGGAAATCCAAGCGCTGCTTGGGTCTGACATTGTGATGTGTTTCGACGAATGCCCCGCGTTGCCCGCGACAGAGGCGGATGTGCGCAAGTCGATGGAGCTGTCCATGCGATGGGCGCAGCGGTCACGCGATGCATTCGGGGATCGTCCGGGGCATGCCTTGTTTGGCATTCAGCAGGGTGGCGTAACACGAGAGCTTCGTGGAATAAGTGCTGAAAAACTCAAAGAAATTGAATTTGATGGCTACGCGGTTGGCGGCCTTGCCGTGGGCGAGGGCCAAGAGGCGATGTTCGGCGTTCTTGAATATGCGCCTGACATTCTGCCTGTGGATAAGCCGCGCTATTTGATGGGTGTCGGCAAACCCGATGACATCGTTGGTGCCGTCGCGCGTGGCATTGATATGATGGACTGCGTGCTTCCATCGCGTTCGGGCCGCACAGGCCAGGCTTGGACGCGTCGTGGACAATTGAACATCAAAAACGCGCGCCACGCTGATGATCCGCGCCCGCTGGATGAAGGCTGTTCTTGTCCCACTTGCACAAACTATTCCCGCGCTTATCTACACCATGTTTTCCGAAGCCAAGAGATGATTTCTGGCATGCTTTTGACGTGGCATAACCTGCACTTTTATCAGGATTTGATGCAGGGCATGCGCGATGCGATTGGGGCAGGTACGTTTGACGCATGGCAAGTTGCGTTCCACGAAACGCGGGCGCAGGGCGATATTGAGCCTATTTAGAAGCAGTTCAGCAATATTAAGGGCTGGGAAAGGTTTGCTTGCTAAAGAGACGGGCATGACAAACATGCAACTCATCTGCTCGGCTTTGATCTTGACGCTTTGTGCCACTTTTATCGAAGCCAGCACAATAAAGTCGCTTGAAACTAGCGCCGTCGCGCCCCATGTATCTATACCAAAGTAGGAGACGATCAGGACTGCCGCAAAGCGGGGTCAGATTGTCTTGCCAATAGTAAGGACAGAGCATGCAAGAGCCCCTTAATTCATCCTATCCGGTGCTACCGTTGCGCGATATTGTGGTGTTCCCACATATGATCGTGCCGCTTTTCGTAGGCCGTGAAAAATCTGTACGCGCCTTGGAAGAGGTAATGGCGGCAGACAAGCAAATTCTACTCGCTGCACAGCGTGATCCGTCCGAGGATGATCCGCAGGTTGATGGTATTTTTGATGCGGGTGTCATTGCCAACGTCTTGCAATTGCTAAAACTTCCCGACGGAACGGTTAAAGTCCTTGTGGAGGGACAAGCACGTGTAAGCGTCACTGAATACCTTGAAAACGATAGCTTCTTTGAGGCCAGCGCCGAGTACCTGACAGAAATGCCGGGCGACGCGACTACGATTGAAGCGCTCATTCGCACGATTGGCACTGAATTCGAACGCTATGCCAAAGTGAAAAAGAATGTTCCCGAAGAAGCGTTGGCTTCTGTCGTGGAAACCGATGATCCTGCTAAGTTGACTGATCTTGTGTCGGGTCACTTGGGCATTGCAGTGCATCAAAAGCAAGATCTTCTGGAAACCTTGTCAGTCAGCGAACGTTTGGAAAAAGTTTACGGCTTGATGCAAGGCGAATTGAGCGTTCTACAAGTCGAAAAGAAGATCAAGACCCGCGTCAAAACCCAGATGGAAAAGACGCAGCGCGAGTACTATTTGAATGAGCAAATGAAGGCCATTCAGAAGGAACTTGGCGATGGCGAAGAGGGTCAAAACGAAGTAACCGAGCTTGAGGGCAAAGTTAACGCGACCAAGCTCAGCAAAGAAGCCCGTGAAAAAGCGGATGCCGAGATCAAAAAGCTCAAAAACATGAGCCCGATGAGTGCGGAAGCCACGGTCGTGCGCAACTATCTTGATTGGATACTGGCCATCCCTTGGGGCACAAAAAGTCGCGTGAAAAAGAACTTGATTGCAGCGCAACAGGTTCTGGACGCAGATCACTACGGTCTTGAGAAGGTCAAAGAACGCATAGTTGAATACCTCGCAGTCCAGCAACGTTCGAAAAAGCTAAAAGGCCCTATCATGTGTCTTGTTGGCCCCCCCGGTGTTGGTAAGACGTCGCTTGGAAAGTCAGTTGCGCGGGCAACGGGCCGTGAATTTATCCGTATTTCTTTAGGCGGGGTGCGCGATGAGAGCGAAATTCGGGGTCATCGCCGCACCTACATCGGATCCATGCCGGGCAAGATTATCCAAGCCTTGAAAAAAGCGAAAACGACGAACCCTCTGATTTTACTCGATGAAATCGACAAGATGGGACAGGACTTTCGAGGCGATCCGGCATCTGCGATGCTTGAAGTACTTGATCCTGAGCAGAACGGGACTTTCGTCGACCACTACCTTGAGGTGGAGTACGACTTGAGCAACGTGATGTTCTTGACCACTGCGAACTCGTACAACATGCCGGGCCCATTGTTGGATCGCATGGAAATTATTCCGCTTGCTGGGTACACTGAAGACGAAAAATTCGAGATTGCGAAACAGCATTTGATCGAAAAGCAAGTTAAGAACCATGGTTTGAGACCTGCTGAATTCACGCTTACGGATGATGCATTGAAAGAGATCATTCGCGTCTATACACGCGAAGCTGGTGTGCGAAATCTTGAACGGGAAATTGGTAAAGTTGCCCGTAAGGTGGTCACTAAAATTGTGAAAAACGAAGAGACAGAAATCACGGTTACTGCCGACAACATTGATGACTATCTTGGTGTCAAAAAATTCCGCTACGGTTTGGCGGAAAAGGAAGACCAAGTTGGCGTTGTCACGGGTCTTGCGTACACATCTGTTGGTGGAGAGCTTCTTAGCATCGAAGCGTTGCGTCTACCGGGCAAGGGGCGGATGAAAACGACGGGCAAACTAGGCGATGTTATGAAAGAAAGCATCGATGCGGCCAGTTCGTACGTGCGTTCCATTGCTCCTCAGATTGGGGTGAAACCACCAAAATTCGAAAAGTGGGACATCCACGTGCACGTACCAGAAGGGGCGACACCGAAAGATGGGCCTTCTGCTGGTCTGGCGATGGTGACGTCGATTGTGTCTGTTTTGACGGGCATCCCGATCCGCAAGGACATCGCAATGACGGGCGAGGTCACGCTTCGTGGTAATGCTCTGCCGATCGGTGGTTTGAAGGAAAAACTATTGGCGGCATTGCGGGGTGGGATCAAAACGGTGTTGATCCCTCAGGAAAACGAAAAAGACCTGCGCGATATTCCTGACAACGTGAAAGATGGTATGGAGATTATTCCTGTATCCCACGTACGGGATGTGTTGCATCACGCCTTGGTTCGTACACCTGAGCCAATTGAATGGGATGAAATTGCTGAAGAAGCGGAAGCTGCAGCTTTGCAAAAGAGTGAAGGCGCAAGTAAAGTCGCTCACTAAGGTCATGTAATACCAAAAGGCGGTTCAATTTTGAGCCGCCTTTTGTTT
>NZ_JABBAM010000048.1 GCF_018607965.1 Planktotalea sp.
GGTCGTGAATCATATCAGCCCCACAGGCTCAATCAGTTAATGGGTCCTGACCCTACAGATTGATCAGACTAGTTTGGTATCAATAACTTTGGTGTGAGACATGTCAGATAAGGCCTTCTATATTAGTATCGATACTAAGTGCAGAAAAAATTGCGGAGGCGGGTTTAATCTCCCTGAAAACTTCCTTGATTTGCCCGCAATTCAGATGGTTGCTTGTGAGCAATGTGGCAACAAAGTATCGATTTTTCGATTACAATCAGAATACAAAAAAAGGCTGAAGAAGAAACAAATAAAGAAATCGAAAATTTGATCGGAAAAGCATTTAAAGGCCTATAGAGATCGATTTTTAGTCAAAAAAGATACCGCGACTAGTCCAACCGCCACAAACACCCATCCGGCCCAAAGTCCTGCACCACCAGCCCTTTGCGCCTCAGTCGATCTAGCGTGTTCCGCGTGCGCTTATGCAGATCCTTGCCGTTCAGCTCAGGGCGCTTACTGGCTACGAATTCATTGACCTGCTGAATGTGGCACGACCCGTCACGTAGCACCTCAAGGACAAGCGCAGTCATATGCCCCTTGCGCGCAACGTCCTTGCGCTTGGCAGGCATAACGCGCGGCAAATCCGCCCCACGCATCGCCATCAAAGCCTCAACATTCGCCAGTCCATCCAGCTTGCCGCGAATGATCTGCTTTCTCAACGCCAGTAGCGCGCCATTTATCGACTTATCCTGCATACCCGCATTATGGATCCACAGCGCCCAGTTTATAAGCTAGATTGTTGGTGCGTTTGATACATAAGGCCGAATATTTACAGAGAGAGGAATATCGGGTTTCAGTCTACTGGTAGGCCTGAGGGGACTGTGTCTGGGCGGCCCATGGGGCGTGTGTTGCCGGATGCGCCAGTTAGGCTGTGTAGGAACGCTTCGATATCTGATATTTCAGCATCGGTTAGATCGATTGGTTTGATATCGAGTGCGCGGGCTTGGCGTATCATTTCGCGCGTGTCGGATTGGATGGTGAAATCAATCGCTTCAAGCCAGGGCGCATTTGGCAGATTAGCCATGTCGCGTGTCCATGTGGACTTCGTTTTGAGCGGGTCCGTGTGGTGCTTGATCACACTTTTCAGTGTCGCAAACGCGCCGTTATGCCCATAGGGCGCGGTAAGTGCTACATTTCTGAGAGGGGGGGTGCGGAAACGGTAAGCATCTTCAAGCGCGTCGCTTTCGCCCATACGCCCTACATCACGTGGCATCGGATCAAAGCGTCGGGTCCGACCAGGACCAAAGGCGGGAAGGGCGAGCGCGTGAAACTCTTGATCTGTGAAGAGCGGGCCAGCGTGGCATGACGCGCAGTTTGCGGTGCCGTAGAAAAGCTTCATGCCTTCGGCGGCATCTTGTGGCAAAGGTGTCTGATCGGTCAGGTAGGCGTCAAACGGGCTATCAAAGCTTTGCCAATCAGAATTGATGAACGCGGCCAGCGCATTCCCGATATGGACGATGGTAACATCTTGGGCGTTGCTCACATCATCAAAAACGGCTTCAAACATCTCAGCGTATTCGGGAATAACGCGCACACGTTTCGCTATTATAGGCCATGCCGCGTCGATCCTATCGTGCACCGCGCCTGCAATCTGATTTTCCTTCGGATTACCCGCCATTTCGAATTGCGCGGTCAATGGGAACAGCGCCTGCGCAGCTGTAATGTTATCAAGACCCGCAGGCAGCCATTCTTCGGCAGGTGAATTGAAGCCGTTGCCGTAGATATCCGAAACCGACAGTCGTCCGTCGTGAAAAATGTTGCGAATACTCTTATGACCTATGTTCCAAAGCGCGGGCGCGTTGCGTGGGATGCGCTTGCGAATACGCGCGTCGCCCGTACCTGCCGTGCGTTTGGGGCCAACACCAACGCCACCTTCGCCGATGCCAAGGCTAAGCCCATCTGCGCCACCTAGATCGTGATGGTGACACGTCCCACAGGAAATATTCTTGTTCCCGCTGAGGATCTTATCGTAAAAAAGCAGTTGCCCGATCCTTGCCTTTTGCGGATCAGTCGGATGAAACTGCTCAGAGCTTAAAAGCGGTGGCAGATCACTTGCCAACCCAGCGACGGGCAGCAACGCAAGGACAGCAACATGCGCAAATTTTTGGCTATAATGATGTGCATTGCCACGCCAGCCTTTGCTGAAATCGAAGAGGGCCGCGACCTGATGGAGCAGGGCCGCTTTGAAGAGGCCCGCGCCGCGTTTTGGCCCGCGGCCCGCTCGGGTAACGCTGACGCCGAGGAACTGATCGGCGTGATGTATGCGCTTGGCCTTGGGGTGGAGCAGGACGTGGAGCGCGCGTTTGAATGGTATCTGCGCTCTGCCATGAAAGGGCATCCGGGCGCGCAAAGTGGGGTGGGCTGGTACTATGAGGTTGGCCTTGGCATGCCCGCGCCCGACCTGACCCGCGCGTATCTGTGGTACGTCCTCAGCGCTATTGGCGGCGACCCCGACGCTGCGATCTCTCAGGAAGAGGTCGTGAAGAAGATGAGTGCTGAGCAGATTGAGAAAGCGCATGTGTTGATCGATGACTACCGTGTGTGGATGTATCCGTTTCGTTAGGAGCGTAGTGAGGTTTTGTGTTTGGGGGAAGTGACGAACGCAAAGATAGAGGCCATACGATTTTTGTTGATTGGATATACATGGCAAATTGAACCCAGCGATGAATAAGGGCTTAACAAATGGACATTTTTATATGAGAGTTTCGTGGGTACTATTAGCCAGAAGAATAGCACTCCGATTTGGGAATGCCGAAAGTTGAATAAGGCAAAAACGTGAGCGATTTTTTCTTAAAACAAATTAATTTCA
>NZ_JABBAM010000163.1 GCF_018607965.1 Planktotalea sp.
TGCAACCGTCATCTTTTGGTTATGAGTCCTGACCCTAAGTTGGATGTCTTCGAGGTTTTTGGATCGAAGCCGCTTTATGATCGCGTCAGAGTCGTCAATACCAATACAAAAAAGGGCCATTCGCTCGCTTGGTGCTGCGGTCAAAAGGAGGCCGCTGATGTGACGGCAAGCTGGTCTGAATGTTCTAACGTTTTGGAGGCTGTGGCCGTATCGATGTGGTCATCAGGAGTGTCAAATCCGCCAAGTACGACCCAAATTGCGGGTAATCCAAGTGCCATAATGACCAGACCCGTTTGGCCAAAAGCCCAATATGCACCCAAACACAGTGCTGGCAAAAGGACAGTAAGCCACTGCCCCCAAAGCACACTGGTGATCATTTTGAAAACTGGTGATTGTGTTCGTACAGTTGGCATCATGCACCCATTTGGAAATAAGTTGATCGCGTGAATAGTTTGCCTGTCTTGCCGCAGGAGCCGGGATATTTCGTTAACGCCAAGCTTAAAAACGTTTTGGATTTTCGACAGTTTCTAATTGGTTTGATGAAAGCTGTTCGCAGGCGGGTGTGATAGGAACAGTTTTGTGCAAATTCGAAGGGCTTGCGTGCATTGACACCTCTGCCAAATCGCCCCAAGGCTGAGGGAAAGCAAACCATTCGAAAGGCGCATGCTCATGTCTATTCCTCAAACTGGTGGTGGCCCAATCGAGCGGCATGAAGAATTAGCAGAGCATTTGGCCGAAGGGTGCCGTCCCAAAGAGGACTGGCGCATCGGGACCGAGCACGAGAAATTTGGCTACCTTACAGACACGCACGCGCCGCTTCCTTTTGAAGGTAAACGTTCGATTGTGGCTGTTCTAGAGGGCTTGCGGGATCGCCACGGTTGGTCGGAAGTGCGCGAAGGCGGGCATTTGATCGGGCTTGAGAAAGCGGGCGCGAATGTTTCCTTGGAACCGGGCGGGGCGCTGGAATTGTCTGGTGCGCCTTTGAAAACCATCCACGAGACCTGCGATGAAGTGAACCAACACCTGCGTGAAGTGCGTGAGATTTCTGATGAAATCGGCGTTGGCTTTATGGGGTTGGGTGCCGCGCCTGAGTGGTCGCACGAAGAAATGCCCTTGATGCCCAAGGGCCGCTACAAGTTGATGAACAACTACATGGAAGAGGTTGGCACCATGGGCACGGCGATGATGCGTCGTACGTGCACGGTTCAGGTGAACCTCGACTTTAGTTCAGAGGCCGACATGGTTCAAAAGATGAGGGTTGCCTTGGCGTTGCAGCCTGTTGCGACGGCCCTGTTTGCGAATTCGCCCTTTTTTGAGGGCAAGATCAATAACCACAAAAGCTGGCGTGGCCACATTTGGCAGAACCTTGATGACGCGCGCACGGGCATGTTGCCTTTCGTGTTCGAAGACGGTTTCGGATTCGAGGCTTGGACGCAATATGTGCTCGATGTGCCGATGTATTTTGTCTATCGCGATGGAAAATATATCAACGCCTTGGGCATGTCGTTCCGCGACTTTATAAAGGGCGAATTGCCTGCGCTTCCCGGTGAGACGCCAACCATGAGCGATTGGGCAGATCATCTGACGACGGTCTTTCCTGAAGCGCGCGTGAAGAAGTTTATCGAAATGCGCGGCGCGGATGGGGGGCCTTGGCGTCGTCTGTGTGCTTTGCCTGCGTTCTGGGTTGGTTTGACTTATGATCAGACATCTTTGGATGCAGCATGGGATCTGGTCAAAGGTTGGGACGCTGAAACGCGTGATGCTTTGCGGGTCGCGGCGTCAGTCGACGGCTTACAGGCCAAGGTGAACGGGATCAGTATGCATGAACTGGCGCGCGAAGTCGTGGCGATTTCTGAGGCTGGTTTGAAAGCGCGCGCACGTCCCGGTGCAGGTGGTTTGGTGCCAGATGAGACGCATTTCTTGAACGCTTTGAAAGAGAGCCTTGAGACGGGTCAAGTGCCTGCAGATGAGATGTTAGAGAAGTATCACGGTGAATGGGCTGGGGATTTGAGCCGCGTTTATGGTGAGTATTCTTATTGATCTGACGGTTCTCGCCATTTGAGAGCCTGGGTGCCTCCGGCGGAAGTTTATTTGGAAAGATGAAGGTTTTGGTCTCGGCTTTACTTGCCGATCCTAGGCTCTGTGCCTGCGCGCAGGCGGCTGGTATTTGTGCGGTGACGCCAGAATATCAGGATGGTCAGGATAACACCGAGCAGGAAGCCTTCGGGGTAGCCAAGGATGCTCATCCAGAAGGTCGATGTGCCGACGGCTGCAAGCGCTGCAAGGGAAGAGATGCGTTTGAGTGCTGCGAAAGCGACCCAAGTTGCGCAGCACGCTGCACCGACTGGGAAGTTGAGCGCGAGAAGCAGGCCGAGGACGGTTGCGACGCCTTTGCCACCTTTGAATTTCAACCAGACAGGATAGCAGTGGCCGATGAGGGCCATGAGACCCGCGATTTGTGCGGCGTCTTCGCCTGCCATCGCGCGGGCGATCAGGGCCGCGATGGCCCCTTTTGCGCCGTCTAGAATGAGTGTGGCCAGTGCGGCGGGCTTAGAACCTGTGCGCAGGACGTTGGTTGCGCCGATGTTACCGGATCCAATGTCGCGCAAATTACCGAGGCCCATAGCGCGCGATATGATCACGCCAAAGGGAATTGAGCCGAAGAGATAGCCGAGCACCGCCCAGATCAGTAGTGCGAGGAGGCTTGTTTCAAATATTGGCATTTAAACGCTTTCGAAAGAATTAGAACTTAGGGGTTTCGTGAGCAAAGACTTGATGGCCTGCGACGTAGGTTGCGTGCACTTTACCCTGCATGCGCGCGCCGTCAAACGGGGTGTTCTTGGACTTGGAGCGCAGTTTGAAGCGATCCATGATGAAGGGCGCATCGGGATCGAAGAGAACGAGATCTGCGGGGGCGCCTGCGGTGAGACGACCAGAGGACAGGCCGAGGCGTTTCGCGGGTGCAAGGCTGAGGGCGCGCCAGAGGGTTGGCAGATCGAGGTGTTCGTTGTGCACAAGGCGCATGGCGGCGGGAAGTAGAGTTTCCATGGCGACCGCGCCAGAGGCGGCTTCCTCGAAGGGCAGGCGTTTGCTTTCCTCGTCTTGGGGCGTGTGCATAGAAGAAATGAGGTCGATGGTGCCAGTGGCGAGGGCCTCGATCACAGCGAGGCGGTCGTCCTCAGAGCGCAAGGGAGGTTTGACTTTGAAAAACGTGCGGTAGTCAGCAACGTCGAGTTCATTTAGCGTGAGGTGGTGGATCGATACGCCTGCGGTGATGTCCAGACCGTTTGCTTTGGCGCGTTCCAAAGCGGGAAGGGCGCGCGCGGTGGTGACTTGATCAACGTGATAGCGCACGCCTGTCATTTCGATCAGCGCTATATCGCGATCAAGGCCCATGCGTTCGGCCATCGCAGAAACGGCGGGCAGACCACGAAGGGACGCGAATTTGCCAGAGGTGACGGCAGCACCCGTGCTAAGGATTGGTTCTTGGATGTGGGCGATCACCAAGGCGTTAAGGGAGCGCGCGTAGGTTAAGGCGCGGCTGTAGACTTTGGTGTCCGTTACCACGTGGTCGCAATCGGTGAAAGCGACGGCACCTGCGTCTTGGAGAAAGCCGATTTCAGTCATTTCTCGCCCCATCCGTCCTTTGGTGAGAGCGGCCATGACGAGGACGTTGACGGGGGCTGCTTCATTGGCGCGGCGGCGCGCGAATTCCAGAACTTCGGGGCTATCGATGGTTGGGGACGTATCTGGGCGCGTAACCATTGTGGTAACACCGCCTGCTGCGGCGGCGAGACCTGCGCTGCGATAGCTTTCTTTGTGACGTTCGCCTGGTTCGCAGACCTTAACACCGATGTCGATGATGCCGGGGGCGAGGCATTTACCACCGCAGTCTACCACAGTTTCAGGGTCCGAGGTTTCGCCGCGAAACTGATTCTTTTTATTATCAGTGTCTTGTGTGGAAACGGATGTGATAACACCTGAAGAAACTGTTAGCTCACCGATCTCATCTGTGCCGGTTTCTGGATTGATTAGACGTGCGTTGGTGAACCGAATGTGCATGGGGCTTCTTTCTGAATTTGTCGCATGAGTTTGAGGACCGCGCGACCATCTGCAATGCGTGTGAAGCCGATGCGTTTACCAGCGAACCACACGCTATCGGGTGGGCCGATTTTAAGGATCACGTCCGTGTTTGCATCGATTGGAAAGTTTTTGAGCGTTTTGCCATTGGTTGGGTGATCAAGGGCAATGAAGGCGTGGTTGCTCGTAAGTGTGTAGTGGGTTTTGGAGCGCAGGTAAGCCTGCCAAAAGACGTGCCCGATGGCATTGTAAAAGCCGATTGCAAAGAAAGGCAGGCCGAAGAGCGGGAAGAGTTTAGGGAAAACGCCACCAAAGCCGCTGTTGCCGAAGCCGCTGCCAATTTGTGCGGCCATGCCGATCCAAAAGACAGAGAAAACCATAAAGAAGACTCCCATCAGCGCGCCCATAACGTCCGTATTGTGAAAAGATAGGCCAGCGACTGGTCGGCCTTGCCAAAGGATGCTTTCGCCCTCGTCAAGTATGCCGTCCCACCCTGCTGCTTGGTCCGTCATTTATGCAATCCAGACCATGAGGACGACGAAAACGGCCAACAAAAGCAGCACGATAGAGGCCACGCGACCTGACATTCTGGGGTCTTTGGGTTCTTGCATGATCTGACCTTTCTTACGGCGTTATTCGGATAAGCATGGAAATGGTGACGGCGACGATAAACGCAAATGCGGCGAGGACCCAGAGCAGGACTTTGGTGTTTGAGGGTCCTGTCTTTGGGGGCGATCCTGTGAGAACGCCTTGGGCCGATGCGGTTTTGATCGGGGTTGAGGACGTGTCGATTGGAACTTCGCCGAATGTTGCGATCCAGCGCAGGGGCGCTTGCGGGGTAAGTGTGGTTGCTTGGCCCATGAATGCGGCTGAACGAATGAGGGCGACGTCGTTTTTCAGCGCTTTGATTTGAGGGCGCATTGCTTCGATTTCATCAGCAGCGATACCCATACCGAGAGCGAGATAGCCCTCAAGGCCGAGTTCATCCAGATCGGCGATGGTGATGATATCGGCGTGGTTTTCGTCGAGCGTGTCGGTGCCGAGGGCTGTTGCAAGATGGGCATGTGCGAAGGTTTGGGCGGTTTCGATCGCGAACAATCTAACAACGCCATGCTCTGTCGCGGTGATGTTCATTTGGGTGCTCATACCATCACGCCTGATTGCTTGGCGCGGCGATTGCGCGCCAGTAGGTCCATCGCGGCCATGCGCACTGCGACGCCCATTTCGACCTGCTCTTGGATCACAGAGCGGTTGATGTCGTCCGCGATGTCACCATCAATTTCGACGCCGCGGTTCATGGGGCCTGGGTGCATGACGATTGCGTCGAGTTTTGCGTGGTTGAGTTTGTCGCCGTCCAGACCGTAGCGGTGGTAATATTCGCGTTCAGACGGGATGAACCCGCCGTCCATGCGTTCTTTTTGCAGGCGCAACATCATAACGACGTCCACGTCTTTAAGGCCTTCACGCATGTCTTCAAAGACCTCGCAGCCAAATTCGTTAATTTGGGAGGGCATCAAGGTGGGTGGGCCAATCAGGCGAATGCGGTTTTCCATTTTGCCCAGCAGCATGATGTTGGAGCGCGCCACGCGGGAATGGGCGATGTCGCCGCAAATCGCGATAGAAAGACGATGGATACGGCCCTTTGCGCGGCGGATTGTGAGCGCGTCGAGCAAGGCTTGGGTCGGGTGTTCGTGACGACCGTCGCCCGCGTTCAGCACGGCGCAGTTCACTTTTTGCGCCAGTAGATCGACCGCGCCAGAGTGGGGGTGGCGCACGACCAGAAGGTCAGGATGCATAGCGTTGATGGTCATGGCTGTGTCGATCAGGGTCTCGCCCTTTTTGATCGAAGATGCCTCCATCGCCATGTTCATCACGTCTGCGCCAAGGCGTTTGCCTGCAATTTCAAAGCTGGCTTGCGTGCGCGTTGAATTTTCGAAGAACATGTTGACTTGGGTCAGACCTGCAAGTGCGTCAGAATGTTTGTGGGATTGGCGATTCAGATCGACATATTGATCGGCCAAATCCAGCAGAGCTGTGATCTCGGACGGGTGCAAATGCTCGATCCCGAGCAGGTGAGCTTGGGTAAACGTCATGGGCGGCCCTCTTTGGTTCGAGGCGTTATAGGCGCGCGCGCTGGCTGGGGCAAGATGGGGCGTTTCCTATCTGGCGCGGGGGGCATAGATTGCGGGTATGGAATCGGCATTGGATTATCATACGGCTAAGGCGCTGCTGGAGTGGCAGGTGGAATTCGGTGTGACCGAAACCATCAGCGATACGCCTATCAATCGCTTTGAGGTGAAGCCTGAACCCAAGAAGATGGCGGTTGCTGCTGTGGCTGAAACGGTCGCGCCCGTTCAGCGGTCTAAGGTGAGCGGTGTTGATTTGGCCCGCTCGGCGGCCGCAGGCGCAGGCGACGTAGCAGCCTTGCGCGCGGCCTTGGGGGCATTCGAGGAATGTGATTTGAAGCGCGGTGCGCGCAAGCTGGTGTTTGCGGACGGCGTGTTTGGATCGCGCGTTATGATTATTGGGGATGCACCCGAGCGCGATGAAGATCGCGAGGGGCGCCCGTTTGTTGGTGATGCGGGTGTCTTGCTGGATAAGATGCTGGGCGCGATTGATTTGAACCGTAGTGAGAACGTGTATCTAACGACGGCCCTGCCGTGGCGTTTGCCGCGTAATCAGGAGCCGAAATCTGACGATCTCGCGATGATGTTGCCGTTCTTGGAACGCCATGTGGCTTTGGCGAAACCAGAGTTTGTTGTGTTGATGGGCAATATTGCGTGCCAAGCGGTGCTGAAGAAACGCGGAATTTCGCGGTTGCGTGGGGAGTGGGGCGAGGCGATGGGCGTGCCTGTTCTGCCGATGTATGCACCAGAGTATTTGCTAGGTAATCCTGAGAAAAAGCGCGAGGCTTGGGCAGACTTGCTGAGCTTGAAAGCGCGGCTTCGTGGTTGATCCGCTGGTTCTGTTGACGTTCATTCCCGCCGCTTTACTTTTGAACCTGACACCTGGTCCCGATATGATGTTCTGCCTTGGACAGGGCTTGCGATACGGCAAGCGCGCTGCGTTCGCGGCAAGCGGGGGTGTGTCGATGGGCGGGCTTGTTCATGTGTTTCTGGCGGGACTGGGCTTGAGTACGGCAATTGCCGCGCTGCCCTACGCACTGGACGTTATTCGCTGGATCGGGGTTGTGTATTTGCTCTGGCTTGCGTGGAGCAGTTGGGGCGTGCGCACCTCTGTGAAGGATAGCACGCGTGATGCGGTTTCGCTGACGCCGACGCGCGCGTTTTGGCAAGGGCTTGTGGTTAACCTAACCAACCCCAAGTTCATTTTCTTCGTACTGGCGTTCCTGCCGCAGTTTGTGGACGGCAACCGTGGTTCGGTCTTGGGACAGTTTTTGATTTTAGGTTTGGTCATCGGGTTCGGCGGGTTTCTGATCAATGGAATGATTGGTGTGATGTCAGGTGTGTTTTCGCAAAAGCTGGGACGTGGTGGGCGCGCTGGGCTGATCTTGTCGCGGATCAGTGCGCTGATCTTTGTCGGTTTGGCGATACGCTTAGTCTGGATGGAAAAAGGGGCGTTGTTATGAGTGTTGAACGTGAATTTCTACCCGTGCGGATCGCTGTTTTGACGGTCTCTGACACGCGTGCGTTGGATCAGGATCGTTCGGGTGATGTGCTTGTACAGCGTTTGGGCGATGCGGGGCATATGTTGGCGGATCGCAAGATTATCCGCGATGAGCGGGCAGAGATTGCGGATCAACTGCGTGCTTGGTGTGCAGATGACGCGATTGATGTGGTGATTTCGACGGGTGGCACGGGTCTGACGGGGCGCGATGTGACGGTCGAGGCGCACCGCGATGTGTATGAGAAAGAGATTGATGCGTTTGGCACTGTGTTCACCATCATAAGCATGAAAAAGATTGGCACGTCTGCAGTGCAAAGCCGTGCAACAGGGGGCGTGGCGCAGGGCACATATCTGTTCGCGTTGCCCGGAAGCCCCGGTGCGTGCAAGGATGCGTGGGATGAAATTCTGGGCTTTCAGCTCGATTATCGCCACAAGCCCTGCAACTTTGTGGAAATAATGCCGCGTTTGGACGAACATTTGCGACGGAAATAGTCTGTTCACACGTATCACGTTAATTGTGAGTGGATTTGCCTTTGGAAATCAGGTCACTACTTTAACTTAACGGATGGTTAGGACAGCAATGCTATGAGATTTCTGAGACAAAGCCTTGCAGGTTTGTTTTTGGTCGCGATGACGGGCGCGCTTTTGGTGTACGCGGGTTCGATTGTGTACGGTGCTGTTCAGGCGCGCATGGCAGAAGAACCCCGCCCGTCGCGGTCGCGCGAGCGGAAATTTTCGGTGACGGTGGTTCCTGCGCAGATGCAAAGCGTGGATCCTGTTTTGACCGCCTTTGGTCAGGTCGCTAGTGCGCGCACTTTGGATTTGCGGGCAGGGGCGTTGGGAACTGTATTAGAGCTGTCGGTTAACTTTGTTGAAGGCGGTAGCGTCGATGTGGACGAAGTTCTGGTTCTGATTGATCCAGCCGAAGCCCAAAGCGCGCTAGATCGCGCTGCCAGTGATGTAAGTGACGCTGCTTTGGAAGCGCGCGAAGCAGAACGTGCTATCGGATTGGCGCGCGATGAATTGGTGGGTGCGCGTGAGCAGGCGGCCCTGCGCGAGAAAGCGTTTGAGCGCCAAAGCGACCTTGCTGCACGCGGTGTTGGAACCTCTGCGACTGTTGAAACCGCTGAGTTGGCAGCGTCGTCGGCGCGCCAAAGTGTTCTTTCGCGCCGCCAAGCCGTTGCGCAGGCAGAGGCACGTGCTGAGCAAGCAACGACACGAATTGCGCGCGCGCAATTGGCCAAGGCCGATGCGATGCGTAAGGTTGAAAATACGCAGCTGAAAGCTGAATTTGCGGGGGCTTTGACGGATGTTACTGCCTCGCGCGGCGGTTTGGTGACAGCGAACGAACGCCTTGCGCGTCTGATTGATCCGAATGCTTTGGAAGTCTCGTTCCGCCTGTCCACCGCGCAATACGCGCGACTTTTGGACGAAAATGGCAGGTTAAGGCGTGCGGCGGTTTCAGTGGTTTTGGATGTGTTTGGCGCGGATTTGGTCGCCAAGGGTACGTTAACCCGCGATAGTGCGGCGGTAGGTGAGGGCCAATCAGGGCGCTTGGTTTTTGCGACTTTGGAGACAGCACGCGGATTGAAGCCGGGTGATTTTGTACGTGTAGAAGTAACGGAACCTTCACTTCGCGGTGTTATCCGATTGCCAGCGACTGCGCTGGACGCTGATGGAAACGTTTTGGTTATTGGCGAAGAGGATCGCCTTGAGGCATTGCCGGTAAGCCTAGTGCGTCGTCAGGGGGATGATGTTCTTGTGCGCTCGCGCGAGATTGTCGGGCGAAGTGTTGTCACCGCGCGTACGCCGCTTTTGGGGGCAGGAATCAAAGTGAAGCCGTTGACGGTGGAGGGCGCGACAAAAATTGAAGAGCCTGAAATGTTGGAGTTGTCAGAGGAGCGTCGCGCAAAGATTCGAGCGTTCATTGAGGCGAACAAACGCATTCCTGACGAAGCGAAAGCGCGTCTTTTGAGTAATCTCGAAAAACCGCTGGTTCCCGCACAAATGGTGAACCGGATCGAAGGTCGGATGGGGGGATAAGGTATGGCACGTGCACTTCCTCAAGGGTCTGGCGGGGTTTTAAGTTATTTCGTGCGCCATAAAACGCTGGCGAATTTGCTATTGGTTATCATGCTGGTCGCTGGCCTTGTTGCGATGCCAAAGATGCGGGCGCAGTTCTTTCCAGATGTGATCTTGGATACAGTATCCGTGTCGGTCGCGTGGGACGGTGCAGGTGCAGAGGATGTAGACGCGGCCATCGTTCAGGTGTTGGAGCCTGCGCTTTTGTCTGTTGAGGGTGTGGATAGTTCTTCAGCGTCTAGCCGCGAAGGCCGCGCAACGATATCGTTAGAATTTGAACCGAATTGGGACATGGCGCGCGCAGCCGATGATGTGCAAGCGGCTGTGGATCAAGTGAGCGGTCTGCCGGATGAAGCGGAAGACCCTGTCGTGCGTCGTGGCCAATGGCGTGATCGCGTGACAGATGTGGTGATTACGGGACCTGTCGGCGTTGCGCAGCTTGCGCTGTTTGCAGATGAATTGACGACGCGCTTGTTCGCAGAAGGAGTGACCCGCACGACGATCAGGGGTGTTGCCGCTGGGCAAACGATTGTTGAAGTTCCGTCTGCAAATTTGATAGCGAATGACGTTGCTATGGCCGATATCGCCGCTGCAATTGCATCCGAGGTGGATGCGGATCCTGCTGGCGATGTATCTGGCGGCACCGCGCGTGTGCGTACAGGTGTTGAAAAGCGAACGCCCGAGCAAATTGCGCAGATCGTTTTACGCTCGAATGATGACGGTTCTAAACTGCGGATCGGTGATCTTGCGCAATTGCGCCAAGAGGGTGTGGATCGCGATGTTGGGTTCTATGTGGGTGATAATCCCGCAATGACCATTCGCGTTGATCGCTCTGACAAGGGCGATGCGATTGCGATCCAAGAACAGGTCGAAGATGTGGCTGCTGTAATGCAGGCAACCTTGCCTGAAGGTGTCACGATTGAGCTGATCAGAACGCGCGCAGAATACATCAGCGGGCGTCTAAATATTCTGCTGGATAACGCGATCACTGGGCTGGGATTGGTTGTTTTGTTGCTATTCCTGTTCCTGAATGCACGCACTGCGTTTTGGGTGGCTGCGGGAATTCCTGTCGCGCTCTTTGCGGCGATTGCGATCATGTATATCGGTGGTTTGACCATCAACATGATCTCGCTTTTCGCTTTGATCATCACGCTGGGCATCGTCGTTGATGACGCGATTGTTGTGGGCGAACACGCCGACTATCGCGCGCGTGAATTGAAGGAACCGCCTGTTGTGGCTGCCGAAAATGCAGCGCGGCGCATGGCGATGCCTGTCTTTTCTGCAACGCTAACGACGGTGATCGCGTTCTTTGGTTTGGTGTCGATTGGGGGGCGCTTTGGTGATTTGATCGGGGATATTCCGTTTACGGTGATCGCGGTTTTGATTGCGTCCTTGGCCGAATGCTTTTTGATCTTGCCCAACCACATGAGCCATGCGCTGGCGCATAGTGTGAAAACACATTGGTATGATTTGCCGAGCCGCGTGGTGAATAAGGGTTTTGAATGGGTCCGAGATCAGATTTTTCGCCCCCTTATCGCGGGTGTGATCTGGGCGCGCTATGCGGTGTTTGCTGGTGCGGTTGTAATCCTTGCGAGCCAAGTGGTTCTGGTGATCAGCGGCGATGTGCAATGGCGGTTCTTTAACGCGCCTGAGCGATCCTCCGTAACGGGCAACTTTTCGATGGTGGAAGGGGCCACGCGCGAAGATACGCTTGCAATGACGCGCGAAATGCAGCGCGCGGCCGAAGAATTGGCGGCGGAGTTTGAGAAGGAGCATGGCACCAATCCGCTTGATTATGTGATGGCGACAATTGGTGGATCTGCGGGTCGCGGAATGGCGGGATCTGACACCAAAGATAACGATCTTCTGGGTGGCATTTCGATTGAATTGATTGATGCGGACTTGCGCCCCTATTCCAGTTTTTCCTTTGTGAGTGATCTACAAGACGCCGTGCGCAGGCATCCATTGACGGAGAATGTTTCGTTTCGGTCTTGGCGTTCGGGCCCTGGTGGATCGGGTCTTTCGGTACAGTTCTTTGGTGCTAGTTCAGAGAAATTGAAGGCGGCAAGTGAGGCGTTGCGATCGGAATTGGCACGCTTTCCTGAGGTATCGGCAGTTGAGGATAATTTGGCCTATGACAAGGAAGAGTTGATCCTTGAATTGACGGCGCAGGGACAGGCGTTGGGCTTTACGATTGATCAACTTGGACGTGTTTTGCGCCACCGCTTGAATGGTATCGAGGCGGCGAGTTTCCCTGATGGTCCGCGCAGCGCGACGATCCGTGTGGAATTGCCAAGCGACGAGTTGCGTGCAGATTTTCTGGATAGCACGTTGCTGCGCAGCAAGTCTGGGAGCTACGTTCCGTTGGCGGATATTGTCAGCGTGAAACAGCGCACTGGTTTTTCAACAGTGCGGCGTGAAAATGGCGTGCGCTTGATTTCGGTTACGGGCGATATTTCCGAGGATGATCCTGCGCGGGCGAGCGAAATAGAGGATGCGTTGGAGCAGCAGATATTGCCACGTGTCGCGTCCGAGTTGCAGGTCGAATGGCGTTTGTCCGGGCAGTCCGAGCAAGAGAATGCATTTCTAAGTGATGCGATGACGGGTTTGATCCTGTCATTGACGGGGATTTATCTGGTGCTGGCTTGGGTGTTTTCCAGCTGGACGCGGCCTGTAGTTGTGATGGCGGTGATCCCTTTTGGTTTGGTTGGCACAATCTATGGTCACGCGGCTTGGGATGTTCCGCTTTCGATGTTCTCGATTGTTGGGCTGCTTGGGATGACGGGAATTATAATCAACGATTCCATCGTCTTGGTCACAACGATTGATGAATATGCCAAGGATCGTGGATTGATCCCGTCGATCATTGATGGTGTGGCGAACCGCTTGCGACCTGTGATGTTAACCACGCTCACGACTGTTTTAGGATTGTTGCCGCTGCTGTTTGAACGTTCAAGCCAAGCGCAATTCCTGAAACCTACGGTTATTACGCTGGTCTATGGTCTGGGCTTTGGCATGGTGCTGGTTCTGCTGATCGTGCCGTCGTTTATTGCGATGCAGTATGATGTGCGCCGTCGTGTGGATGCATTCAATCGGGGTTTGAAGTTTCGTGCGCGATGGCCGCGAACGGTTTTGATTGGATTGTCGGGCATTGTTGCGGCGTGGTTGGCCGCGACGCTGGGGTATGCTGCGGTTTACGAAAAAATGCTTCCGCAACTGGCTGAGCTTTTGCCACAGCTAAATGAGTTGGGCGCGATGCCGGCAGCATTCTTGGCGTTCACGGGTGGTCTGATTGTGATGGTTGTCATCGCATATGTGACATCGCTTCTGGGCCTATTGATTTCACGAAGAGGCCGCCAAGGAGCGGTTAAACTGTCCGCCTGATTGACGTTTTAATTGCCTGTGCAACCCATGATTTCAACGGCTTGGCTTTCGCCCAAGACCGTGATGCGAATTCCGCTGCGGTTCAAAATAAAGGGCGCGTCTTCGACGTGTTGAATATTCGTCACTGCAGTGAGTGTGTTTCCAGAGCGTTTCATGTCTGGCTCTGCCACCCATAAAAGCGGATTTGCGGTTTCGATCACGATCGCTTCGCGCCGTCCGACAGGTGGAAGCGTGAAGGAGGTTTGTAGCGAAATTCCATCGGATGCTGGCGATATTTGGCAACGTACATTCGCTGCCCCTGCCTGTTTGCCGCTGTAGGGGCGATCCGCGAGCGACGCTGCAATACGCGAGTCGCGTTTGGCGCTAGTGGCAGGTAAAACCGCGCTGATTTTGAGAGTTTGGGGGATGCAAATATCTTTGCAAATTCCGATCTCGATTTTTGCGGTAAGCGCTATGTCCTTGCCTTTGGATCTGGGGAGAACTTGTAGGGGCAAGACGATCTGATCTTTATAGACAATCGAACGTAAGCCGTTTTGTTCGTACACTTCGGGGCGTGGCCAGATGACCTTAGCATCTTTGAAATTACCCGATCCAGACATATCAAAAATCGGCGGAATACCCGCGTCGCCAGGTGCGCGCCAATACGTGTGCCAACCTGGCTCTAGTTCTAAACGGATGCCCGCCATGTGGCTACCGTCGGCTTGTCGCCAACCTGTTAACAAGGTCGCTTGCAGGATATTGTCGAAATTTTGCGCGTGTGCAGACAAGGTTGTTGCGAGGCCTGCGAGTGCTGCGAGAAAAGTGGTTTTGCGTATCATGCATCTTGATTGGCGCACAGACCGCGTAAAGCCAAGTCACTTATTTGAGAGATATCTTGCTGGCGCGGCAACTTTTACTTGAATCAATCTGCTCGTCGTAACATCTTCGTTAATATTGTTGGAATAAATATATAGCATGAAAATTAAAGTTCCGAATTTAGGGCTTTCTGGCAAGTGCCTGATATCGATGCCTGATATGCCAGACTCGCGGTTTCGCAGCAGCGTCATATTCTTGTGTGCGCATTCTGATGAAGGTGCGATGGGAATAATCGTTAACAAGCCTGCGCAAGATGTGAAGCTGACCGATCTCATGGATCAACTGTCGATTCCGAAAGACACATGCGACAAAGATTGGCCAGTATATTTTGGTGGGCCCGTCGAGCATGGCCGTGGTTTCGTTCTTCATACGTCCGAGTATCGTTCTGAGCTATCTACAATGGATGCCGGACCGAATTTGGCGATGACAGCAACGATTGATATTTTGGAAGATATCGGGGCCGAAAAAGGCCCGCAAAGTGCGTTGATCGCGCTTGGTTATGCGGGTTGGGGGCCTGGTCAGTTAGAGCAAGAGATTGCTGTGAACGGCTGGCTTGTTGCTGACGTGGGTGCCGACATTATTTTTCGTACACCCGACAACGAGAAGTGGGCGGCAGCGCTGGGAACACTTGGGGTTGATCCCGCGATTTTATCGTCGAGCGGTGGGCGTGCTTAGGATTTGGCGCTGGATGTGACGAAGTTCACGTGGCCCATTTTACGACCCGCTTTGACATCTGCTTTGCCATAAAGATGCAGGGCGGTTTCGGCCTGCGCGGCAAGTGCGGGAACGCGGTTCATATCGTCGCCGATCAGGTTTTCCATGACCACATCACTATGACGCTGACCATTGCCGAGCGGCCAGCCTGCAATCGCGCGGATGTGTTGTTCGAACTGATCGACGGTGCAGCCATTCT
Source organism: Planktotalea sp. (assembly GCF_018607965.1). Classification (GTDB taxonomy): domain Bacteria; phylum Pseudomonadota; class Alphaproteobacteria; order Rhodobacterales; family Rhodobacteraceae; genus Planktotalea. The sequence continues at coordinate 14,942 of NZ_JABBAM010000163.1, forward strand.
GGGTCCAGTGGCCCGAATTGTGTACGCGCGGGGCGATTTCGTTGACGATCAATCCCTTGGGCGTGACGAACAATTCGACACCCATGACGCCGACGTAGTCGAGTTCATTCAGGATGCGACCTGCTAGGATGACGCCGTCCATGCGAAGCGCGGATTTAACACTGGCGGGCACGGTGGTTTTGCGTAGAATGCCGCCCTCATGGACGTTTTCACCTGGATCATAGCACGCGACTTCGCCAGATGGGCTGCGCGCGGCGATGATGGAAATTTCGGCACTGAAATTAATGAAGCCCTCTAGAACAGCTGGCGCGCCAGCCATATCGGCGAGGGCTTGGTCGGCGTCGCTTGGGGATTTGAGGCGGGCTTGGCCCTTGCCATCATATCCGAAGCGACGGGTTTTCAGAATTGCGGGTGTACCGACTTTTTCGATGGCTGCTGCCATGCTTTGCGCGTCATCGACGGCTGCGTAGGGCGCGACATGTAGTCCAAGGCCGCTGAGGAAATCTTTTTCGGTGAGGCGATCTTGGGAGATGCGCAGCGCTTCGCGACCGGGGTGGATCGGGGCGAGGGTGCCGAGGAGATCAAGTGCGGATGTGGGGACGTTCTCGAATTCATATGTGATGACGTCAACGGCGTTGCCGAAGGCGCGCAGGGCTGCGTCGTCCTCATAAGGCGCGGTTGTCACGATGTCTGCGACGTGGCCTGCGGGCGGGTTTGTGCCGGGCTCGAAAATGTGGGTGCGAAAGCCGAGACGTGCCGCAGCGATTGAGAGCATGCGACCAAGTTGACCGCCGCCTAGGATGCCGATGATTGCGCCTTGGGGCAGGGGATCAGACATCTGTGGGCTCCTCTGGGATTGAGTTTGACAGAGCTTCGCGCCACGCCTCTAGCCGCGTCGCCAAGGCGGGATCAGAGGTGGCGAGAATGGCAGCGGCCATAAGGCCTGCGTTTGCAGCACCCGCACCGCCGATGGCCATGGTCGCGACGGGAAAACCGCGTGGCATCTGCAGGATTGAATAAAGGCTATCCACGCCAGAAAGCGCGTTGGTTTGTACGGGGACGCCGATCACAGGAACGCGGGTTTTCGAGGCCATCATGCCCGGAAGATGGGCCGCGCCACCTGCGCCTGCGATGATGACTTTGAGGCCGCGCGTGGCTGCGGTTTTGCCGTAGTCCCAAAGGCGATCGGGTGTGCGGTGGGCGGATACGATTTTTTTCTCATAAGGGACGCCAAGCGCATCAAGCATGTTTGCAGCCTCGATCATGGTGGGCCAATCGGATTGGCTGCCCATGATAATTCCAACTTCGATTTCAGCCATGATACTCACCCTTCGCAATAAGCGCTGGACTATAGTCAGATGCTGTCCCTAGGCAATGTGCCATGGTGGATTTAGGCGATAATATCGGGGGTCAAGCGGTCTTCGATGACCGCTATTTTGTCTTTTAGGCGCAGCTTGCTGCGTTTGAGACGTTGCAGCATCAATTGATCCGCTGTGCCCCTGTCGTTCAAGGCGCGGATCGATTCATCAAGGTCGCGGTGTTCGCGCTTCATGACTTCCAACTCAACGCGCAAAACTTCGCTGGTTTTCATTGAGATATCTGTGGGCGCGTTCATGTGAGGCGATTCCATTTTGATCGTATTATCAAGGGCTTCTTTATACCTGCTGAAGCCCTGCGCGCATAGCCCTTGCACTGCGGGATGAAGCTTCCCATATTTAGAACATCAGCGGTTGCCAGAATGGGACCGCCGCACTTGGACTGTCGCTTTACTTTAAGGACGTACCGATGACGAAAATGACATTGGGATCATACCCGCATATGTTGGGCTTTGAGCAATTGGAACGATTGGTGGAACGCACCGCCAAATCGGGCAATGAGGGCTATCCCCCCTATAATATTGAACAAACGACGGACACATCGTACCGTATTACGCTGGCTGTGGCTGGCTTTGGCGAGGATGATTTGTCGATCACGGTGGAAGATCGCCAGTTGGTGATCCGAGGGCGTCAGACGGATGACAGCGATGGGCGTATGTTCTTGCATCGTGGTATTGCTGCGCGCCAGTTTCAGCGCAGTTTTGTGCTAGCTGACGGTGTTGAAGTGGGCGAAGCTCAAATGGAAAATGGTTTGCTGCATGTGGACTTGACCCGCGCGCGCCCTGACACAGTTGTTCGAACTATAAACATTAAGATAGGGTGATCCCATGACTGAAGCCTTTGATTTCGAGACCTCCAAAGATGCATCGATCGTTTATGTGCGTTCTGTAGAATTGGCCGATTTGCCCGTAGAAATGCAGGAGCAAGCAACGGGTGTTGAGCAGCTTTATGCGGTGCACAATGAAAAGGGCGAGCGTTTAGCGATTGCCGCGGATCGTGATCTTGCGTTCACGCTGGCCCGTCAGAATGATTTCACCCCCCACGCGGTGCACTGATGCCTGATTTTGCTGTCCATTGGGTTGATGCGTTCACGGATCAGCCTTTTGGCGGCAACGGCTGTGCGGTGGTTCACCACGGAGCGCATTTGGATGATGAGACCTGTTTGGCGTTTGTGCGCGAAACGTCGTTGGTGGAGTGCACGTTTCTAGGTCCATCTGATGTCGCGGACGTGCGCGTTCGTTATTTCCTTGCGAGCCGAGAAATTCCATTTGCAGGGCATCCTACGGTTGCCTCTGTCGTGGCTGCACATGCTGCGGGGACGGTTGGCACTGGGGATTTGATGCTGGAGACGTTGGCGGGGATTATCCCTGTGCATTTGAGCGAAGACGGTAAGCGCGTGACCATGCGCCAGATCGCGCCTGTGTTTGGGCCGATGGTGGATACGGATTTGGTGGCTGCTGCAATTGGTTTGCGCGCCGAGGATATTGTTGCACCGCCGCAGTTGGTGTCCACAGGTCTGCCCTTCATTATTACGGTTTTGCGCGACAAGGTGGCGCTAAGTTGCGCGTCTTTGAATGCGCGCGCTGTAGACGAGATGTTAGAGAGCTTGGGAAAACAGGGAGACGGCGCAATGGAGCCGTTCCTAACCACGCTTGGTGGTTTCACACAGGCGGGTGATACCTATTCGCGTTTATTGATGTTGCCGCCTAGCCCTGTGGAGGATTCGTTTACGGGGTCTGCGACGGGGGCAATGGCGAGTTATTTCTGGCATCACGGCTTGATTGAGACGCCTGATTTCGTGGCTGAGCAGGGTCATGGGTTGGGGCGTGCTGGGTCTGCGTCAGTGCGTGTGCTTGGGCCGTGCGATAAGATTGAAGGCGTTGAGGTTGCTGGTTTTGGTCACATTTTGATGAGCGGAACGCTGCATTTGTAGGTTGGGGCGAGCGCCAGCCCCTCGCGCTCCCCGGGATATTTATGGAGAGAGGATGCATTGGGCAGTTTTGTGCTGGTTATGCGTCGTAGGCGAGGAACGCTTTGAGTGAGGCCTCAAAGGCGTGGGGTTGTTCGGCGTGGAGCCAGTGACCCGCGTCTTGGATTTTGGCGAATTTTGCATTTGAGAAGTGGGATTTGATTTTTGGGCGGTGTTCGGTTTCGACGTAGTCGGAATTGGCACCAGACAAGAAGAGAGTGAGGCCGTCATAGGTGCCTGATAGGTCTGGGAACCCCAAGATCAGGTGCATATCGCGTTCGAGCGCATCCAGATTGTAGTGCCAGCGTTGTTCTTTCACATTCAGCGATTGTGTGAAGAAGGACTGCAGCGTTTTGTCGTCTATGTGCTGTGCGAGTTGTGCTACAGCGTCGGCGCGGCGGGTGACTTTGGTCAGATCGACGGCGCGCATTGCGTCGATGAATTGCTGTTGGGAATGTGTGTATGAAACGGGTGCAATGTCTGCGACGAGCAGGCGGGCGACTTGGGTTGGTTCTGTCAGCGCGAGGGTCATCGCGGCCTTGCCGCCCATGGAGTGGCCGACCAGATCGACGGTGCCGCCGTGGGCTTTAATCACCTCTGACAGATCGCCGGCCATATCGGGATAGCTGTGGGTGTCGTTCCAAAAGCTGGCCCCGTGGTTGCGCATGTCGGGTGCGATCACTGTGCGGGTTTCGGACATGCGTTTGGCGATCACGTTCCAATTGCGCGCAGATCCAAAGAGACCGTGCACGATCATCAGCGGTGGGCGCGTCGTGTCGGTGCCGAATGTAAGTGTATTGAGCATGGTTCGGGAAATAGCGCGGATTTGCGCGGTGCGCCAGTCAGGATTGCTTGAGCCTTGGTGCGGGTTTGGTTAAGATCACGGCGTCGAAAGGGACATCATGCAATGCGAATAAGATCACATGGCGATTGAACAAAAAGCGCTGGAGGCTTTGCGTGCAAAGCTGGGCGTCAAAGCACGTGATCTTCCACGCGCGATGAAAACTGTAGGGCGGCGTTTGCCGCGAGATGCGCATCGCGCGGCGTTGGTGTTGAGTGATGCGAAAAGTTATGCGAACCATCCGAAATTGGCGCGCATGATTGATGCTCATTCGGTAGACGTTGCCGAACGTGTGTTGCACGAACACCTTGAGAAGATTAATCCAAAAGCGCGTCGTAAAAATATGATTCTGGATATGCTTGGCGTGCAAGCGAT
>NZ_JABBAM010000144.1 GCF_018607965.1 Planktotalea sp.
GCCAGACGATCAATGTCGATGGCGGAAAGATAAATTTGTAATCCCATGTCAAAAACTCAGTCACAGCGCAAAAACATCCTCTTCATCATGTGCGATCAGTTGCGCTATGATTATCTGTCTTGTGCGGGTCACAAGACCCTGCACACGCCCAATATTGACAGTTTGGCAGAACGCGGCGTGCGCTTCTCCAATGCTTACGTGCAGTCCCCGATTTGTGGCCCAAGCCGGATGAGTTGCTATACGGGACGGTATGTGTCCTCGCATGGCTCGACTGCGAACTTCGTGCCGCTGCGCGTGGGAGAACGCAACATTGGCGATCATCTCAAGCCTTTGGGAATGCGTCCAGTTTTAGTCGGTAAAACTCATATGATCCCAGACCTCGAAGGGATGAAACGTCTTGGGATTGACCCAGCGAGTCCGCTTGGCGTGCATCATTCGCAAATCGGATTTGAACCGTATGAACGCGATGACGGTATTCACCCTGACGCTGTCTTGAAGCCGAATGTCGCGTATAACAACTACCTCAAAGAGCGCGGCTATGACGATCACGAGAACCCGTGGCATTGGGCTGCCAACTCCGTTGATCGTGACGGCGAGGTGCGTTCCGGCTTCTTCAACGACGTCGCAGCTAGCCCTGCGCGGGTGACGGATGAAGAATCCGAGACACCCTACATGACCCGCCGAGCGATGCAATTTTTGGAAGAGAATGATGGCGAAAAACCATGGTGTCTTCATCTGAGTTACATCAAGCCACATTGGCCCTATATCGCGCCTGCGCCTTACAACGACATGTACTCTGCGGCGGATGTTCAGCCTGTTCATAGTTCTGAAAAAGAACGCGAAAATACTAATCCTCTCGCGCAGCATTTCCAAGAGCGGATTTGCGGGCGCACGTTCTCGAAAGAAGAAGCGCGCGAGACGGTGATCCCCGCCTATATGGGGCTTATCAAACAGATCGATGACCAGCTTGGCTTGCTGTTCGAGTTCATGGAGCAGAAAGATCTGATGAAGGACACGATGATCGTGTTTACATCGGATCATGGCGAATATTTCGGCGATCACTGGATGGGGGACAAGGATTTCTTCCACGATCCATCGGTGAAGGTTCCTTTGATCATTGCCGACCCTGATGCATCTTGCGACAGCACGCGCGGCACGGTCCAAGACGCTCCGGTGGAGGCGATTGATCTGCTTCCAACCTTTATCGAATACGCTGGCGGTGAGGTGGCGCAAAACATTCTAGATGGACGATCTTTGATGCCGCTGTTGCAAGGGAACGAGGTGCCATGGCGAGAATTCGTCGTGAGTGAATATGACTATTTTCAGCAGATCTTCAGCCCGAAGACTGGCCGCGCACCGTTAGAGTGTCGGATCTATATGATCAAAAATGACCGCTGGAAGTATATTCATGCGCCGGGCTATGCGCCGCTGCTGTTTGATTTGGAAAATGACCCCGATGAATTCATCGATTTGGGCCTCTCTGAGGATCACGCAGAAGCGCGTCAAAAGATGCACAATGCTTTGGCGGATTGGTCGCTGCAGTACCGCCAGCGCGAGACGGTGTCAGAGCAGCGCGCCGGCCAAATGATCGGGCTTGAGGACGAGTTTGGCGTGTTGATTGGCTATTGGAACGAAGACGACGTGAAACCTCCGGCAACGGCACCTGATTTCACGGCTGGTCCAAAAGCGCATTAAGCGACCCCTCATAATAAAATATTCTAGAAGGAATTCGACAGATGGCTCATCTTGGCGAAGACATCATTGGCACAAGTACTCAAACCCCGTTCTTCAAAGTCGCGAACGCGGATGAGATTGGCATCGAAGCCCCTGAAAACCGGATTGGTGACGCGGATCGTACATGGGTGCGTTCGTTCAGTGGTTTCCAGAAAGAAGCATTGGTGCGTTCTGCCAAGACCGGTGACACATGGCGTTTCGTCAGCGATGAAGGTCCGTACTTGAATGGTCATGACGCGGCTTGCTGCCCGCTGGCGTTTTTGTCCTGCGGTATGGCCGCGAGCTACATGAACGAGATCATGGCACTGGCGGAACAACAGGGTGTGGAAATCCGTAAACTCAAGCTCATTCAGGACAATTATTATACGATGAAAGGCTCGATGATGAAGCGCACCATGGTCGGTGGTGCTGAGAATATCGAGCTACGGGTCGAGATTGATTGCGATCTTGATGACGCTGCGTTGAACGAATTTCTGGTGAACGCGACCTATGCGTCGCCACTCAATGGCTTGATGCGAGGGCAGATCGAGAGCTTGTTCAAGCTCAGCAAGAATGGCACGGAATTGAGCAATGGCGATGCTTTGGAAATAGACGGTGCGATCTTGCCTGACCCAGGTGATCACTTCGCCAAAGCCGCGTCAATGGAGGCGGTAGATGGTTTGATGACCAAGGTCGGCCCGACTCCAAAGAAAGAGGTAAGCGGGGGCACTGCGACCAATGCGTCTTCGCTGAATGATGAACAAAACCGTCGTCTCAATATCGGCGCTGTGGCCGAGCTACGGGAAGACGGCATCAAGCAAATCCAGCAAATGCAATACTCGCCCTATGGCACCTCGTTTATGCTTCTGAGCTCCGAAGATGGCCGCGCGCCGGATGCGAATACGCTGATTTCTGCGGGCATCGGTTTTTGTTTTATGACCCAGTTTGGGCGATTTGTGTCGATGCTTAAACTCGACCTGCCAGACTACCGCATCGTGCAAGACACGCACTTTAGCCTTGGTGGTGCAAGCGGTGGGACTGGCAAAGCTGGCAGCGCTGATCCGATTGAAACGCATGTCTATCTCGAAACCTCCGAGAGCGATGCAACCGCGCAAGAGATG
>NZ_JABBAM010000074.1 GCF_018607965.1 Planktotalea sp.
GTTATGAGTCCTGACCCTAATACTCAAACAAAAGCGCAAAAGACGTTTATTGGATTGAGCATGTATTATCGCCCTTTGTTTGGACTAGCCGCGCTTGTGTGCGCTTTGATGTTTACTGTGCCTTTGGCGTCGGTTGCACAAACTGCGGGTGCAAAACCCAAACCATTCCCCGAATTCTCTGCCAAGCGGCAAAAGCCACCCAAAAAGGGCAGTCGCAAGCGCATTACGATTCAAATTACGCCGAAAGGCCCGCAAGCGGGAGCAGTCATAGGCGGACCTGCTAAGAAAGGAATTGGATCCGGGCGTGCAAAAGCCACGGGATCTTATGCGTGGTTCTGGGACACGGTTCCTGTGGAGCTGGATAAAAGCGCAGGTCGCTATCAGGCTGCTTTGAACCGCCTGTCAAACCCACCAAGTGGTGGTGGCGTTCGTGCGCCTAGATTGAACACGCTTTACGGCATTAGCCAAAAGCATGGCATCGAAATCTTGAAGGCAACGATTGGGAAACGCGTTTCACCTGCTTAAGTATTAGCGGTGATTGCGGTGGAATCAGCTGGCAAAACAGATGCGGTGAGTTCCGCAGGAGCACAGGGCTTGATGCAACTGATGCCACCGACAGCTGCGCGCTTTGGCGTGAAGGATGTGAACATTCCCGCACAAAACATTGCGGGTGGGGTCGCTTACTTAAATTGGCTAATGGGAGAGTTTAGCAATGATCCTGTTTTGGTCCTTGCGGCCTACAACGCGGGCGAGGGGGCTGTTCGTAAGAATAATGGTGTGCCGCCGTACTCTGAGACGCGTGATTACGTTCCCAAGGTCTTGGCTGCTTTCCAAGTCGCACGCAGGCTGTGTGTGACACCGCCGCAATTGGCTACGGATGGCTGTGTTTTCAAAACACTTGGCGAATAAAACACTTGGCGAATAATGGGTAGGGCGCGCGATATCACGCACCCTACAATACCTTAAACGATTGTCGCGTCTGTTGCGGCGCGCAGTTCATCCTCGGACACGCCGTCCGCTGTTTCGACGATCTTCAGACCACCTTCAACAACATCCAGAACACCCAAGTTCGTGATGATGCGGTCCACAACCTTCTGACCGGTCAGCGGCAGTGTGCATTCCTTGAGAACCTTACTGACGCCATGTTTGTTGGTGTGATCCATCACAACAACAACGCGACCAACGCCCGCGACCAAGTCCATCGCACCACCCATGCCTTTTACAAGCTTGCCTGGGATCATCCAGTTCGCAAGGTCGCCGTTTTCAGCAACTTCCATCGCGCCAAGGATCGCCATAGCGATCTTGCCGCCACGGATCATGCCGAAAGACTGTGCACTGTCAAAATAAGCAGTCTGAGGCAATTCAGTGATCGTTTGCTTACCAGCGTTAATCAAGTCTGCGTCTTCCGTGCCCGCGATCGGAAACGGGCCCATGCCCAGCATACCGTTCTCTGATTGTAGCGTGACCTCGATGCCCTCAGGAATATAGTTGGACACAAGCGTTGGGATGCCAATGCCAAGGTTCACATACCATCCATCTTGTAATTCTAGCGCCGCGCGTGCGGCCATTTGATTACGATCCCACATGATTTACGCCTCCTGGACTGTGCGCTGTTCGATGCGCTTTTCGTGATCGCCTTGAACGATGCGGTGCACATAGATGCCTGGCAAGTGGATCGTGTCGGGATCAAGCGACCCTGTTGGAACGATTTCTTCGACCTCAACAATGCAGACCTTGCCACACATTGCAGCGGGTGGGTTAAAGTTGCGTGCGGTCTTGCGAAACACAAGATTGCCCGTCGCGTCTGCTTTCCACGCCTTCACAATGGCAAGATCGGCAACGATGCCTTCTTCCATGATGTAGGTTTCGCCGTTGAAATCTTTGTGTTCTTTGCCTTCGGCGATCACTGTGCCGACGCCTGTTTTGGTGTAGAAACCGGGAATGCCACAGCCGCCTGCGCGCATGCGCTCGGCCAAAGTGCCTTGTGGATTGAATTCCAACTTAAGTTCGCCAGACAAATACTGGCGCATGAATTCTGCGTTTTCGCCGACATAGGAAGAGATCATCTTCTTTACTTGCTTGGTTTGCAGCAAAATCCCGATGCCAAAATCATCAACGCCTGCGTTGTTGGACGCAAAGGTTAAATCCTTGGTTCCTGCATCCTTGATCGCATCCAAAAGCAATTCAGGTATGCCGCAAAGGCCAAAGCCACCCGACGCGATGAACATGCCATCGAATAACACGCCCTCAAGAGCCTCGGCAGCGCTGCCATAGACCTTTTTCATAAATTTGCTCCCCTATTTGGTATCGTCCAAATATGTGGCGATGGGTCAAGGAAGAGTCAATCTCAGATGCCGCGTCGCGGCATACCTTATAGGACGCGAACTTGTGTGCCGACGGGCGTAATCTCAAACAACTCAGCAATCTTCTCATTGTAAAGACCAATGCATCCAGAAGACGAACGTCGGCCAATCTTGCGCGTATCATGCGTTCCATGGATCAAATAGGCTGGCCAACTTAGATACATCGCGTGGCTACCAAGTGGGTTACCGGCACCGGCTTCCATGAATTCAGGCAATGTTGGATCACGCTCGCGCATGCTTTTTGTTGGGGTCCAGGTTGGGCCAACCTTTTTGCGTACGATTTCGGTATATCCGCGTTTTGTCAGTTCATCTGTCATAGGGACGGACGTTGGGTAGATGCGGTAATCGCTGCCCTCGGAATTCCAGTAGTGCAGCGCGCGTGAAAATGTATCGGCGACAATAACGCCTTTGCCTAGCGTTTTAAAGTGATCGCGCCAGTCTTGGGTCACAAAGCTAGATGCGTTGCGCCGTGCGCCTGCAACAATATTTGGCTCTGGCAGCTGAACTTGTGACAGCGCAGGCGTTGCGAGCGTGGCAGACAATCCCAACAGGGCGCTACGGCGGGTAAACATAGACTTCATGACGTGACCTCAAAAACCAAAAAAGGCTGCAATTTGATGCAGCCTTCCCAGAATTTGCTTCGAAATACCACTCACAATTCAGTTAACGGCGTTACTCCGCCTCTTTTTTTGGCGCGGCTTTCTTTTTGGGAGCTGCCTTTTTTGCGGCGGGCTTCTTGGCAGCAGGTTTCTTGGCTGCGGCCTTCTTTTTCGGAGCGGCTTTTTTCTTGCCACTCTTAGCAGCACGTTCCGTGATCCATTCAACCGCCATTTCCATGGTCACATCCGCAGGTTCAGTCCCCTTAGGAATGGTCGCGTTGATCTTTTCCCATTTCACGTAAGGACCATACCGTCCTTCCATGACATTAACGGGACCGCCATCGCTTGGATGTTCGCCGAGCTCTTTGAGTGGTTTAGCCGCAGCACCACCACCACGACGGCCCGGGTTGGCACGCTTTTCAGCCAACAACTCAACCGCGCGGTTCATACCGATTTCAAAGACATCGTTCGGGTCTTTGACGTTCACATAGACCGGTTTCGCGTCTTCTGGTCCTTGGTGCATGATATAGGGACCAAAACGACCAAAGTTCGATTTGATCATGCCGCCTCCGGGATGGTCGCCAATTTCACGGGGCAGGCTAAGCAGGGTCAGCGCCTTGGCGAGATCCATGTTGTCCTTTTCCCAGCCTCGTGGCAGGGATGCACGTGGCGGCTTTTTATTCTCTGGCGTTGGTTCACCGCGCTGAACGTAGGGGCCAAAACGACCTGACTTCAGCCAGATTTCATCACCCGCATCTTCGCCAAGCACGCGTTCATCGCCCTCAGCACCTTCCCCCGCGATTGGACGCGTATAGGTACATTCGGGGTAATTGCCGCAACCCACGAAACCACCCGTGCGAGATGTTTTTAGGTGCAAAGAGCCCAGCCCACATTTTGGACAGATGCGTGGATCACTGCCATCTTCGCGTGGTGGATAAAGTTGCGGCGCCAAAGCTGCGTCGAGCACATCAAGCACTTCTGAAATGCGCAATTCAGACGTTTCAGAAATCGCCGCGTGGAAATCGCGCCAGAACTTGCTGAGAATGTCCTTATAATTTGCTTCACCCGCAGAGACATCATCCAGCTGGCTTTCCAGATCCGCGGTGAAATCATAGCCCACATACTGGCGGAAGAAATTCATTAGGAAGATCGTAACGATACGGCCTTTGTCCTCCGGGAACAGGCGGTTCTTGTCCTTGCGTACATATTCGCGGTCTTGAATCGTGGTTACGATAGACGCGTAGGTTGATGGACGGCCAATGCCGAGTTCTTCCATACGTTTGACCAACGTCGCCTCTGTGTAACGTGGCGGGGGTTGTGTGTGGTGTTGTTCTGGATTGATCGAACGCTTGTCCATCGGATCGCCCATGGCGACTTGTGGCAAGCGTTTGTCGTCCTCGTCTACAACCGTGTCATCGCGACCTTCTTCATAAACTTTCATGAACCCGTCGAACAAAACAACCTGACCAGTTGCGCGCATTTGCACTTGGCCGTCATCTGATCCCAGATCAACGGTCGTACGCTCCATACGCGCGCTTTCCATTTGGCAGGCAATCGTGCGCTTCCAGATCAAATCATAAAGCTTGCGTTGATCTGGTTCGCTCAATTTTAGGCTGGCCGCATCTTTTTCAAGCACGGTTGGGCGGATACATTCGTGAGCTTCTTGGGCGTTCTTGGCCTTGTTCTTATAAACACGTGGCTCTTTCGGCAGATACTCTGCGCCATAACGATCTTTGATCGCGTCGCGGGTTTCTGTGATTGCTTCGGGTGCCATGTCGATGCCGTCTGTCCGCATGTACGTAATGTGACCCGCTTCATACAAACGTTGCGCGACGTTCATTGTTTGACGCGCGCCAAAGCCGAACTTGCGGCTGGCCTCTTGCTGCAAAGTTGATGTCATGAACGGTGCAGATGGGTTGCGCGCCGCGGGCTTTGCTTCGACAGAAACGGCCGTTAACGCACGGGAGGTAACGGCCTGAACGGCCAATTCCGCAGCAGTTTGGTTTGCAATATCATAGCGATCCAGCTTTTTGCCTCCAAGAACTGTGAGACGCGCTTCGAACTCCTGGCCGCGTGGCGTAGCAAGTAGCGCTTTTACGGACCAATATTCACGGGCGTTGAATGCCTCAATCTCTTCTTCACGCTCTACGATGATACGCAGGCACACAGATTGCACACGCCCCGCTGAACGCGCTCCGGGTAATTTGCGCCACAAAACCGGAGAAAGATTAAAGCCCACAAGATAATCTAGCGCGCGACGAGCAAGGTATGCCTCGACAAGCGGTTGATCCACTTGGCGTGGGTTTTTCATTGCTTCTGTCACAGCGGCCTTGGTGATCGCGTTGAAGACGACGCGGCTGACGGGCGTGTCTTTCTTAATGGATTTGCGCTTGGTCAGGGCTTCTTGCAAATGCCAACTGATCGCTTCGCCTTCACGGTCGGGGTCGGTTGCGAGAATAAGTTCATTGTCGTCTTTCAGGGCGTCGGCAATCGCTTTGACATGCTTTTTACTGTCATTGCCGATCTCCCATTTCATCTCAAAATCGTTGTCCGTGTCCACCGATCCGTCTTTTGGTGGCAGGTCACGCACGTGGCCATATGAAGCCAAAACAGTGTAGTTGGGCCCCAAATACTTGTTGATTGTCTTGGCTTTAGCTGGGGATTCGACGACAACAACAGGCATATAATTTCCTTACGACTCTACTCGTGAATTTCGTTTCTTATGGGTGGGATACATGTGTGGGGAAAGCCCATAATGTCAATCGCGTCATATGAGAGTGCGATTTTATGGGGGAAATTTCTTGCAAGACAATCAGTATGAGGCTGGGCTAGATTGTAAGAAATCGATTTGAACGAGGCGTTTTTATGCAATTTCTAAAGCTACTGTTCCTAACACTTTTTTTAAGTGGCCCTGCGCTGGCTGACTACTTCGAACCTGCGCGCGGGTCGGTTGAGCGTAAATCCATGCTTGATGCTGTGCGTGCACATGCGGAAGAACAACTGGGGTTGCCTGTTGAGTTTTTAGTATATGATCTGCGTGTCAAAGGCTCGCTTGGGTTTGCTGCGTTGAAGGCGCAAAGGCCGGGTGGGGGTGACATCGATTTGTATGCGACGCCGGGTTTTAAAGCGGGCACTATTGAACCTGACACAATGGACGGAACAACCATGCAAGCGCTCTTGCGACGCTCGGGCGAGACGTGGGTTGCTGTGCATTGGGCGATCGGGCCCACGGACGTTTGGTTTGCATACGGTCCTTTTTGTCGTCGCTACCGCGCTGTTATCGAAGATTATTGTGCAGGCACTGACTAAGCGCGACTGATTAGCCCCCCTGTAGAGCGCCTGATTTTACCATTTAGCTCCATGTCAGTGAGCACAGGAACCATTTCGCGTGTTTCAGTGCCGATATCGCGCAAGAGCTGATCTTCGGCAACAGGGCTAGGTCCAAGCCTGTCCAAAATGCTTTGATGGAGTGCGTTGAAGCTGGATAAAGAGCGTGCCGGTTTGGACGGCGTTTCTAACTGCAAATGGATTTGTGCCTCTTCAACAACCATCTTTGGCATGCTTTCAAGGACTGCAATGGCGTCATCGGCATTGCGCACCAGAGTTGCGCCATCACGGATGAGCATATTGCAACCCGACGCGCGGGCATCGAAGGGATGGCCTGGAACGGCTAGAACATCGCGCCCTTAATCCAATGCACCACGCGCTGTGATCAGGCTACCGGATTTTCCTGCGGCCTCTACAACGACGGTAACGGCGCATAGACCTGAAATAATCCGATTGCGCATTGGGAAATGACGGGCGATGGGGCCATGCCCATCGGCTGCTCGGACATTAACGCGCCCTTGCTCAGCAACGTTTCGGCCAAATTTACGTTTTCAGTCGGATAAATTTGATCAACGCCACCAGCCAGAACTTCAATCGATCCCTCTTTGCTGGAGGCGAGATGCGCGCAAGTGTCGATGCCGCGCGCAAGGCCGGAGACAATAACGTACCCAGCTTCGGACAAGTCATGCGTCAAAGCACGGGCCATTCTTGTGCCAAGCGACGATGCATTTCTTGCGCCAACGATTGCAATCATCGGACGTTCGAACACAGCATTGTTTCCGCAGGACCATAATAATGGGGGGCATCAGGGATTTCAGCGAGCAGTGCAGGGTAGGATGTTTCGCCGCGGCAGATCATCTGCGCACCAGCCCGTTCTGCTGCGCGCATTTCCGAGATGACCAGCTGATTAGAGCAGGGCTCATACTTGGACACGCCCGCGTTTGAAGCAATCTCTGGAAGTACCCTCAAAGCAGCATCAGCGCTGCCATGTCCGGCGAGCAGGCGATAAAATGTTGCGATGCCGACGCGCCGTGAACGCAAGAGACGAAGCAACGATGCGCGTTCATCTTCCGTGGTGGGTGGGATCAGGGGGTGATTGGAAGAAAGGGTTTGCTCGCTCATCGTTGCTCCGTCTGCTTGCAAGATCATGTCTAGCAGCAGCGAGGTTAATGATAGGTAAAGCCGATCTCTTTTTCCGTTCCTTGGGTTTAACTACTGGCTCCACCAACGGTTAAACCACCAATCATTACAGTGGGTTGGCCAACGCCAACGGGAACCCATTGCCCTGCTTTTCCGCAGTTCCCCATGCCGGGATCAAGGACCATATCGTTCCCAAGTCCACGTATTTGTTGCATCGCTGTGGCACCATCGCCAATCAAAGTTGCTCCTTTCACAGGTGCACCTACTTTACCATTCTCAACGCGGTACGCTTCCGTGCAAGAGAACACGAACTTGCCGTTCGTAATATCGACCTGTCCGCCCCCAAAACCGACTGCATAAATGCCGTCTTTAAGGTCAGCCAAAATGTCAGCAGGATCCGCTTGCCCACCCATCATGTACGTATTGGTCATACGTGGCATCGGTGGATGTGCATAACTTTCGCGACGTCCATTTCCTGTCGGGGCAACACCCATAAGACGTGCGTTTTGACGGTCTTGCATGTAGCCGACCAAAATACCGTCATCAATCAACACGTTTTTGGCTGACGGAGTGCCTTCATCGTCCACGTTGATCGAGCCACGGCGATCTGGGATCGTGCCATCGTCCAAAACAGTAACTCCCTTTGAGGCAACACGTTTGCCGACGCGGCCCGAAAATGCGCTGGACCCTTTGCGATTGAAGTCGCCCTCAAGGCCATGCCCGACCGCTTCGTGTAGCAAAATACCGGGCCAGCCGGGGCCAAGCACAACGTCCATCATGCCTGCGGGGGCTGGGACGGCTTGGAGATTCACCAAGGCGATGCGCAAGGCTTCACGTGCTTTTGGTTTCCAATCGCTCGCCTCGATCAAACCGCCAAGGGAGATGCGGCCACCGCCGCCCGCGGATCCGCTTTCACGGCGGCCGCTTTCTTCAACTATAACAGATATATTTACGCGGGTCATTGGGCGGGTATCGCTAACTTCCGTTCCGCAGGGTCGCAGTATCGTCACTTCTTGAAGGGACGCCGCAATAGACGCGCTGACTTGTACAACACGCGAATCAAGCTCCCGCAAAAAGGCATCCATCTCTCGAAGCGTGTCGATTTTTGCGGAAAAATTCACCTCGGAAATGGGATCACTATCTTTGTACAGACGCGTATTTGTAGGGCTTGGCGCACCGGCTAACGTGCCGCCACCGTGACCAACAGCTAAACGCGCTGTTGCGGAAGCGCGCAACAACGCTGCCTCAGACACTTCGGTCGAGTGTGCATAGCCCGCGACTTCGCCTAATACTGCGCGCAAACCTAACCCCTCAGAAGCGTCGTAGGAGGCATTCTTCAGCTTACCATCATCAAAAACAAGGCTTTCCGCAGTACGGCGTTCAATAAATAGTTCACCGTCATCGGCACCGTCGCATGCTGTTCGCAAAATTTTAAGCGCGCTCTCGCGGGTGAAGCGATCCTGAAATGGGCGGAAAGGAATGTGCGTCATGCGGTCAGTCTCTCATATTTGAACTAAATTATAGAAGCGTCCGTTTGCCGCAACGCTTAGTCTTTATCTACAGTTAAGAATATGGTTTTAAACACCTCAATAACAGCGGATCGCGTGTGCCTGGCTGGCACGCCTTGTTCGTCTGAGTGAAAAAGACTGACGATAGCTGAATAGACTGGCGTATCGCCGCAATCCACTAGGGTGTATTATGCGAATGAAAACAACACTTTACGGCCTTCTGGCAGCGTTCTTGGCGACTCCGTCCATGGCACAGGACGCACTGGAAGTAATTGGACAACCTTTGCCACGCGGCATTGCGTTCCAACCCGCAGCGACGGAATTGGCGCGTGACTTGCAATGGCTGGATGGTATGATTCTTGTGATCATAACTGCGATCACGATTTTTGTGACTGCCTTGATGGGCTATTGCATCGTTCGGTTTAACCGCCGCGCGAATCCGACGCCGGGCACATTTACACACAATTCACCTATCGAGATTGCTTGGACAATCGTTCCAATCGTCATTTTGGTTTTCATCGGTGCGTTCTCATTGCCTATCTTGTTTAAGCAACAGGAAATCCCAAAGGCAGACATCACAATCAAGGTAACGGGCTACCAGTGGTATTGGGGCTATGAATACGTCGATCACGAGTTTGGATTTGACAGCTTTAAGCTGGAGAAGGACGAGCTAGAAGAGAATGGCTATGCACCTGAGCAGTATTTGTTAGCAACCGACACCGCCGTTGTTGTTCCAATCGGCAAGACGATTGTGATGAATTTGACGGGCGCGGACGTGATCCATTCTTGGACCATTCCGGCGTTTGGCGTAAAGCAAGACGCGGTTCCAGGCCGTATTTCCCAACTTTGGTTTGCTGCCGAAAAAGAAGGCATATATTTTGGTCAGTGTTCTGAGCTTTGCGGCAAGGATCACGCCTACATGCCGATTACTGTGAAAGTCGTTAGCCAAGACGCTTACGACGCATGGCTGTCTGGCGCGATTGAAGAGTTTGCGGGCCTGCCGCAGCCGTTCAAAGTCGCTAAGGCTGACTAAAAACGCACGTAAGTGGCGCGTGGGTTGGTCTCGTGCGTCACACTTTTATCTAGGCCGAGAGAATTGAGACACTGATGAGCGACGCCAGCTTGAACAATCCTAGCCTTGAGCCCGAAGCGAGCTTTGGCGATTTCTATGCGTTGCTTAAGCCCCGTGTGATGACGCTTGTTGTATTCACTGCGCTGGTGGGGCTGCTCGCTGCGCCAGTGGCGGTCCATCCCATGATCGTCTTTGCGTCTATTCTGTTCATCGCCGTTGGCGGTGGCGCATCTGGTGCGCTGAACATGTGGTGGGACGCTGATATCGATGCCGTAATGAAGCGTACTCAAAAGCGTCCTATTCCTTCTGGCCAAGTGACAGAGGGCGAAGCACTTGCGTTTGGGGTTGCTCTTTCGGGCCTGTCGGTCGTCATGTTGGGGCTTGCGTCCAACTGGTTTGCGGCTGGTTTGCTTTGCTTTACAATTTTCTTTTACGTTGTGATTTACACGATGTGGTTAAAGCGCTGGACACCACAGAATATCGTTATTGGTGGTGCCGCTGGCGCTTTCCCTCCAATGATTGGATGGGCGGTTGCAACTGGTGGGATTTCAATCGAATCGGTTCTGATGTTCTGCCTGACTTTCATGTGGACGCCTCCGCATTTTTGGGCGCTCGCGCTGTTTATGCGCAAAGACTATGACAATGCTGGTGTGCCAATGTTGACAGTCACACATGGTCGCCGTTCAACACGCATCCACATCTTTGTTTATACCGTTTTACTTGCGATTTTGGCTGTTGGGACGTCATTCACTTCTATCGGTGGGCCCGTCTATTTAGCGGTTGCTGTCGTGTTGAATGTTCTCTTCCTTAAAGGTGCATGGGATATATTTCGTCGCGATGACGACGCAAGCGAGGCCGATAATTTTAAAGCAGAACGCGGCTTCTTCAAGCTCTCGCTCTTGTATCTTTTCCTGCACTTCAGTGCGATTCTGGTTGAAGCAATTCTGCAGCGTTTTGGGCTAGGGGGCTGGTAATGGCACTTGGCAAACAACACGAAATTCATACACGCCGCTATGGGCGAAACCTTGGCGTCGGGCTCTTGCTCGCTGCATTCATTGCGATCATTTTTGGACTGACAATCGTAAAGGTTACCCGTGGCGATTATGAACCACCGCGCACAGAGGCCGAAAGCTAATGGCAATGGATCCAAAAAACAAAACAGTACTTCAGGCGGTATCGCTTGTTGTTTTCATGGGCGCGCTTGCTTGGGCGTCGGTGCCGTTTTACGATTGGTTCTGTCGCGTCACTGGCTTTGGCGGAATAACTAACACTGCCGACTCGGGTAGTGATGAAATCCTCGACCAAACAATCACTATCAAGTTCGACGCGTCCAAAGATCGTGATATGCCTTGGGAGTTCAAACCCATGGTGCGCGAAGTAGAATTGCGGATCGGCGAAACGGGTTTGATCTTTTACGAAGCTTACAACCCAACAGATCGCCCTGTAGCAGGGCAAGCCAGCTACAATGTTGCACCATATCAGGCTGGGTACTTCTTTAACAAAATTCAGTGTTTCTGCTTTGAAGAACAAGTTCTGCAGCCTGGCGAACGCGTTGAGATGCCCGTGACCTTCTATGTCGATCCAGAGATTGTCACCGACCGTGACGCGAAATACACACAAGAGATAACGCTTTCGTATACATTCTACGAAATCGATTTGCCCGAGGAGGTCCAACAGGCCGCCCTTGAGCAACCCGCCGAAACAAATAACAACTAAGCCTATCCGACGAGGGACTCATGGCACACGCAAAAAATCACGACTATCACATTCTAAACCCCTCGCTCTGGCCATTGCTTGGCTCGATCGGCGCATTCATCATGCTGTTTGGTGCAGTTATTTGGTTCCATGACAATGGTCCTTGGATGTTCCTTATTGGTCTTGCAGGCGTTCTTTACGTCATGTTTGGTTGGTGGTCTGAAGTTGTCGATGAAAGCCACGTTGGCGATCACACACCAGTCGTTCAGATCGGTTTGCGCTACGGCTTCATCATGTTCATCATGTCTGAGATCATGTTCTTTGCAGCTTGGTTCTGGAGCTTTTTCAAACACGCAATGTACCCGATGGGCCCACTTTCACCCGCGGTTGACGGCGTTTGGCCCCCAGTCGGCATCGAAACATTTGACGCGTGGCACCTGCCATTGATCAACACGTTAATCCTGCTCTGCTCTGGCGCGGCAGCGACTTGGGCACACCACGCTTTGGCGCATGAAAACAATCGTGAAGACACCAAGTGGGGTCTGATTATTGCAGTCGTTCTCGGCGTTATCTTCACAGGTTTCCAAGCCTACGAATATAGCCACGCAGCCTTTGGTTTCTCCGGCAATATTTATGGCGCGAACTTTTTTATGGCGACAGGTTTCCACGGCTTCCACGTTGTGATCGGAACAATCTTTTTGTTCATCTGCTTGCTGCGTTTGCAGCGCGGTCACTTTACGCCTGAACGCCATATCGGTTTCGAAGCAGCTGCATGGTATTGGCACTTCGTGGACGTCGTCTGGCTGTTCTTGTTTGCAGCAGTCTACGTCTGGGGTGGCTAACTATATTTGCTACAGTGTTTTGCGACTTGAAACCCACGTCGCAAAAGGACAAAAGACAAGGCGCGCGGAATAAATCTTCTGCGCGCTTTTGCAATTGATAGGTTTCCCTGACGAATGCTGACGCGTTTCCTTCTCCCCCTTCTTTTCGGCCTTGTTGGAATTGCCATTTTGGTGTCGCTTGGCACTTGGCAAATGCAGCGCCTGACATGGAAACAAGCGATCCTTTCAGATATTGAACTGCGTATCGCAGCCACGCCTGTGAACCTTCCAGATCAGGTCGATCAGATAAGGGATAAATTTCTGCCGGTTATTGTTGAAGGAACAGTCACCGCGGACGAAATCCATGTGCTTGTCTCGCAAAAACGTATCGGTGCAGGGTACCGAATTATATCAGCGTTTGAAACGGGCCAGGGGCGACGGATTCTTTTGGATCGCGGGTTTATAAAAGTGGATCAAAAGAATGCAGCACGCCCGTTAGGCACCGCAGAAATATCTGGCAACCTACATTGGCCAAACGAAACCGGTAGCTCGATCCCCGAACCTGACCTTAAGGCCGAAATTTGGTTCGCACGCGATGTTCCTGCAATGGCAGCCTTTCTCAAGACTGAGCCTATTCTGATCGTTGCAAGAGAGACGAATTTGGAAAATGATCCCGTGTCACCGCTTCCTGTCGACACCGTGGGCATTCCGAATGACCATTTGCAATACGCGCTCACTTGGTTCTCACTGGCCGTGATCTGGCTCATAATGACACTGGCTTTCCTATGGCGCGCACGCAGCATGCAGAAGGGTTTTCGATGAAATACGTCTCTACACGCGGTACGGCACCGATTCTTTCTTTTGAGGATGCGATGCTAACGGGCCTCGCGCGCGATGGCGGTCTTTACGTGCCTGAAACCATTCCCGTAATGAGTACGCAAGACATGCGCGCGCTGTCCGGTTCGAGTTACGAAGAAATTGCCTTTCGCGTGATGCGTCCCTTCGTTGGTGACACATTTACGGATGAAGAATTCAAAGGTTGTATCACCCGCGCATACGCAGGATTTAGTCACACGACGCGCGCGCCCTTGGTGCAGCTTGGGCCGAACCACTTCCTGATGGAGCTGTTTCATGGCCCAACACTTGCGTTCAAAGATTTTGCGATGCAGTTGATCGGCCAGATGTTTGAAGTCGCGTTAAAGCGCTCGGGCAAACGCGTGACGATTGTTGGTGCAACCTCGGGTGATAC
Source organism: Planktotalea sp. (assembly GCF_018607965.1). Classification (GTDB taxonomy): domain Bacteria; phylum Pseudomonadota; class Alphaproteobacteria; order Rhodobacterales; family Rhodobacteraceae; genus Planktotalea. Next base: position 13,775 of record NZ_JABBAM010000074.1, read on the forward strand.
GGGATCGGCTGCGATTGAAGCGTTTCGTGGTCTTGATGCGGTCGATGTTTTCATCTTGTACCCTCATGGTCGCGTTTCCGAAGTGCAGCGCCGCCAGATGACGACGCCCATCGAAAGCAACGTTCATGCGATTGCGATGGACGGGGATTTCGACGATTGTCAGGCCCGCATTAAGGACATGTTCAACGATTTTGAATTCCGCGACGGTGTGAAATTGGCGGGTGTAAATTCAATCAACTGGGCGCGTGTTTTGGCGCAGGTGGTATATTATTTTTCGACTGCCGTTTCGCTTGGTGCGCCTGATCGCAAGTTTAGCTTTACCGTTCCGACAGGCAACTTTGGCGATATTTTCGCAGGCTTCATCGCTAAACAAATGGGTTTGCCGATTGATCGTCTTGTTATTGCGACCAACCAGAACGACATTTTGCATCGCTGTATGCAAAGCGCGGCCTATACGAAGACGGGTGTTAAGCCGTCGATTTCTCCGTCTATGGACATCGAAGTATCGTCAAACTTCGAACGCGCGCTTTTTTGGGCGCACGACAAGGACGGTGCTGCGATCAAGGGATTGATGGATGATCTGTCCCAAGGCGACGGCTTTACGATTTCCGAAAATGCGATGGGTGCGCTTAAGGCGCATTACGATAGCGGCATGGTGGACGAGGCGACAACATCCGCAATGATCACCCGCGCTTTGGCTGAAACCGGTGAGGTCCTTTGCCCACATTCCGCAATCGGCGTCGCTGTTGCCGAGAATCATATCACAAGTACACCGATGGTCACGCTGGCCACTGCGCATCCAGCAAAATTCCCTGATGCGGTTGAGGCCGCGACTGGGGAACGCCCTGCGCTTCCACAGCGAATGGCGGATCTTTTTGAACGTGAAGAACGCGTGACCCGTGCGCCAAATGATTTAGCTGCCCTTCAAACCCTAATCCGCGAGCGTATTTCTACATGAGCGTCCAAACCCACACCCTTTCTAACGGTTTTCGGATCGTGACTGAAAAGATGCCTGGCCTGCAATCGGCCTCTATTGGCATCTGGGTCACCGCTGGGGGGCGCGACGAACGCATCGAACAGAATGGCATCGCACATTTCCTTGAACACATGGCGTTTAAGGGAACCAAGACGCGCAGTGCATTGCAAATTGCTGAGGCGATTGAAGACGTTGGTGGCTATATCAACGCCTATACAAGCCGCGAAGTGACGGCCTATTACGCGCGTGTCCTTGGCGCAGATGTGCCTTTGGCGTTGGATGTCATCTCTGACATCCTCTTGAATCCCGTTTTTGATGAAGATGAAATAGAGGTTGAGCGCGGCGTAATTTTGCAAGAAATCGGTCACGCGTTAGACACACCTGATGATGTGATTTTCGATTGGCTTCAGGACGAAGCCTATCCCGATCAGCCGATTGGCCGTACAATCCTTGGACCAGAAGAACGCGTGCGCAGTTTTTCTCGTGAGGATTTGCGCCGCTTTGTGAGCGAACATTACGGCCCTGCGCAGATGATCCTGTCTGCGGCGGGTGATGTGGATCACGACGCGATTGTGCGCGCAGCCGAAGGCCTATTTGGCGAGTTGGAAGGCACCGTTGCAGACATTGCACTTGGCGCAAAATTCCACGGGGGCGAACGTCGCGTTTCTAAATCGCTTGAACAGGCACATTTTGCACTGGCTTTCGAGGGTCCGGGATATTGCGACGATGAAATCTACACAGCGCAGGTCTATTCTGTTGCTTTGGGTGGCGGCATGTCGAGCCGGCTATTCCAAGAAGTGCGTGAAAAGCGCGGCCTATGCTATACGATTTTCGCCCAAACGGGTGCGCATTCTGATACGGGTATGACGACGATCTACGCGGGCACTAGCGGTGAGCAATTGCCGGAACTTGCCAACCTGACGATGACCGAACTCGCGCGTGCTGCCGATGATATGAGTGATGCCGAAATTTCACGCGCAACTGCGCAAATGAAAGCGGACATGTTGATGGGCTTAGAAAGCCCATCAAGCCGCGCAGAACGTTTGGCGCGTTTGATGCAGATCTGGAACCGGATTCCAGCGCTGGAAGAGACAGTTGCGCAAATTGATGCGGTGACGACCGCTGGCGTTATGGATTTTGCGGCGCATCTTGCAGGGCAGGCACCCGCCGCACTTGCGCTATACGGGCCCATCGATACGGCGCCTACTTTGTCTGATATGTTGGTAGGACGTGCCGCTTAATGTTAAGGGTTCGGCGCAAAATTCGTCTGGAAACAGAGCGTTTGACCCTGCGGCCACCGATACATTCGGATTTTCGGGCTTGGGCTGATCTTCGATACCATAGCGCTGAGTTTCTGACGAAATGGGAACCGTCTTGGGCTGCTAATCACCTGACGCGCAAGGCTTTCACAAACCGCGTCTACTGGGCGCAGCGCTCTATATCGGGTGATACAGCCGTTCCGTTTTTCTTGGAACGTCGCAGTGACGGCGCTTTGCTTGGGGCGATTACGCTGGATAATATCCGCCGTGGTCCCGCGCAATCGGGGACTTTGGGGTACTGGATTGGCCATGAATATGCGCGTCATGGATATATGAGCGAAGCGATAGCAGCTATCGTCCATTATGCATTTGAGCGTATGGATCTGTCACGTTTAGAGGCCGCATGTTTGCCCGAAAACAAACCCTCGCGTGGTTTGTTGGAACGCACAGGGTTTAAATATGAAGGCGTTGCGCAGGCTTACTTACAAATAGACGGGCGCTGGCGCTCGCACGTTTTGTATTCCGCGCTACGTATGGACCGACGCGGGCGCACTGACGTTGGTTAACGACCTCTGGTAAGGAATTGAAAGCATGCTTAACCCTGTTTCAGCTGACTTTGAGGCTGCCCTGCGTAGTAACTTACCTGACCATATTTTTAAAATTGCGGAACCTCGTTACCTAGAAGAACCTCGTGGGCGCTATGAGGGCAAAGAGACGTTGCTTGCATTGCCCGAATCGGTTGAACAGGTTTCGATGATTGTGCGTCTTGCCAATGACGCGTGCGTGGGAATTGTTCCTTATGGCGGCGGCACTGGTTTGGTTGGTGGACAGGTCGCGCCTGATGGTCCGCAGCCGCTTATACTTTCATTGGAACGCATGAATACGATCCGGTCGGTGCATCCTGAAGAAAATGTTATGATCGTCGAAGCAGGCGTGATTTTGGCCGACGTGCAAGCTGCGGCGCAGAATGTCGATCGCCTGTTTCCCTTATCGCTTGCGGCAGAAGGCACTGCGCGGATCGGTGGGAACCTTGCCACCAACGCGGGGGGCGTGAATGTTCTGCGCTACGGTAATGCGCGTGATTTATGCTTGGGTCTTGAGGCGGTTTTGCCAGACGGCACCATCTGGAACGGACTGTCGCGACTTCGCAAAGACAACACTGGCTACGATCTACGCAACCTGCTTGTCGGTGCTGAGGGGTCGCTTGGAATTATCACCGCAGCCTCGCTGAAACTAAGCCCGCGTCCGGTGGGCGAGGGGACGGCATTCATGGTTGTGCACAATCCTACAGCGGCCATCGCACTTTTGGCGCAAGCCCGTAGTCAACTTGGGGACGGCGTCAGTGCGTTCGAGATCATCCACAAGCAAGGGCTTGATTTTCTTGGTGAATGCTTGCCTGATATTCGTCTTCCTTTCGATGAAAACCCCGAATGGAGTGTGTTGATCGAAGTCGGCCTTGTGCGCGGTCTTGATCCGCAAGTTGCCCTTGAGAGGTTGTTTGAAACAGGGCTAGAGGCTGGTTTGGTGAGCGACGGTTTGATCGCGCAATCAGCGGGACAGCGCACTGAATTTTGGTCTGTGCGCGAACATATCCCAGAAGCAAATCGTCGGATCGGATCTGTGTCCTCGCATGATATTTCGGTGCCGATCAGCTTGGTCCCCGAATTCATCACCCGTGCGGGTGCTGCGATTGCGGCACTCGGTCCGATGCGGATCAATTGTTTTGGTCATTTGGGCGACGGCAACCTACACTACAACATCTTTCCTGAAGCGGGAAAAACTCGGGCGGATTATCTGGATGTGCGCGATCAGGTGAAAACAGTTATCCATGATCTGGTGCATGATCTTGAAGGCTCTGTCAGTGCAGAGCACGGAATTGGCCGCCTGAAAACTCATGATCTTGAGAAGTACGGCGACCCTGCAAAGCTGGCGGCGATGCGCGCGATTAAGGCCGCCCTTGATCCAAATGGAATTATGAATCCCGGCGCGGTTTTGGCGTTAAGGGATTAAAGTCCGTCGAACGTACACAGTGCTTTTACATCAATGCCTAACGCTTCAAGGCGCTTGCGCCCGCCAAGTTCTGGTAGGTCAATGATAAAACCGCAGCCAACAATTTCGCCGCCCAAACGTTCGATCAGCTTGATGCCAGCTTCGGCTGTGCCGCCCGTTGCAAGTAGATCATCAATCACAAGGATCTTTTCGCCAGCTGCGATTGCGTCGTCATGTAGCTCAACCGTGGCTTGACCATATTCCAGCGTATAGTCTTGTGAAATCACTTTGCCTGGCAGTTTTCCAGCCTTGCGCACAGGAACGAACCCGACGCTGAGTTGATGTGCGATTGCGCCGCCCAATATGAACCCGCGTGCTTCTAGCCCAACAACCTTGTCGATCTTCACGCCCACGTAAGGGTGCAACAGTTGATCAATTGCCAAACGAAACCCGCGTGGATCAGAAAAAAGCGTGGTGACATCGCGAAACATGATCCCTTCGTGAGGAAAGTCAGGAATGGTGCGAATGTAATCTTGAACTGTCTTCATGGCGTGGCGTCCTTTTGCGAAGTTAGGGGCTGTCTAACGTGGCGGGTAATGGCGGCCAAGGGCCATGATGTCCTGTGTACCCAGTTTTGTGAGGGCGTTGCTGGATTGGGAAAAGATCGAACGGGTCTCGTAGTAATGACCACCGATGTCGGTGAGCAGGCCTAGACCTTGGGTGATTTCTTCAAGCATCGCACTTTCGTAAGCGCGCTTTTGGAGGCCCGTTGTGAAGATAATGACGGACTTGAGAATAACGCCGTCTTTGGCAAAAACACGCACGCCTGCACCAGAGATGGGCGTTCCGTTTAACACTTTGAAGCCTGAATTCTGGATGGTGCTGCGCGCTGGGATGTCTAAGAAAAGGATAGGGATATCAGGGGTGTCGTCGTCGCGTTTCAATTGTATTTCGCTGCCCGCGGCGTTAATTTCGGCGATGGCGCGTGTCAACGCAGCCTCTGCGCGCTTTTTCTTGCCACCTAGATAGGCGCGGTCCATTTTGGTGATGCCAATGGTCAGCGCAGTTTTTGGCCAGCGTACAAGGTCTTTACCGCATTTGCCCGCAGGCGGGGCCGCGCAGGACACGAGGTTGTAGAAGTGATCATCGCTTAACGCAGTTTCTGTCGTCAAAAACTCCTGCGCTGCAGCACTGC
>NZ_JABBAM010000042.1 GCF_018607965.1 Planktotalea sp.
TGCAACCGTCATCTTTTGGTTATGAGTCCTGACCCTAAGTTAATTTTGTGACTGTAAATCGCAGCTGGAGGCGACGAATATGGGCTTTCCTGGAACTTGGATGACCGAAAGCGAGAGCGTCGTATATCGCGTCGTTCCGAAATGCGCCTGTTCAACGATCGGCCAGATCATGTATTACTCCGACCACGGCGCGTTTTTTGAAGGTGATATTCACGACGCTAAAGGTGGTATGCACAAATGGGCGCTTGATGAAAGCCAACCTCTCATTTCGAGCAATGTAACAGCGCATAAATCCTACGCGTTCACCTGTGTTCGTAACTCCTACACACGCATTCTATCTTCATTCTTCGACAAAATTTGCGGCATTCAACGCAATGGAAACCGTTATCGCGACAAGCTGGTCTCAACCTTGGTCCAAAAATATGGCATCGAAGTGGGTGGCGAAGATGGCAAACAAGAGTTTGACCAAATCGCAAGCTTTCGTCGGTTCCTTTTATTTGCACGCGACACCATCCGGTGGCGTCGTCCGATGGATCCAGATATCCACTGGTCCGCGATGTCAGGTCACGTATCCACGTTTGTTGTAAACGACGGTCGCTACGACAAGATTTTTTGGACCGAAACGTTCAATGATGGCATGCAAGATGTGCTGGATAGTATCAAAGCGCCCAACAAGATTGATCTCAAGACGATCCCGCGCTTCAATGAAAGTGAAGGCCACGGCCCGAAACGCGCGCATCCCGTTGAAGACTACTTCGACGATTTGTCTATGCATTTGGTCTATGAGATCTACAAGCGTGACTTTGATCTATTCAAATATGACTTCAAAGATCCGTCCAACAAGATGCCGATCGGTGAAATCGACCTTGATGAGGTTCACGCCAAACTGGGCGATTGATCTAGGTTAGAAGCGGGGGCCAATGTCGCGGCCCCCGTTCCCATTTTCATTAAGCAGACAAACCCGCATCACGGAACATCGCAGAGATGTTCGCCTTTGGACGTGGTCCAACGTGGCCGATAACTTCGCCCGCGGAAATGCAGCCCATCTTGCCGCAAGTTTCTAGATCGCGCCCCGTCGCGAGACCGTACAAGAAACCTGCTGCGAACTGATCGCCCGCACCTGTTGCATCCACTGGGACAACTTTGGTCACTGCTACGTCAATGCGCGCGTCGTCAGACATGATCGAAACACCATCGCCAGAGCGCGTGCAAATGGCCAACGGGCAAATCGCAGCAAGTTTGGCCAATGCGGTGTCCAAATCATCGGTTTCAAACAGCGATTTAACCTCTTCTTCATTGCCTATCACATAGTCGAGTTCGTTTTCGATCAAGTTTAGAAAGTCAGCGCGATGGCGTTCAACGCAGAACGGATCAGAGATTGCGATACCAGCTTTTCCACCTGCTGCGCGACAGGCGCGTGCGAGCTTGATGAAAGCCTCTTTGCCCTTGTCCTTGTCGAACAAATAGCCCTCAAGAAAGACGATTTCTGCATCTGTACCCACGTCTTCGGACACATCTTCAGGGCCAAGCTCGGCCGAAATACCAAGGTAGGTATTCATAGAACGCTCACCATCTGGCGACACGAAAATCATGGAACGTGAAGATGGCAGTTCGCCACCCTTGACGGGGCCATTCACGAAAACAGTTCCCTCGTCTGTCATTGCTTTGGCATAGAAGTGCCCAAGCTCATCATCACTGACGCGGCCAATAAACGCTGTACGCAAACCCAAGGATCCGATCCCCGCGATGGAATTCGCTACAGAACCACCCGCTGCCTGTGTGCGATCTGACATAGAACCATACAGAACCTCTGCGCGCTCTTTCTCGATCAATTGCATGATACCTTTCTCGATGCCCATGTTGGCAAGAAAGCTGTCATCAGATTGCGTGATGACGTCTACGACTGCGTTGCCGATACCGACGACTTTATAGTTCTTCATTTCGTTTTTTCCTCGAATGGGCAAAGGTCTTTGATGATGCAATTGCTACACACAGGTTTGCGCGCCTTGCAGATATAACGTCCGTGCAGGATGAGCCAGTGATGTGCATGCTGCTGAAAGTCGACAGGAACATGGTCCTCAATCGCCTTTTCTACGACATCCACATCTTTTCCGGGGCAAATACCAGTGCGATTGCCGATCCGAAAGATGTGCGTATCGACCGCTTGTGACGGATAGTTCCACCACATGTTCAGCACCACATTGGCCGTTTTGCGCCCCACACCGGGCAGCGAAACAAGTGCCGCACGAGAATTGGGAACAACGCCGCCAAATTCATCCACCAAAATTTGGCTCAGCTTGATGACGTTCTTAGCTTTGTTGCGAAAAAGGCCAATGGTTTTGATGTGTTCGATGACACCTTCAACCCCCAAATCAAGCATTTTTTGCGGGGTATCCGCTATCTTAAACAGCTCGGCTGTGGCTTTGTTCACACCGATATCTGTGGATTGTGCAGAGAGCGCGACAGCGACAACCAAAGTATAGGCGTTGGTGTGATCCAGCTCGCCTTTTGGCTCGGGCTCGGAGTCCCGAAAACGCGTGAAGATCTCGCGCATGATGCCATAAGAAAGCTGTTTAGCAGGTTTTGTCATGGAGCGTGAGGTAGCCTGTTTGATCGTTGCTCGGCAAGAGGGTACGCAAGATTTGCACGCCTGTGAGGATTTGAGACCCCGTCGTGTATTGAGCCTTCCCGCAACCAACTTTAGCGCCTAGGGTCAGGACTCATAACTTAAAGATGACGGTTGCAGTGAGAGCGATGGCAGAGAGGAAGACAGTCGGGGATCTG
>NZ_JABBAM010000063.1:0-14350 GCF_018607965.1 Planktotalea sp.
CCGCGCCAGCCTTTGAGAAGCATCGTCAAAGGCGTAATCATCATTGTGATAATCATGAAGCGCGCTGAAAACTTGCCGCTGGGATGGAGCAACTGGTGGATCGTCTTTGCGTCGCCAGAGGCGAGCCCGATGATCATTGGAATTGCTGGAAGGCTGAGCAATGCCCAGAACGTGTAGGCTTGATCCCAGAGTGATTTCAATGCGGACATGACGATTTTCCCTTGAGTCGAGAATTGTACGTAGTGTGCGAGCATTTCCGTCGCAAGTTGGCGAAAAAACTGTGTTCTAAGCCTGCTTCATATACCCAGAGCGATCCCGAGCGAGGTAAAGCCCTGCGAAAATCAGAACGAACGCGATTTTCATCGATGTAGTGATTGCGTCACCTAGCAAAAGAACACCGAAAATATTGGTCAAGATGATGCTGAAATAGGCATTGGGTGCGAGAAAGACCGGGCCTTTTCGCCGGATCAGGAAAAAACGGATGCAATAGGCAATTGCGGTTGAAAGGATGGATACTCCTAGAAGACCAAGCCATGGGCGCATGCTGGTAAATTCACCCTCAAACACAGACAGGAAAGGCCAAATTCCAAACACCGACGCGATTAAGGAACTCGCACCGATAAGTGAGATTGGATTTGCTTTCGGCATCACGCGGATCAAGATCGCGGCTGTAGCAAGACAAGCAGCGGCTGCGAAGATGGCCAGCATCGGCAGGGCGCTGTCGCCTCCGGTTGCTCCTATCCAGCGATGCGGCTCTGAAATCACCAACAAGCCCGTAAGTCCGATAGCCAAGCCTATCACTTTTTGACGTGAGACTTTTATCTTTAGAATGACGGTCGAGAGGCCAATCGTGATCAAAGGGATCAACGCAAACATCGCCCCGACCACATTCGAGGGCAGGGACAAAAGCCCGTAGGTGGTGAAGCCAATGGGCAGCACGAAATTGACCATGCCAAGGATTGCCGCCCACTTCCAGAACCAGAGCTTAAGGGGCAGGCCGTCCCCCAAAAGATATGTGATGGGGAGTAGGAAAACGGCCCCGATAACCAAGCGCCCACCAGCGGCTTGCTCCAGTGTGAAACCCTCAAGCGAGATCTTTACGAAGACGAATGACAGACTCATGCAGACCGCCATCACGCAAAAAGCGATCCAAGCGGTATAGTCAGTGTTTTGATCTTGCGGAAGCACCCTAATTTATCCGCCAACGATCGCTTGCGGAAGGTACAAGGCTATTTGCGGAAACAAGATGAGCAGGCCAATCATAGCTGCCATTGCGAACCAGAAGGGCCAGATACCGCGAAAGATCGTACTCATCGGCACATCTTGTGCGATGGATTTGACGATGAACACGTTAATCCCAACAGGTGGGCTTATCATCCCCATTTCAAGCACGATGACTACGATGATGCCGAACCAAATCAGATCCCAATCAAGGGCCACAGCGATAGGGATCACGACAGGGATGGTAAGCACAAGCATCGCCATCGCCTCAAGAAACATACCTAGGAACATGTAGATCAGTACGACGATGAGCAAGATGCCGATCTCGCCAATAGGGACTGACGTCAGGATCGTGACCAGTTGAGCAGGCAGTTCTGTGAGCGACATGAAAGGGATGAAGACGAACGCGCCGATGATGATCATGAATACTGTTGCGGTGGCGTTCATTGTCTCCCAGATCACCTGCTTTGACGCGTTCCAGTTCAGCGAACGGCGCGCGAGGGCGACGATAAAGGTAAGGAATGCACCAACCGCGGAGGCTTCGACAGGGGTGAAAAACCCTGTGTACATGCCGCCGATGGTGGCGAGTACGACGACGAGGATCGGGAGTGCGCGCACGAGTGAGGACAGACGTTCCGCACGTCCAAAACGTTGCCCGCGTGGTCCTGCGTCTGGATTGCGGATGACTGTAAAATAGATTGCGGCAATGAAAAGAAGCGTCAGGATAATGCCAGGAAAGACGCCTGCAATGAAGAGACGCCCGATGGATTGCTCGGTAAGCACTGCGTAGATGATCATCCCACCAGAGGGTGGGATCAAAAATCCTAGCGTGCCACCCGCCGCGACCGATCCTGTGGCAAGGCTGTCGGCGTATTTGTATTTCTTCATCTCCGGCAGCGCGACGCGTCCCATCGTGACCGCAGAGGCGAGCGAAGAGCCAGACAGCGCCGCAAACCCCGCACAGGCGGCAATCGTTGCGGAGGCCAAGCCGCCGCGCAAATGCCCCATCCAGCGATAGGCTGCGGAGAATAGATCGTTCGACATGCCCGATACGCCTGCAAGATTGCCCATAAGGACGAACATCGGGATCACAAGGAGGTTGTAGTTCGACGCTGCCTCGAATGTCTCGCCCGCTAGGTTGGAATAGGCGATCTTTAACCCGCGCGCCCAAGCTTGGTCTTCTGCCATGCCCACGGCGATAAACTTGTTGGCGTTGGCGATGATCGTGCCGATAAAACCTACACCGAGCATGGAAAGGCCCACAGGCATGCGCAGCGCCAAAAGGATAAAAAGCGACAACAGCCCCAAGATGCCAAGAAGCGTAAGGCTTATCATGTGGGGTCTTTTCCAAGCTTGAGTTTCACGACTTCGCCAGAGCGTAAGAGCTGCCAGATGTCTAAAAGGATGACGACTGCGTAAATTCCGACGGATGCGGCCAAAAGGTAGTAAAACGGCTCGTAAGAGATCAGCAGCTGTTGTGTTGTCTCGCCAAATTTACTAGCCGTGCCGCCCGCGTGCCACAAACGCCATGCCATGAAAAACAGCAGTGCCGCGCCCATCAGTTTGACCACAATCATCGACCATTTTGCGAAAGCGGCGGACATGCGCGCCTCAAAGACTTCGATCTCGATATGTGCGCCAGTGCGTGCGCCAAAGGGGATCGACAACGCGACGATCACCACCAAAGACAGAATCAACAAATCCTCTGCGCCTGTGATGGGCGCGTTCAGAGTTTTGCGCATGATTAACACGTTCCAAACAGAAAAGCCCGTCATGAAGATCAGCGTAGCCCCACCGCAAAGAAACGCGACCCAAGTCAGGATGCGATCCAATGCGGTGATCAAGGCAGGCTTGTCGTTCATCAAAAATTATACATCCGCAAAATCAGCGCACCATTTTAACACGCCCTCTTTGAAGCTGTCTTTCTTCGCAAACGCCTCGGCCCAGCGAACAATGTTTGGGTAGTTTTCAAACGGATAGCCGCAGCCCAGGAGAACAAAGTGCAAGGGGATCCACGAGATATCTGCAAGGGTATATTGCTCGCCCATGATCCATGTGCGGTCCTCCAAGGTCTTCTCTAGCTTGAAGAAACACGCGTCCAGAATGGCCGTCGCTTTGTCGAGATCACTTGTGCTGAAATCCTTGCCACCTGCGTGTTTGGCGTGGAAATTCTTCAACTCTTCGTTTGTTTGAAGTTCATTGTACTTCGCTTCTTCTTCGGCGGTTTTCTTGATCTTCGGGGCCATTTTGGTGGCGTAGACATAGGGCTTGCAGGCAGGCACATGAAGCGCTGCGGCAAGGTGCAACCAGCCCATCAGTTCTGCCTCATCGCCATGGCGCAAAGAGGGTTCCGGATAGGTTTCATCGAGGTAATCGATGATGTCGTTGGACTCGATATGTACGACACCATCGTCGATCAATGTGGGCACCAGACCGTTGGGATTGATCCCGAAATAGTCGTCTGTGATGTTCTCTTTCTTCTTGAGATCAAGGTGGTGGCTGTCCCAATCCAGTCCCTTTTCAATCAGGGTCATCCGCACCCGCATAGAGCAGTTAGAGATATCCCCGTGATACAGGTGCAGGCCTTTGAGGGCTTCGACGGATTTATTGGTGGGAACGATGACAACCATGAATTTTGCTTTCAGAAAGGGGTAATGAACGTGCCCCAAGTGTCTCAGGGCACGTATCGTTTAGAATGAAGGTTACTTGTTCAAAGCACCATAGATATCGCGCGCATTGCTGATGCCGCGACCTTCATAATCGGCGAAGATCGTCTCAAGACCGCTTGCCACGGCCGCGTCCATCTTCGCGCGTTCTTCATCGGAGACAACGATCCATCCGTAGTTTTTGTCTGTCGCCGCTTCGATCATCATCTTGGATTTATTATCCGCGCCGTCGAATGACTTGGCAAGCTCAAGCGACATGGGCAGGCCTGCAAGTTCGTCAATGATTGCGCGGTGCTCGTCTGACAGGCCCATATAGCGCTCTTTGTTCATCAAAGCGTAGGTCACGGCAAAGCTTGTCGGCACGTTTTCCACCACATGCGTTGCGACGTCCCAGAAGTTCCAAGGCGGTGTGATGTTGTTGTAGGATGATGTCGTCGCATCAATCGTCCCCGTCGAGAGACCTGTGTACATTTCAGTCACCGGCATTTGCACAGGCACTGCGCCAAGGGCTTCGACGATAGGTGTTGTCATCGCGGCGAAGGGGACGAGTTTCGCGCCCTTTAGACCCTCCATCGTGGATACATCGCGCGTCGCTGCAAGCAGGCTGCCAGCAACTGTGCCAATCGCCAGCACTTTCACATCACCGTATTCATTAGCGAGGTGATCTTCATAGATGTCCCAGATCGCGCGTGTTGATTGATCTGCGGTGTCAGCGCTGCCTGGCAAAATCGCCAGCATGGTTTTTGGGAACAGCGCTGGCGTATATGCGGAAACGCCAAAGACGATATCGCCGACGCCTTCGACGACGCGTTTGTATTGCTGCACAGGACCCGCGCCAAGCTGACCAGCGGGATAAAGCTTCATCGTCAAGGAACCAGCAGAGCGTGCTTCGATCTCCTTGCCAAACCACGCAAACATACCAGTGTTAGAGTGATGTTGCGGTGGCAAGAACGTTGCGATGCTCAGTTCTTCGCTTGTGGCGGTTTGTGCAAAAACGCCCAAAGACGCGGAAAGTGCGAACCCAAGGCCCAAACGTGATAGTTTCATAATCTTCATCCCTTTGTTGGCAGGGCTAAGGCTTATTGGGATCCCAAGATTGGCGAAGGAATCGACTGAGCGCCTATTTTCCCCTGTAACGTTCTATCTTTGCAACATTTGGGATCCCATTTCAACATTTTTGTCTAGTTTACCCGCATTAATACAGTCAAACGCTTGATTTTGGGATCCCAGGCCCGTTTATTAAGTGTGACAGGCTGGCTTTTGCGTGGCCGAAAAATTCTGAGGAGATCTGCCCATGCACCCCGAACTCAAAGCTCATCCAGAGTATTTCCAGAAAGAAATCATGCAACTGGCTGACAACGTTTACCAAGCCTTCGGCTTTGCGGCGTCCAACGTCTATATGTTTGTCGGCGACGACGGCGTGATCATCGTCGATACCTCAGAAACCACTGCGGCGGCAGAGAACATCTTGGCGGAGTTCCGCAAAATTACTGATTTGCCGATCACGACGATCATCCTCACGCATTCGCACCGCGATCACGTGTCTGGCGCAAGCGTTTTTGCACAAGGCGGCAACCCAGAGATCATCGCAAGCACAAGATATTCCGAGGACTCGCTCTTCGTGGCTTCCAATCATCCGCAGCCCGTCAAAGCCATGCAAGTGCGCACGAAACGTCAGTTTGGCATTGGGCTGTCTTATCCGGATGAGATTGTTGGGATTGGTGTTGGTCCGGGCGCGCGACCCCTCAAAGGCATGGGGGCAGGGGCTTTGCCACCGACGCAGCGTATTGGCGATGAGGGCACGAAACTAAACCTGCATGGTGTCGAGTTGGAGTTGGTCATGGCACCAGGTGAAACGCCGGATCATATGGTGGTTTGGTGTCCTGCGAAGAAAGTGCTGATTTGCGGTGACAACTTTTACCGCTCGTTCCCGAACCTTTATCCGCCACGCGGCACCGCCTATCGCGACTTCGATACTTGGGCAGACACGATGGATCTGTTGATGAGCTTTGGACCAGAGGTGCTTGGTCCCGGTCATACTAAAGCGGTTTTTGGGGCTGAAAAAATCCAAAGCGATCTGACCGATTACCGCGATGCGATCCGTCACATTGTCGATGAAACGCGCAATGGCATGGATGCGGGTCTGACGATTGATGAGCTAGCACATAAAGTGAAATTGCCGGATCATTTGGTAGAAAAGCCGCATCTGCGCGAATACTATGGCCGCGTTGATTTCTCTGTGCGGGCTTATTTCGTTGGAACGATGGGTTGGTTTGATGGCAACCCGACTTCGATGGCACCGCTCGCGCCAAAAGACGAAGCCGCTCGATTTATCGAGATGGCGGGGGGTGCACCTACGGTAATGAGTTCTGCCGAAAAAGCTTTGGCCGAGGGTGATTTTCAATGGGCGTTGCAACTCATTGATCGCCTCTTAGCCGTGGAGCATGAGGTTGAAGCGGCAACACAGTTGAAGGCGAAAACCCTTCGCGCGCATGCGGTGTCGCAGATCAACTGCCCGACGCGTCACTACTACATTCAATGCGCGAAAGAGCTGGATGGTGGGGCCTAAACGCTTAGGTCTCCTCCTCGCGCTTGGCTTTTTGGTGTTGATCCTCGATCAAGCCGATCTTCCAATAGCCGGAAATATAGGTGTCCTCACGGGGCACCTGTTTTTCGTTTGAGAGGAACGCGCGCAAAGATCTGATGACCGCAGATTCCCCAGCGATACAGGTTTGAACGCGACCTGTTTGCCAGTCCATCGCGCGAATGAAGTCTTCCTGCTGAGTTGAGGGCGTGTGCGGATCAGGGTGGATCAACCAATGCACATCGATCCCTTCGGGCGCGTCGATCTCTTGCTGATCTTCCTTCGCCGTCACTTCAAAAATCGCGACGCCTTGCGCGTCTCTTGGCATCGCTTCCAAGGCTACCGCGGCGACTGGAATGGCCGATGGATCCGCAGCAACAAGATACCAATCCGCGTTGAAGCTTGCGACCTTTGGAGTGCTTGGGCCCGCGAAGCCGAGGAAATCCCGAGCTTTCGCATGGCTCGCCCAACGCGAGGCTGGTCCGTCATCGCCGTGTGCGACGAAATCTATGCTTAGCTCTTGGGTGGCGGCATCGAATTTACGCACGGTGTAGGTGCGCTTCACGATGGGCTTGCCACTTTGCAAGCGCTCAATGAACGCGTCTTTTGGTTCGTCGACATTGGGGAGCAAAAGCTTGCAGTTCCCGCCTTCGCGAACTTCGGGAAAGCCATTGAGTTCGGGCCCTGCAAAGACCACGCGGATCATGTTTGGTGTAAGATGCCACGCGGCTTTCACCGTTAAGATACGAGGTGATTGAGCGGGTTTCGATGGACGCATCAGTATTTGTTCCTAAAGTCAAAATGTATCAAGGTCGTTGGCAATGGTAACGCTGCCAGAAAACCGTTCTGAAATCCGCGCCATGAAATCAGGTGCAGTGTCAGGCGTGATGCTATCGAGCGGGATATGTACAGCGACAACCTGCGCGACACCCGCACTCGTCGCAAGGTCGCCTAATTCTTCGGGGCTGAGGTGGTGTTGATGCAAATGTTTGCCCATCATCGCGATGCGTTCAGGGGTCATATGCGGGTTCTTGCTTTGGAGTTGCGCGATGACTTGCTCGGCGAGCATCATTTCCCCAACCAAAAGCTGCGCGCCTTTGGCAAGCTGCTCAACCGCGCGGCAAGGTCCTGTGTCGCCTGTGAACGCAATCGAGCGATCAGGCGCGTCAAAGCGCAACGACAATGAGATAGGTCCTTCAGTGCCGAGTTCGCTTTCCGGCCGATAATGCGTGTTCTCGCAGCACGTGATGTCGATATCATCGATGCGAAATGTGCTGCCAGACGTGATCTCTTCAACCTGCACAAAGTCGCGCGGATGCGGGAAGCTCTGCCCTTTTACACCAAAGCCGATTTGGTTGGGTACATCGCATGCCATCGCCAACCCTTCGACAATTTGGCGTGTGCCAGGCGGACCGTAGATTGTGATCAGTTCTTTGCGCTGAAGCATCATGTTGATCCCAAGGCATGTGAACAGACTCCCGATATGATCAAAATGGTGATGTGTCAGGATGACCTTATGAACGCGGCGAAAGTCGATGCCTGTGCGCATCAGTTGTTGCATCGCGCCTTCGCCGCAATCAATCAGGATCACCCGCTCACCACGCGTGATCGCATGAGATGGCGCGGCGCGGTGGATCTTTGGAACAGGTCCACCAGCAGTGCCGAGTGTGATGAATTTGGTATCAAATATCAGACTCTTCATGCTTGCGCTGTCGGAAGTGGAACGCGATCAACGGCGGCGATTTCAAGCTCTGCCAAACGCTCAAGCAAGCGGGTTTTGACCTCTTGATGATCCGCGCTGTTCCAAAGGTTGGTCATCTCACCGGGGTCTTCTGCGAGATCAAAAAGCTCGTTTGCGCATTTTCCGAGATACATAGACAAACGCCAGTTCTCATACACGACAGTATGAACCCGCGGGCGCGGGCCAAAGGCCTCTTGCGTGCGTTGGGTTTCATATTGGATATGCGCAGCGTCGCGACCAGCACCGCCAACGGTGGGAAGAACGACGCCTTGCATGCCAAGTGATTTCTCGACCTTCGCGTGCTCTAAGATGGTGGTTCCAATATCATGGGTTTGCGCCAGATCGCTGGAGCGCGTTCCGCTGTCTCCTTTGGGATCCGCCCAAATGAAGGGCACGTGGGTGAGGCCGTCATACTGCTCCGCCCCTTTGAACAACAGGCGATGTTCGCCCAAATGATCGCCATGATCAGAAGTGTAGATTTGCACGGTTTTGTCGGCGATACCTGCGTCCGTTGCTGCGTCACGCACTTGGCCCACCGCGTCGTCGATCATCGCGATCATGCCGCAGGTGAGTGCGCGCGCTTCAAGCGCTTCTTGCTTCGAAACGGCCAGCGAATAACCTGCCATTTGCCCTAAAGATGGATCAGCCGCGCGGGCACGTTCTGCGCTTTTGACGTACTCGGGCGGATCCCAATCGTCGATCTCATAGGCGGCGGGCACGACCATGTCTTCGGGCTTATACATGTCCCAATATTTGCCGGGCGGGGTGAAGGGATGGTGCGGATCGGGGAAGGAGACAACTAGAAGAAAAGGTTCGTCATTGCCTTCTCTCGCTTTCAGCCATGCGGCGGCGCGATTGGCGATATAGGTGGTTGAATAATGCTCCTCTTGCACTTTGGTGCGGATCGCTTGGGGCACGGTGTAATCATGCGTGAATTGTTTGTCGCGGCCACGCAGTGCCAAAGTTTCAGGTGCGTTTTTCTTGATCCACTCAAGATGTTCGCCGCCTGTGTTAAACCCGTGGCGCATGACGGCGACGTATTCGTTGAAGCCATAGAACGGCAGCGGCACTTTCGGGTCCGGTTGATCCCAATATTCTTGGCGCTCGTATTGATATGCGTCGTTGTCTAGATCCGAACGCATCGCAACTGCGAGGTGCTCTGGGGGGGCTGCATAGCCATCGCGGTGCTCGGGGGGATCAATCTGTATGTCCCAGTCCGAGACGTTTTGCAGATGGCTTTTGCCGATCAAACAGGTGTCGTAGCCAGCGGCGGCAAGCAATTCAACAAAGGTTACATTGTCTTGGTTCAGCGGGATTCCAAGCGAACGTGTGCCGTGGCTTGAGGGCATGCGACACGTCATCAGGCTCGCGCGGTTGGGCATGCACACCGGCGAAGCGACGTAGAAGCGATCATGGCTCACGCCTTCAGCTGCCATCGCATCGATATTGGGCGTGCGCAGAACGGGATGTCCGTTGCAGCCCAAGTGATCGTAGCGCTGCTGATCCGTAAGAAAGAGGATATAGCTGGGGCGATCGGTCATTTCGCGTCCTTTACTTAGGCGGGCACTTGTTTAAGCAGGCACTGTGTCGCGATTACGCACTGTATGCCAGCCGACAAGTGCGATGCTCACGACAAGTGCTACGCCATAGATTTCCATCGGTCGTGCCAAGATCAGCACAGCAAGAGCGAGACGTGCAAAGACCTCTAGAGGTTTCAACTTAGAGCGATCAAAACCGGCAAGTGCGCTTGACACCAGATAAAGCGCGACAGCGATTCGCAGCATCAAGAATGCGAGCCATCCTAAGTTGAGCGTGCCATCATAGCCGTCCAGGAACAGCCCATCGTTGGGATTGATCACCGCTTTGTCGATCAACAACATCTCTGGATATAGCGCGAAGACGAAGGGAATGGTGAACATCACAATGCCAGATCTGACAGCGGAAAAACCCGTTTTCATCGGATCGGCTTTGGTGATGCTCGCCGCTGCAAAGGCCGCCAACGCGACAGGTGGTGTGATCGCAGAGGCAACCGCGAAGTAGAAAATGAACATATGCGCCGTGAAGGTCGCAAGACCGAGGCCGACAAGCATGGGTCCCATCAAAAGTGCAACGTTTATGTAGGCAGGCACGGCAGGCATGCCCATGCCCAAAAGCACCGCCAAGAGCATGGTGAAGAACAATGCAAAGAGTTGGAAACCAAACGAGTTTGCAGAGACATCAAAAGAGTTGAGGAACCCAAGCACATCTACAGCCACAAATTTCGCAAGTCCCGTGAAATTGAGGCAGACGTCGATCACAGTGACGGCCATGAACATTAGGAAAAGGGTGGAGATGGTGACACCAGCTTGCGAGAGGCCATCAAAGATTTTCATCGGTTTGGCGCGGAATTCTTTGTCGAGGAACATCAAGATGAGCAGCAAGAACACCGCCCACCAACCAGCAGCGCTCGCATCGCCTGCCGCGTTCTGGAACAGCTCGATAATCCAAGGGAGCGCCGTGATTGTGCACGAACCGCTACTTTGATCAACGACTGCGCCAAGCATGATAGAGTACCAGCTGCAACCAACCGCGTCTTTGGGTGTCAACAACAGCACTAAGACCAATAAGACTGGGCCAAAGATCTGCATCAGATGTAAACGGTCCTCGCTAGTGAGTTTCATATCATCGCTCAATTCACCGACCGCTTCGATGTTTTGTTTGCGCGCTTGGAAAACGACGGACAGGAACAAACAGAAGAAATAGAACAATGCAGGGAGCGTCGCAGCGATGATGATCTCACGGTAGGGTACACCTGTGAGCGCGGCCATGATGAACGCCGCAACTCCCATGATCGGCGGCATGATCGCGCCACCAGAAGAGGCAGCCGCTTCGACACCGCCTGCGAAAACCTTGGAAAAACCGCGCTTCAACATCATCGGGATCGTAAGAACCCCCGTTGAGAGCACGTTGACCACAGGACCACCTGTGATCGTGCCGAACATCGCAGAGGACACGACTGCCGCATGCGCAGGACCCCCGCGCAGATTGCGGGTCGCGCCGAACGCGAGCTTGATCAAGGATTGCCCGCCTGCGCATTTGCCA
Organism: Planktotalea sp.; assembly: GCF_018607965.1. Lineage (GTDB taxonomy): Bacteria > Pseudomonadota > Alphaproteobacteria > Rhodobacterales > Rhodobacteraceae > Planktotalea. The sequence goes on from NZ_JABBAM010000063.1 coordinate 11,294, forward strand.
AAGAGTGCGCCAAGGATCACGTAAGGAAATACAAGGACCAAGAGGACATTGATGAAGCGTCCCAGCAAACCGGAGGATTGATTTATCAAAGCGTCTTGAAAGAACCCAAGGCTCGCGCCAAGGCTTCGGGTTTCCTCGCTGCTCAGGATGGTGACGAGATATTTATTTTGGTCTTCGGGTCCGAAGAAATACCAGTTGAGGATCGTGAGGAATGTGTAGGCGGCAATCAGGATCGACACCAATACCAGCGGCAAGCCCCAGACTTTGACATTGTAACCCAGGAACGCGACGACAGACGCGAACATGATCAAAATTAGCCAGCTGCCTGTCGTTGTTGCACAGCCCGGATCGTCCGCGATATCGGGCGCGGGAAGGCCGTAAAGCTCCGCAAATTCGATTTCGGCCTGCAAGGCTTTGGCAATGAGGCGTTCGCGATCTCCTGTAAAGACGTCGATCAAACACACGGCTTCGATTTCTATCAAGTAGGTTAGCGAAATTGCGGCAGCGGCTATGATGAGTGCCACATCCATGAACAGACCGAAGCGGCGCATCATGGCGGACTTACCTACCCAACTGTTCCACATCGAGTGCTTGAGCGCGACGATCAACATCATCCAGAAGAAGGTGATTGGGAATAGCCATTCGGTTGGGAAACGACGAATTCGGAAGAACTCGTTACCGGTTAGATCTTTCCACAAGGCATCCCAACCCGGAATAGCAGGTGTCACATTGACCAGCCCCAAAAGCACAAGAAAAAGCGCCAAAATGTAGATAAGACGTTCGACTAGAACAGGCTTATCAAGGGGTTGCGCAGGATGATGGGTTTTTGAATTTGACATGAGAAATGGCCGACTTTATCGTGAGGACGTGAGGGAATAGAAAAAGAGGGCGCAGTGTTCGCGCCCTCTCATGTGATATGAACCGCATCCTTAAGGCTTGGCGCAATCTGGAAGCGCGTGACCTGCTTCTTCCCATGCGCGCACGGCACCCGGGTGGAACTTCACGATGTTCGCACCGCACAGACCGTTGGCTTGCTCGGACACGTCACCAAAGTTCAGCGTTGCCATGAACGGTGCCATCGCTTTGATCTTGTCCAAGTTCTCGATGTGGGATTTGGTCAGCTGATACGCCAGCTCTTCATCCATGCTCTTGTTTACAAGATCACCGCCGGGAACGGCCTTGCCGCGAAACATGTCATCTTCCGAGACGACAGTCCAACCATCACCCATTGCCGCTTTGATTTGTGCAAGTGGCACGATGAAGGGCGTTGAGCCGGGCTTGTTGAGGAACTTCTGCGTTGCTGGGGCTTCGAATTGCTCCTTTGGCATCGAGAACATCGTCATCGCGCCAGCGGCAGAGGCTTGCGTCACACGTGGACCAGGGAACATCGCTGGGATCACGGCTGCATCAACCGTGCCATCAATGATTGCTGATGGCATCTGGCTCCAGTTCACTGTGACCGTGTCGTAGTCTTCCTCAGATTTCAGACCTGTGAACAGTTGAATCAAGCTGCGCGAATTCAGTGCTGCCGTACCACGCGGTGGGCCGTTCAGAACTTTCATGCCTTTGAGGTCTTCCCAGCCGGAAACACCTTTCGCGTCATAGGCGTACATGGTGAAGATGGAGAATGTATAAGGATAGAGCATCTGAATGCTGTGCCCGAGCTCTTTTGCCGCGTCTTTTTCCAAGTTGGAGTATGGACCTGCGGCTTTGGCCATCAAGAACGGCAGAATGAAAGGGCCGCTGGCAAGGTCGATTTTACCTTCTGCCAATGCCATTACGTATTTGGTGCCGGTTTGCCCATCCTTCATTTGGATGTTGGCAATCCCGCGCGCAGCTGCGTTTTCAACCAGCGACGTTGCAGACAAAGCGCCCGCTGTACCTGCGCCTGCGGCGTTGGATGTCAGATTAACTTGTGCGAAACCCGCGCTTGCGCTGAACGCGAACGTCGCGGCGAGTGCTGCTTTTGTTATAGTTTTGAGCATTGTTTCCTCCCGAGCTCTCTTTCTTGGCGTGCCGTTTTTAAGCGGCGAAATGAGCGGCAGTTTTCTGTCTCACCCACTTCAGATCAGATTATGAAAAGTAGCGCAAAACGAGATGTCGCGATTCTCTTCAGATAAGGTCATCTGAGTACCACTAAGGTCATTCAGGATCCTTTAGTCAAGAAATCTCCACAATTTTGGCTATTTTTTATGCATTACCCTCATTTTGGGATCCCAAATCGTATTTTTGCGCGTTTGATGCATATAAGACTGCACGAAATCCGAATTGAGACTGCAAATCGACGAGAAAGTTCCTCCAATATCGTTTTCAGTTGGTTTTCGAAACAGCTTTCGGATATGCGACGTGGCTTTCATAAATCACTGTGGGTAAGCGCGCGCGGATCACTCAAAAGCAGGATTTTCAGCTTACGACTGCAATAGAGGCTGCGCTGCTGCGGTAGTTGCGCGCTACTTCAATGTAAGGCGAGAATGATAGTATCTTGCTGCAAGTAAGCGGTTCAGACGGCGCTTTGCTTGGTGGATTGAATGCGTCCACATCGTACGGTCGGCTCTTGATCAAAGTGCTTTTCGTTAATTTAGCTGCGCGAGGTAATAGGTTTGGGCGAGGCATGCCTGACGACGTAATCAATCGCGCAAATCCGGTGAAGTGGTCATGGATTTTTGCGTGGGTGGGGCGGGCCGGATGTTCAGAATTAAGAAATATTCTTCTGATCATCCAGCAATTCTGGCATTGGGCTCGCACGAAAAGGCGTAGTGAAGCTTGGCTCTTGCAGTCCTGAACGAACCCCACCCTTTGCGGGTCGCTTTGCGATAGGATACAATGTTTGGACATCCTAGATCTTCTGAAACCGCAGAATTTGAGAAACACGCCTAATGTTGTGAACTCGCGCTGAAGCGCAATTTCTGTGAGGCCAGTTTGTCCGGATGATGGCGTTCCATCCATCAGTTTTATGCGGAGCAATTCAGCAGGCGTTTGGTAGCCCGTGTAGATATGTACGGGCTCTTGGGACACTTCCTGTAAATTCCCTGATTTGGGATGGAGGAAGTATTCATG
>NZ_JABBAM010000063.1:14360-18767 GCF_018607965.1 Planktotalea sp.
AGAACGCGACATTCAGCGCAAACTTAGAGTGCTCCAGCACGCCGAGAAGATCGGATATCCATTTGGCAGCACGGTAAGTAAAGTTTGGCAAATCAGATTGTCCACGTGGCGGACGCTCTTTGCGCAAGTGGTTCCTCCTCTCGTGGGCTCTTACTAGCTTTGTGTAAGATTATGAAAGGATCTGAAATGCCAATACAATCGCTTGGATATCTTGGCTTGCGGTCCGACCGGACCGAAGAATGGAAGCACTTCGCGGGTAAAGTACTTGCTATGCAATTGGCCGATTTCGGCGGGCGTCAGCTGTCATTCCGCATGGATGACCTTGTTCAGCGATTGGTTGTCTCGGACGAGCCGGGAGAAACATTGGCCTTCATTGGCTGGGAAGTGACGAAAAAATCTGATTTGCAGGATTTTGCAGCTCGGCTGGACAACGCGGGTCACAAAGTGACGTTTGGCGACAAAGGTTTGGCCGACCGTCGCTTTGTCGAAGAATTGATTGTGACACATGATCCCGCCGGAAACAGGATCGAATTGGTTTGGAACCCGCACAAGTCGCAAGAGCCATTTACGCCCGGGCGTCCTATTGACGGGTTTAAGACTGGCGCTCTTGGGATGGGACACGCAGTCCTGCATGTCCCCGACGCTACGGCCTTGTTGCCGTTTTACTGTGATGTTTTGGGCTTTGCGGTGAGTGATTATGGTCTCAAACCTGTCCCTTTGTATTTCTTTCACGTCAACGGGCGTCACCACAGTTTTGCCATCGTGGGCTCGGGGAAATCCGGGTTCCATCATTTTATGGTGGAGTATCAAAACCTCGATGACGTTGGGCAAGGGTATGATCTAGCAGGCCAGCAAGAAGATGGCATCGCCTATACTTTGGGCCGCCACACCAATGATCATATGACCAGTTTTTACGCAAACACCCCATCCGGTTTTTTTGTCGAAAATGGCTGGGGGGGGCGGATGATTGATCCCGCATTGTGGGAGCCGCATGAGACAACGGTCGGGCCCAGTTTTTGGGGTCATGATCGGCTGTACCTTCCCGAGCCAGAGCGAAAACCCTTTGTTGATATGAGGTTAAGGGCTGCGGCGGATGGGTTGCGCGCGCCGCCGGTTATTGATTGCCCATGGCTTTACGAGCTGCGCGGACAGGAGAAGAGATAGTGAACACAACTGATGTCGACGTCGCAATTGTGGGTTACGGCCCGACCGGCGCAACGCTGGCAAATTTGCTGGCCCGGTGCGGGGTGCGCGTTGCGGTGGTTGAGCGCGAAGCCGCAATGTACCATCTGCCGCGAGCTGTGCATTTTGATGGCGAGACGATGCGGGTTTTTCAAGCGGTTGGAATTGCCTATCAGCTGCTTGAAAAAGTGCGGGTCAATCCGGGGATGCGGTTTGTCGACCCTGACAGAAACCTGCTTATGGATTGGCCACGATCGCAGGATGTCGGGCCGCAGGGATGGCACGCCAGCTATCGATTGCACCAGCCCGATCTGGAGCATCTGCTGCGCGAAAAACTTGCAGCCAATTCTAACGCCGTGGTGTTGAACAACACCGAAGTTATGAGCGTCGAAGAGACCGAGACAGGAGCAATGTTGGTTGCCCGTAACATCGGGGATGACCATCAGACACGGATCAAGGCGCAGTTTGTGGTTGGCTGTGACGGCACTCGATCCATTGTGCGCAAGTCAATCGGGTCGGGAATGGATGATCTGGGCTTTGAAGAGCGTTGGCTTGTGATTGACCTTTTGCTAAAGCGGGAACGGCCTGATCTGGGGGATCATTCAGTACAGTTCTGCGATCCTATTCGCCCAATGACCTATTGCCGTAGTCCGGGTGCCCGGCGGCGCTGGGAGATCACGATGTTGGATGGTGAAACCGACACGGAGGTAACCCAGGAGAAGCGCATTTGGGAGTTTCTGGCACCTTGGATCGGCCCGCAAGATGCAACGTTGGAGCGCAGTACAGTTTATACGTTTCGCTCTGTCGTCGCGCAGAAATGGCGCAAAGGACGCTTGATGATTGCGGGAGACGCCGCGCATCTGACGCCTCCGTTTATGGGGCAAGGCATGTGCGCAGGTATTCGCGATGCGGCTAATCTGGCGTGGAAACTAGCGTTGTGTGTCAAGGGTAGCGCCTCTGATGATCTCTTGGAGAGTTATCAAGAAGAACGCGGCCCAAATGTGCGTCAATTTATCGAAACGGCAATGCGCTTGGGAGGGCTGATCAACACTGACGACCCCAATACGGCCCTATCGCAGGCCCAGACAGACCAAACTGGTACAACACGCATGGCCTCGATTGCCCCTCCTCTTGGAACGAGCGATTTGGGGGGATTGATACCTCGGAATACGCCACACGTGGGGCAATTGTTCGGGCAGCCGGCTCTATCGAATGAACACCTTTTGGATGATGCCGCGGGCTACGCGCCTGTGCTGATCCTGCGGCACTGTTTGCCAGATCATATTGCCACCAATTTTCCAGTGTTTGACGATGATGAGAATCCAAATATTGGACCCATGCTTGATGCCATTGGTGCAAACGCGGCCCTGATACGCCCAGACAGATACATCGCGGCAAGTGCCGTGACGGATATCGACATTGCAGCCCTTGCCGGGATTGCCCTGCCTTCCCCGATGCTGCGACATGAAGAAAGAGAACTTGCACTATGAAACTTGCTTCCCTGAAATCCGGCGGCCGTGATGGCGCGCTGGTTGTTGTATCGCGCGATCTGACATGTATGGCGGTTGCTATGGCTGTTGTTCCAACTTTGCGTGAGGCCGTCGAAAACTGGCAGCAAGTTGCGCCAGCGCTGCACGACCTCGCAGGCAAGCTAGAGGCAGGCGACGTGGAAACCATACCCTATGAACCGGCAAAGCTTATGTCTCCTCTGCCGCGGGCGTTTCAATGGGCCGATGGCAGCGCTTATCTCAGCCATATGCGGCTGGTACGCAAAGCGCGTGGAGTAGAGATGCCCGCGAACTCGGAGACCGATCCGATGCTCTATCAGGGTGGCGGTGACGGGTTCCTTGGCCCCGTCGATCCGATCCCGTATGTGCACACAGATTGGGGACTAGATTTTGAGGGCGAAATTGCTGTGATCACCGATGACGTGCCGATGGGATGCTCGCCTGAGCAAGCCAAAACCCATATCAAACTGATCATGCTGTGCAATGACATCAGCCTGCGTCATGTCATGCGGCCCGAACTGGTCAAAGGCTTTGGTTTTTTCCAGTCCAAACCCGCCAGCGCGTTTTCACCAGTCTGCGTTACGCCAGACGAGTTAGGCGAGGCTTGGACGGGTGGGCGCGTTAATCTGCCGTTGCTCACCGCTTATAATGGTGAAGAATATGGTCGGGTCCACGCAGGCAGGGACCTGACTTTTGAGTTCCCAGATTTGATTTCGCATGCTGCGCGTACGCGTGACTTATCGGCTGGAACGATCATCGGATCGGGCACGGTGAGCAACGAAAACCACAGTGAAGTCGGCTCTAATTGCCTGGCTGAAAAGCGTATGATCGAGACCATTCGCGACGGGGAACCCACTACGCGATTTATGGAGCCAGGCGATACCATCCGGTTTGAGATGCTGGGCGAGGACGGCCAAAGTATCTTTGGTGCTATTGACCAGACTGTCGTGAGTGGATGAAATTGTGATTCAATGCAGAGTTTTTTCTGCCCGGATATGTGAGGCATGAATGGTCCCAAAGTCAGAAAACGTGCGAGCCCTTTCGCGTGGACTGCGGATACTCAGGTTCCTAAACAAGGCTGGAGCGGCACGCGCAGCTGAAATTGCTAAAGAACTTGGGCTACCTCGGCCGACGGTGTATCGCTTGCTGCATACATTAGAGGAAGATGGATATATTCTCTATTCCGGCAGCGATTCCCGTGTACGCTTGTCTCCCTTGGCTGCCGCCCTTGGGGACAACGCCCCTACGCGATCGCGGTTCTGTCAGGCGGCGGTGCCAATTCTCGCAAAATTTACGGATATCCACGGGTGGCCAGTGGATCTGTCCACGTATGAAGACGCACATATGGTCATTCAGGAAACGACCCATAGCCGCAGCCCGCTTTCCGTAGACCCCGGGATGGTTGGGTATCCTCTGCCAATCTTGCGCTCTTCGGCGGGCCGCGCATACCTGTCCGTTTGTAGCGCACGTGAGCGGGAAATTATCATTGATTTGCTGCGCGCAGAGCCCTGCCAAGAAGATTTGCCATTTCTGCAATTCGGTTGGTTGGACGAAAACCTGACGGCCTATTTCAGACAGGGGTACGCCACACGTGGTCCACGGTCGTTCCGACCCAAAACCTCAAGTCTCGCGGTACCGATCCTTGCAGATGATCGTGCAATTGGCTGTTTGTCGATAATCTGGGTTACCAAAGCCATGACCATGGAGCAAGCCATCG
>NZ_JABBAM010000022.1 GCF_018607965.1 Planktotalea sp.
GATTTCCTGCGCATCTTTTGCGGTTTTTGCAGGCTCTTGAACCAGGATCAAAGGTTTAGGCTCTTGAATTGCCTCGACCACAAGCACGCTTTCATCTTCGGTGACAACCGCCGCTTGGATAGGTATCTCCGCTATTTCGGGTACCGATTGAACAACAGTTGCAACAACTGGCGCTATAATTACACGCTCGCTCACAGGTTCATTCACATCGCTCGATAACGTTAAAACACGGGTATCAGTGCTGTCAGGCAACGTCACAAAACTCGCAAATTTGCCACCCGCATCGGCCTTCACTTGTGCAACCACATCATCATCAACCTGAATAGAAACGGTGCTTCCCGCTTCTGCAGTGCCCGCGATCATTGCAGATCCGTCACCGTCAACGCGTACGACGTCAAAGCTTGGCGTTTTTGGTGCAGAGGCCATCCCCACCATACGCGGTGCAACGGGTTCAACAAGGCGAGCAACTTCAACATCAAGCGCACTATCCGCCACGGGCGCACTAAGAGCCTCATCCCTAGAAAAGACACCGCTGACATAACCAGCAACGCCAATCACAGCAACAAAGGCCGCGCCAGCACCGACCGTAACACCGGTTCCTGATGTTAAGAATGCGAATTTTCTCATCGTCAATCGTCTCCAATTTGTCCGCTTTTGCCGCAGACATTGCATGTGTATAACAAACACAGGGACTTCGGTCAAAACACTGAAATTGGTGACTAACCTATGCTACAACGCTCCGTCTGTGTCTATTGTGGCGCATCCGATGGGATTTCCCCAAACTACGCAAAAGCCGCCACCCAGCTTGGCACGCTTCTCGCTGATAACAATCTACGCCTCGTCTACGGGGCTGGCGATGTCGGTCTAATGGGGCGCGTCGCACGTGCTACTCAATCCGCGAACGGAAACACCTTTGGCGTGATCCCTCAACATCTGGTAAATTGGGAAGTCGGTAAAACCGATTTAACCTCCTACATCGTCACAGAAACCATGCACGAACGCAAAAAGGTGATGTTCATGAACGCAGACGCTGTTGCACTGCTTCCCGGCGGCGCAGGTTCTCTTGATGAGTTTTTCGAAGTCCTCACATGGGCACAGCTGGGCCTACACGCCAAACCTATCGTGTTGATCAACACAGACGGCTACTGGACCCCACTCCTCGCCCTGCTCGATCACGTCATCTCACAAGGCTTTGCCAAAGCAAGCATCAAAGACTTTTTCAAAATCGCCGATACCCCAGAGGAGGCCGTGCCACTTTTAAGCTGACCCAGTCTTCATCTTTCAAAATAAACTTGCCGCGCAGCGTCCCGACCAAAAGAAAAAGCGCGCCGCCCGAAATCAAAGGCGACGCGCGTCTATATCTTCAATCAAGCGCGCGTGAGCGCTCAATAGGATTACATGCGGGACGCGACGTTTTCCCAATTCACGAGATTGTCCATAAAGTTGGCCAAATACGCAGGGCGCTTATTGCGGAAATCGATGTAATAGGAATGCTCCCAAACATCACAACCAAGCAATGCAGTCTGACCAAAGCACAGTGGGTTCACACCGTTTTCTGTTTTTGTGACAGCCAAAGAACCGTCTGCATTCTTAACCAACCAGCACCAGCCCGCACCAAACTGACCGGCACCTGCTGCAGAAAACGCAGCCTTAAATTCGTCAACCGATCCAAAGCTCTCTTTCAAGGCAGATTCCAGCTCGGATGGTATCGCAGACTTTCCTGGACCCATCATTTCCCAGAACTGATTGTGGTTCCACAACTGGCTAATGTTGTTGAAAATACCGTTCTGCGCCACGGACTTTGCGTCGTATGTGCCTGTGATAATGTCTTCAAGCGACTTGCCGTCCCATTCCGTGCCAGCAATCAGCTTGTTGCCGTTATCCACATAGGCTTTGTGGTGCAGGTCGTGGTGGTACTCCAGCGTCTCTTTGGACATGCCAGCGTCAGCCAATGCATCATGCGCGTAGGGTAAATTTGGAAGTTCGAATGCCATGGGAAAAGGCCTTTCTGTTGGATTTGCTTTAGTCAGATAGAGTGCGCCCAGCCCCTAAGGTCAAGGGCTTGGCTCTACTTTAGAACGAATAAATCGACCGTTAGTTACGCTTAAAACGCGTCAACTTCAGAACCGGGCTGCGCCGCAACGCTCAATAAATCGAACATATACTGTGCAACAGATCGGAAACATACGACCGTGAACGCGTCTTGTTCGTTCATCCAGAACGCGGCTGGCACTTGTGCAAGGCGTGAACGTCTGAACATCCCCTTCTCAAACGCGCTATTGGCGAAATCGACAGGGGCAAGTTTTGCCATGACGTCGCGCGCCTTAGGACCGGACACTTCAAAAACCGCGCGCGCATCGGACACGTCTGCTGCCAAGAAATGTGTGCCAGCCAAAGACTTGCTCAAACCTTCAATCGTGCTCGCAACATCGCCATGCGGCACCATCAACAGCAATTCATCCGGCGACATCCACGCGGCACCATCGTCTTCTTCCAAAGCAATCGATCGCATCCCAGGCATTGCACCTGCAATCGATTTCACCGCTTTGATCAGTTTCTTATCACTCAGATCACCGCGCAGTGTAATCATTCCGCGCAGGCCAAATTCAGTCACATCCGCGATACCATCGACATAGGAAGCGCCTTGTAACGCACTCACAGCATTAGACATTTGGCTTCGCTCCTTCTTTGTCATAGATCACAGGATCAATGATTTTCGCTTTGATGATGGCGCCACCTTCCTTGGGGAAATCAATGACTTCGCCCACGCGACCCGGTCCGTTCTTTACCAATCCCATCGCAATCCCACGCTCAAGGTTGGATGAATAATAGGTCGAGGTCACGCGCCCGAACATGTTGCGCTGACCATTGGCGTTCACACCGTCTTCAACCGCATATGCGCCATCTGGCAGCACGGATTTATCAAGCGTTTCAAGGCCAACCAGTTTCCACCGATCAGGATCCGTCATATGGCTACGCTGATGTGCGCGCTTTCCAAGGTAATCTTCTTTCTTCTTGGACAACGCCCACTGCAAGTTCAAATCCTGCGGGATCACTGTCCCGTCGGTTTCGTCCCCAATCATAATAAAGCCCTTCTCGGCGCGCAAAATGTGCAGCGTTTCTGTGCCATAGGGCATCGCACCGAACTCTTCACCCGCCTCCATCAAGGCCTCCCAGAACGCCAAGCCTTGGGATGCAGGTACCGCAATTTCATAGGACAATTCGCCCGAGAACGAGATGCGGAACACGCGCGCATCAAACCCGCCAATCGTGCCATCGCCCCATTCCATAAAGGCCAACGCCTCTTTGGACACATCCATGCCGCCCAGCTTTTCCAAAACCTTACGTGCATTAGGACCAACCACTGCAATCTGCGCGAACTGCTCGGTCACATTGGCAACGTAGACGTTCCAATCCCACCATTCCGTTTGCAACCACTCTTCCATGTGACCATGGATCGTCTCGGCCCCGCCTGTCGTCGTGTGACACAGGAACGTCTCATCATCAATCCGAGCAACCACACCGTCGTCGATCAAGAACCCGTTCTCAGAACACATCAAACCATAGCGACACTTGCCGGGTTTCAACGTGCTCATCATATTGGTGTAGAGCATGTCGAGGAATTTACCTGCGTCAGGCCCCTTCACGATTAGCTTTCCCAGCGTAGATGCATCAAGTAAACCAAGGGCTTCACGCGTGTTCTTCACTTCGCGGTTGACCGCGTCATGCACGCTTTCACTGGGTTGCAAATAGGCAAACGGACGACGCCACGCGCCAACAGGTTCCCAATCGGCCCCATTTGCATCGCTCCATTCATATAGTAGCGTTTTGCGCAGTGGTTGGAACACTTTGCCCCGTGCTTCGCCGCCAATCGCACCCATTGAGATGGGGGTGTACGGGGGACGGAACGTTGTCGTACCCGTCTGCGGAATAGGTTGACCCAATGCATCAGAAAGGATCGCCAATCCGTTGATGTTGCTCAGTTTACCTTGATCTGTCGCCATACCCAATGTCGTATACCGTTTGGCATGTTCAACGCTCTCAAAGCCTTCTTGCGCGGCCAATTGAACGTCGGATACTTTCACATCGTTCTGATAATCAAGCCACGCTTTGGAACGCAACTTATACCCCGCGCCTTGCGGCATTAGCCAAACCGGCTCGACAGGGTTTTCAGATGTCGGCGTGCCCTCGGGGATATGTCCTTTTGCGGACGTTCCACCGGTCGCCCTGCCTGCCGCAAGACCTGCACCATGCGCATCGCCCATCAGTTCGGCCAATTGCATGTGACCATTGGCGCTACCCGCAACACTGACGAACCCTTCGCCCGTCGCACCCAAAGGTGGACGTTCGCTATCAGGGCGGAAGTGGCTTTGCGCTTCGTCCCAAACCAGTTTGCCACCGCAATGGGACCACAAGTGAACTACAGGCGACCAGCCGCCCGACATCGCGACCACGTCACATGGGATCACCTCCAGCACGCCGCCTTCACCTGCTTGAGAACACAGCTCAACCGCTTCAACGCGCTTGCCGCCTTTGACCATGCCAATGGCTTTGCCGTTCTCGACACGAATGCCAAGCGCGCGCGCGTCATCCGCCAAAGTACCGCCGCCGCCCGAACGAGCATCAATGATGCACGGTACGTCTAGCCCAAGACCTTTAAGAGTGATCCCCGTGCGATACGCATCGTCGTTATTGGTCACAACAACCGTGCGATCCCCAACGGAAACCCCAAAATTCACCGCATAATCACGCACGGCCGCCGCCAGCATAACACCTGGAATATCGTTGCCTGCAAAGCTGATCGGGCGTTCAATCGCGCCAGTCGCCGTGATGATCTGCGCCGCACGAATGCGCCACAGACGATGACGCGGGCCAGCGACCTCGGGCGTGTGTTCGCGCAGGCGCTCGTAGCCCAGCACATAGCCGTGATCGTAGACACCCGCGCCCATAAGGCGTGTGCGCATTGTGACGTTGTCCATTGTCGCCAATTCAGCGACCAATGCATCAACGTAATCACCCGCACTTTGGCCATCGACCTCGCCGCCATCCACTGGCGCGCGACCGCCCCAATGGGCCGTCTGTTCCACCAACAGAACCTTCACGCCCGTCAGTGCCGCCGCTTTGGCCGCTTGCAGACCTGCAATACCACCGCCAACAACCATCACATCGCAGAAAAAGTAGAAATGCTCATACGTATCGGGATCACGATCCTCTGCGCGGGGCGCTTTGCCCAAACCCGCAGATTTACGAATGATCGGCTCATACACGTGCTTCCAAAAGGCGCGTGGATAGAGGAACATCTTGTAATAAAAACCCGCAGGCAAGAAGCGCGACAGATGCGTGTTGATCGCGCCCACGTCAAACTCAAGGCTGGGCCAATGGTTTTGCGAGGCAACCTTCAGACCGTCAAACAACTCCGTCACCGTCGCGCGTTGGTTCGGCTCAAAATCATTTGTGCCGCCCATATTGAACAACGCGTTCGGCTCTTCCCCACCGCTTGCGACAATCCCGCGCGGGCGGTGGTATTTGAACGAACGTCCAACCAGCATCTGATCATTGGCCAGCAAGGCAGAGGCAAGCGTGTCGCCCGCGACGCCCTTCATCGTGGTCCCATTAAAATCAAAGGAAAGCTGCTCGCCGCCGTCCGTGAAACGACCGCCAGTTTTTAAACGTGTGCTCAAGAGAAGGTCCTCCAAGTCCAACCGGGCCGCTTGGCGCTGATTGCATCTTTGATCTCTTTTGGTGGCTCATAGGTCTGCGCTGAATACGTGCCAAACACCTCAAGCGTCTGCGTGCAGCGCGCCGCATGGAACCACTTGCCGCAGCCATTGTTGTGACGCCAACGTTCCAAATGTACCCCGCGCGGGTTTTCCCGCATGAACAGGTATTCCTCGAATTGATCATCCGTGGAGCCTATGGAGTGGCGTTTCAAATGCGCCTCTCCACCAGCATGATATTCCGTTTCTTCGCCGCTTACGCCGCAGCATGGGCAATTAAGGATTAGCATTAGTTTGCTCCTATCAAATCGCCAAAGCCCCATTGAATGGTGCCAATAGCCAGTAGTATTGCTTGGAAATTTTGAAGTTTTTGCCTTAGAATCAAAACATCAACTCGATGTTTATCTTCCTCATCTGCATTCAATTGAGAATTCTGTTCCATCTCTTCGAAATCAAGTTCTTCAAGCGCATCAAATTTTTCATGTTGAGCTAGCGGGGACAGTTCAGAGACTGCTTCAGAAACAACTCGTTTTTGATCCTTCATCCAACGTTCAATTGATCCAGCAAGCAACACAACTTTTTTGATGGCAAAGTTTATATCTGCGGAGTTCATATTCAAATGATTGCTAACTATAGCAAACTTTTTTGCAGATCCCAGCGGAGGCGGATCAAGGTCTGAAAGTTGAGAGTAATACAATGCAACCGCAGCAATAATAAACGCGCCCATCCTTGGAAGTAGGTCACCGTTTGACGTAAAGAGACACCAGATAGAGACCAAAAACCAAACTAGCAAAGAAAGCCCCCAGAGCAATCTAATGAAAAAAGACTCGCTGTCAAAGAACGCAAACTTTGTCAATGAGCCACTCCCGCCGCAACGCTTTCATCGATGAACTTGCCCTCTTTGAAGCGCCACATGGAGAACTCATCCGTAAGCGGTGACTCGCCCTTCGCCATCAGTTCCGCCATGGCCCAGCCAGACCCCGGAATGGCTTTGAACCCACCCGTGCCCCAACCGCAGTTCATGAACATGCCCTCAATCGGCGTCTTGGTCAGCATGGGCGAGCGGTCCCCCGTCACATCCACTATACCGCCCCATTGGCGCAGCATTTTCAGACGGGACAGCATCGGGAACGTCTCGATCAGCGCGCGCACGGTTTCTTCGATATGATGGAACGATCCACGCTGCGTGTAGTTGTTGTACCCGTCCGTGCCACCGCCAATGACCATTTCGCCTTTGTCCGATTGCGACAGGTAGCCGTGCACGGTGTTCGCCATTACCACGATATCCATCGCGGGTTTGATCGGCTCTGACACCAGCGCTTGCAACGCAACGCTTTCCATTGGCAAACGAAAGCCCGCCATGTCGGCCAGCACCGATGAATTGCCTGCAACGATGCCGCCAAGTTTATCGCACTCAATCGCGCCTTTGGTGGTGTCGACGCCGACAACCTTGCCACCCGACGTGCGGATGTTGGTCACTTCGCATTGCTGGATGATGTCCATGCCCATATCTGAGCATGCACGCGCATAACCCCAAGCGACTGCGTCATGGCGCGCTGTGCCGCCACGTTCTTGGAACAGACCACCCAGAACGGGATAGCGTGGGCCGTTCAGTTCGATAATCGGGCAAATTTCTTTGACGCGGCCCGGTCCGATCCATTCGGTTGGCACGCCTTGCAGCGCGTTCGCGTGGGCCGTGCGTTTGTAGCCGCGAATTTCGTGCTGGGTTTGCGCCAACATCAAAACACCGCGTGGGCTAAACATGACGTTGTAGTTCAAATCTTGGGACAGCGTTTCATAGAGCGAGCGGGACTTTTCGTAGATCGCCGCCGATGGGTCCTGCAAATAGTTTGAGCGGATGATCGTCGTGTTGCGCCCTGTGTTGCCGCCCCCCAGCCAGCCCTTTTCGATCACCGCCACATTGGTGATGCCAAAGTTCTTACCTAGGTAATAGGCCGTCGCTAGACCGTGACCGCCTGCCCCGATGATGATCACATCGTATTTTGATTTGGGCGCGGGGGACCGCCATGCGCGCTCCCATCCGCTATGATGGCGGAATGCTTCGCGTGCGATGGCAAATGCGGAATAACGCTTCATGGGACGGCCCTCGAATGTTTGTCATACACGATACGATCGGATTCGTGCGATGCTTTGGTTTTGGTCTGGATGGCAAAAATGTGGATACTGCGTGCGACGATATCATGTCGTTTCGCGACACCCCCCCTAAAACCGATCCAAACCACCCTCTGAGAACCAATAAAACCAACAGAATTCAAGTCGATTCCCGCCCCGCGACAACCCCGCGCAGCGACGGGCCTTTTTTTCGGGGCCAATCCCGACTAGATGAAAGGGAATACGGGAGTGTCTTCATGGTGTTTTGGCTGATCACAAGTGTTCTGGCGATAGGTGCGTTCGCCTTGCTGGCTTTGGCGCTTTGGCGCGGTCACGAGGGCGCGCGCCCTGCTGCGGAGTTTGATCTAAAGGTCTACAGCGATCAACTCGCCGAAGTTGAGCGCGACAAAGAACGCGGCGTGATCGAGCCTGACGATTCAGAGCGTTTGATGACTGAGATTTCGCGACGCATTCTTGCGGCTGACACTGCGATGCAAATGGTGCAATCGGATCAGCGATCATCGCCCATGTTAAGTTACGGCGCGATGGCTGTGTTGGCGTTGGTTTTGGTTGGCGGGTCTTTGTATTTGTACCGCGACCTTGGCGCTGCTGGGTATGGTGATCTAGCGCTCTCGACGCGGATCAAGCAGGCCCAAATTGCCCGTGACACCCGCCCGAACCAAGAGACCGCAGAAGCGTCTTTGCCTGCGCCAACGGTCAATCCAGAGACACCAGCAGCATATGTTGAGCTGGTCGAGAAGTTGCGCGTTGCTGTGGACCAACGTCCAGATGATTTGCAAGGCGCAACCCTCCTTGCAACCCACGAAATGCGTCTGGGCAATGCGTCCCGCGCGGCCAAAGCGCACTCCCAAATCCTGCGTTTGAAACGTTCGGATGCAACCGCAGAGGATTTCGCAACCTACGCTGATATGTTGGTCATTGCAGCGGGTGGATATGTGTCCCCACAAGCCGAAGGTGCATTGGCCGCGGCCTTACAAAAAGACCCTAAGAACGGCGTTGCGCGCTATTATTCTGGCCTAATGATGATGCAAGTCGGACGCCCCGACATCGCGTTCCGTGCATGGGCGAATTTACTGCAAGACAGCCCCGATGATGAAGCTTGGGTTGACCCCATCCGCGACCAGATCGAAGAGCTCGCCTTTCGGGCCGGCGTTGAGTACGAATTGCCAGAACGCAAGCAAGCAGAGCTGGCTGGTCCAAGTGCTGAGGACATGGAAAACACCGCTGAGATGAGCGACGAGGACCGCCAAGAGATGATCGCGGGCATGGTTGCGCAGCTCTCAGATCGCCTTGCCGCAGAGGGCGGCAGTCCAGAAGAATGGGCGCGTTTAATTTCGGCTTTGGGCGTCTTGGGTGACGCAGATCAAGCCGCATTGATCTGGCAAAACGCGAAGGATGTCTTTGCGGATCGTCCAGACGCGTTGGCCACCGTGCGTGACGCCGCGCGCCGTTTGGGAATTACGCAATGATCTATGAGACAGTTAAAGCATTCGAAGCCGCCCTCCCCAAGTTTCGCGCACTCGCGGGTCTGGACCTTGGCACAAAAACAATTGGCGTGTCTGTCAGCGACGGCATGATGTCTGTCGCTACCCCGCTGGAAACAGTGAGACGCACAAAATACACAGCCGACGCCGCGCGTTTGGAAGAGATATTCGCAGCGCGCAACATCTGCGGAATTGTTCTGGGTTTGCCATTCAATATGGACGGTTCTGAGGGGCCACGTTGCCAGTCTACCCGTGCATTTGCGCGTAATTTTGCACGTCAAAGTGATTTGCCCATCACCTATTGGGATGAACGCCTGTCCACAGTTGCCGCAGAACGCGCGTTGCTAGAGGCGGATACGTCGCGAAAGCGTCGTGCAGAGGTGATCGATCACGTCGCCGCAGGGTATATTTTGCAGGGTCTATTGGATCGCATTCAATTCATGCGGCGTGGGTAGAGGATAATAAAATGATCAATGATGTTTGGCAACGCAACGAATTAGACAGCCCGTGCATTCAGATTTGCATCGTGCATCCGGAAACGCGCCTGTGCACAGGGTGCAATCGTTCCATCGACGAAATTTCTCAGTGGTCCAAGATGACATCCGAGACACGTCGCTCGATCATGGAAGAATTGCAGAGCCGACAATCCGCACCCACTGGACGACGTGGTGGCCGCGCTGCGCGGCTTAAACGTTAAAGAAGTGTGGCTATTTTGGGTGGAATCATAATTAGGATCATCCAACTTACGGGCTTTGCGTTGTGCCATTTTATCGCTGCCTGCGCTAATATCCTTGTTGATCGCAATGCTCATAATACGGCGAATGACCATATTGATAATTTGATTCATATTCATAGGTTCAATGCTTGTCCCGGCCTCATCCAACGACATAGTGCGTGATTGTGCATTTTTAAGGGCAATCGAGCAGCATTATTCTTCAAACAGTTCAGTTTGGTTTTCATCCTCGCCGCCCTCTTCATCATCAAGGCTCGCACCCAAACTAGGCGGAGGACGGTTTTCCAGCAGACCAGCCGAACGAAGTTCTTTAAGACCCGGAAGATCACGTGCGCTTTCAAGCCCGAATTGATCCAAGAAATCCTGTGTCACGACAAAAGTAATGGGCCGACCCGGTGTCATTCTGCGCCGTCCAAAACGGATCCATTCCATTTCCAGCAATTGATCAACAGTGCCACGTGACACCGCCACACCGCGAATTTCTTCGATTTCGGCGCGCGTTACAGGCTGGTGATAGGCGATGATTGCAAGGGTTTCGATCGCAGCGCGCGATAGTTTACGTGTCTCAACCGTTTCTTTTTGCATCAGAAAACTTAGATCAGGTGCGGTGCGCATCGCCCATGCATTCCCGGTCTTTACAAGGTTTACACCCCGTCCCTCATACCGCTTTTTCAAATGCACAAGCGCCGCAGCGGCGTCACATCCGTGTGGCATGCGCGCATTCAAATCAGCGACGGTTACAGGGTCTGCACTGGCAAAGAGCACGGCCTCGACCATGCGCTCTTGTTCACCCACGGGTGGTGCTTCGAATAAGCTTTCTTCGATGCGATCTTCTTCAACGTCACTCACGCGGGTCTCTCCGTCGTAATTGAATGGGGGCGAAGGCGTCGGCTTGGCGTAGCTCTGCCTTGCCTTCTTTCACAAGTTCAAGCGAGGCCGCGAATGTGGCCGCCGTCGCAGAGCGCAATTTAACAGGGTCTTGATCCCACCCCTCTGGAAGGTAGCTCATGATTTCGGTCCAATCGCCTGCAAAACCAATAAGGCCACGCATCCGGCCAAGCGCTTCTTCCAGAGTATAGACAGACTCGCGATCCAACACAAAAGGGCGAAACTCATCCCGGGTACGAATGCGCGCGTATCCTTGCATCAAGTCAAGCAAGGTCGCCGTGTAAGTCACTGTTTTTACGCGCTCAACCATTTCAGGACTACCACGCGCGAAGAAATCACGTCCCAATCGATCCCGCCCCATGAGACGCGCAGCGACATCGCGCATCGCCTGCAAGCGTTCAAGTTGGAATGCCAAATGCACCGCAAGTTCTTCGCCGGTCGGGCCTTCTTCGGTGGGGTCAGGCGGCAATAAGAGACGCGACTTCAAAAAGGCCAACCACGCCGCCATCACCAGATAATCAGCAGCCAGTTCAAGGCGAAGTTCTTTCGCTTTTTCAACGAACAACAGATATTGCTGGGCCAATTGCAGCACTGAAATCTTGCGTAAATCGACTTTTTGCGTACGCGACAGGGTCAGCAAAATATCCAACGGACCTTCAAACCCATCAACATCAATGATGAGGGCCTCTGCGGCCATACGGTCTTCCACGGAAAGGCGTTCAGGCTTTTCCGCGGTCCAATCACTTAACTTTTTGGGCGTTTCAGACGTCATTCCCCGTTCCGTTCACAAGCGCGTCAAGCTGCGCATGCAGATCGGAAATGTCAACAGGATCAGGCGTGCGGCGACATGCCAGTGCTGCATCCGCGCGACGCTGTGCATCTGCGTTCATCGCGCCAGAGGCTGCTGCCACCTCTTCCATTTCGTCCATCTTACCGTTGCAATGCAAAACCACATCGCAGCCCGCATCAATTGACAAACGCGACAATTCACCAAGACTGCCCGTGAGCGCCTTCATAGAAATATCGTCGGTCATGATCAGACCGTTAAAGCCGATATCATCGCGGATCATACCCATCATTTTGGGCGATAGCGTCGCGGGACGGTCATCAAAAGCACTGTATGTTATATGGGCGGTCATCCCCATAGGAGTGTCATTTAGCGCGGTAAACGCCGCAAAATCGGTTTGGCGCAAGATCTCACCATTCGTATCGACTATGGGCAAATCAAGATGGCTGTCAGAGACAGCGCGACCATGGCCTGGGATATGCTTGAGAACAGGGAGAACACCGCCATCTATCAGGCCGCCAGCCGCCGCCTGACCAATCTTAACAACGGTCGCTAAGTCACTGCCATAACAACGGTTTTTCAAAAATTCATGCGTATTTTCAGAGGCAATATCAACCATTGGCGCACAATTGGCATCGATCCCAAGCGCCATCAATTCGTCTGCAATAATACGGTAGCGCAAATACATCGCGCGTGGCGCATTCGCCCCGTAGCGCAACAAATCATCCAAAGGCGGCAACCACTGTGTCGCCAAAGGGGGGCGTAGGCGCTGCACGCGACCGCCCTCTTGATCAATCAGAATAGGCGCATCACGACCAACCGCATCACGCAATGAATTGCACAGCGTTAAAATTTGTTCACCGTCGTCCAAATTACGATCAAATACGATGAACCCGAAAGGGTTTGCATCGCGAAAAAAGCTGATCTCCCTTTGTGACAGCGTAGGGCCCAAACAGCCCAGTATGGTCGCGCCGTATGTCATTACCGAGTGACCACAGGAATGCAGTCTGTGTTCTGAGCCGTCAAAGCAGAACAGAAACGACGCGCATCGGCGAGGTCGGAAAAGCCCATCGCGCGCAGGCGATAGAATGTACGTCCGCCACTGCTGGCTTTTTGAACAACACGATCTTTGCCATTCATGTATTCGCTGAATTTCGTACTGAACCGCGCCCATTCTTTACGCGCGATCTCAGGGCTCTCGTAGGCTCCCAGTTGAACAAGGCGAGTACTGGCTGGAATACTGGAGGCACTTATTTCGGTAACGCCGCCTGCTGTCGCAGTTGTAGATGTTGCTGCACTCAAAGAGGCGGTACGCACGCCAGCTGGGCGAATTTTAGGTCGCAGTGAAACAGACGGCTCCGGAATGCTACGCGCAATCACATTTGGGCTAATGCCCAACGGTGCCGTTGTTTGGCGCGTCGGAGCGGCTTGAATATTTAAGTCGCTTGTTTCGGCTTGAACCGACGCCGTCACAACCTGCCCTTGGGTGGTCAATGGCGTGGCACCCACTGCAATCTGTGCGGCAAGGGCTTCAATGGAGGCCATCTTGGACGCGGTGCTTGCATCTTCCTGCACGATTGCGGGCGCACTTAAGGTGAGCGTTTCTGCGACAGGGTCTTGGGACGCATCCCTTGGAGCAAACCGCGTCTGGGCTGCTGCAAGGCGATCAATCAAGGGCACACTATCGTTGGACAAATCAATTGGCTCAGGTGCTAGAACAATGCGATCAGATGGGGCCGCGGTTCCACCTGCGGCCGCGACGGAATTCACCGACAAACCTTGGTTCAGCGCCTGCGCGCCACCGGGCTCTTGCGGACGGATCCGCATTTCGCCCTGCACTGCACGCACAACTGGAACGCCTGCAACGTCACGTGCGATAAGCTGATAACCCCAAACGCCAACACCAACTAGCAGCGCCAAAGAAAGCACCGCGCCAGTCAGTGCGGCAGCGGCCTTTACCGAATTTCCGGAGTTGGGCTGCTGCGCATGCGGCGGTGTCAACGGCTGTTGAGGCTGTTGTTGATAGCCCTGATACGCTTGATACGATCCGGCCTGAGGCGCGTAACCGCGCCCGTTCATTGGGAAATCTGCCATTTTGCCTCACATTGTGCCAGCGATACGGTGCCGCAGGCATCTTTTAGAACTACTCAACGTCCAGTGTGAGGAATGTCATTTAGCGCATTTCTTCAACCGGTTCGACACCCAAGATACCCAAGCCCGCGCAAATCACAACCTGCGTGGCACGTGCGAGTGCTATTTTAGAAACAGATGTGGCATCTTCGCCGTCTTGAATGAATCTAAGCTCTGGCAGATCGTTGCCACGGTTCCACAAAGCGTGGAATTCGCTCGCTAAATCATAGAGATAGAAGGCAATCCGGTGTGGTTCATTCGTCCGCGCCGCAATCGACACAAGCCGTGGCCATTCTGCAATCTTCTTGGCCAGCGTGATTTCCGCCGCATGGCTGATCTGTGTCAAATCAGGCGTCGCACTTAAATCAATGCCAGCAGCTTTTGCTTTGCGCAGCACGGAATTCACCCGCGCATTCGCATATTGAACGTAGAACACAGGGTTGTCTTTGGATTGCTCCAGCACCTTATCAAAATCGAAATCAAGCGAGGCATCGTTTTTGCGCGTCAGCATATGGAACCGTGTAGCACCCGGGCCGACTTGGTCAACGACATCACGCAATGTGACGAACGTCCCTGCCCGTTTGGACATCTTGAACGGCTCACCATTTTTGTAAAGTTTCACCAATTGCGTCAGCTTGATATCAAGCGGCACTTTGCCATCCGACAACGCAGACACCGCCGCCTTCATCCGTTTGACATAGCCACCATGATCCGCCCCGAAGACGTCGATCAATTCATCAAAGCCACGCATGACCTTGTCATAGTGATACGCGATATCGGGCGCGAAATAGGTCCAAGCGCCGTCAGATTTCATTACGGGGCGATCAACATCATCACCGTGCTCTGTGGACTTGAACAAGGTTTGTTCGCGCGGTTCCCAATCCTCAGGCTTTTTACCCTTTGGTGGCTCAAGCACGCCTTCATAGATCAGACCCTTGTCTTTCAGCGCGTTGATCGCCGCCTCGATGCGGCCTGTGCCGTAAAGGGATTTCTCGGAATAGAACACATCCATCTTGATTCCAAGCGACGCAAGGTCAGCGCGCACGAGGTCCATCATTTTCTCAGTGGAAAACTCACGCACGTCCAGCAACCAGTCGCTTTCAGGCTTGCCAACGTATGCATCACCCACTTTTTCCTTCAACTCAACGCCGACAGGAACAAGGTAATCACCGGGATATGTACCATCCTCAAACGCAACCTCTTGGCCATGCGCTTCAAGATACCGCAAGTATACGGACCGCGCGAGAACATCGACCTGCGCGCCGCCGTCGTTAATGTAGTATTCCCGCGTGACGTTGTAGCCTGCGTAATCCAGCAAGCTGGCAAGTGCATCGCCGAAAACCGCGCCACGGGTGTGACCTACATGTAAAGGGCCCGTTGGGTTCGCAGAGACATATTCAACGTTAACTTTTTTGCCCTGTCCCATATCGGACCGGCCAAACGCCTCGCCCTGCTCTAATGCCGCACCGACAACATCCTGCCAAAGCGCACTCGACAACCGCATGTTCAAAAAGCCAGGTCCAGCCACATCCGCACTTTCGATGCGTGGATTAGCGGTCAATTGAAGAACCAAAGCATCCGCAATATCGCGTGGCTTCATCTTGGTCGGCTTGGCCAATACCATCGCGGCATTCGTCGCCATATCGCCATGCGCCGCATCACGCGGTGGTTCTACCGCAACGTTGGCAAAGTCTAGATCATTCGGCAAAGTGCCCGCCGCCTGCATGGTTTCAAGCGCGGAAATAACGGCCGTACGGATATCAGCAAAGAGGTTCATAGAACACGTCCCTATAGGTTTGAGCGCGTCTTAACATGCATGACGCAACATTCAATGGAATAGGCGGTTTCGCCCATGATTAGCCGAGCAGTCGCTCGTGTTCCTGCAACGCAAAACGATCGGTCATGCCAGAAATATAATCCGCCACGATACGCGCAAGTTCAGTTCTTGTACGGGCTTGCTCCACATCAACGCGCCACTCTGCAGGAAGCATTTCGGTTTGCGTCATAAACAAAGGGAATAAATCCTCAACAACTTTCGTCACCTTTTCGCGCATGATCACCACAGTTGGCGCGCGATACATACGAGTGAATAAAAATTCGCGTATCACTTTAAGGTCAGACCATAATTCATTGGAAAATTTAACGACTGGTCTACCAAGGTGACGCACATCATCGGCGGTTTCGACATTGTTTTCCGCAAGGATTGTACGGCTGGTGGCAATCACATCAGACACCATGACGCCAAACACACGGCGTAGCGCTTCGTGGCTTCTACGCGTCGGATCGATGTTAGGATACAGCTTATCCACCTCTGCAAAGGCTGCACCTACGATTGGAAGTGCGCAAATATCATCCTCGCTGAATAGGCCCGCGCGCAAACCATCGTGAAGATCGTGATTATTATATGCGATATCATCAGAAAGCGCGGCAACCTGCGCCTCTGCACTGGCGTGTGTGTGCAGCTCCAAATCGTGGCGCGCTTGATAATCGCTGAGCGCATGGGGCAAATCACCCGTCACTGGACCGTTATGCTTGGCCAATCCTTCAAGCGTTTCCCACGTCAAATTAAGCCCATCAAATTCGGCATAATGGCGCTCTAGCGAGGTCACGATTTTCACCGCTTGTGCGTTATGATCAAAACCACCGTAGGGCTGCATCAATGCGTTCAAAGCATCTTCGCCCGTATGACCAAAGGGCGTGTGACCCAAATCATGCGCCAGTGCGATTGCCTCTGTCAGTTCGCCGTTCAGCCCTAGCGCTCCTGCCATCGTGCGGGCAACTTGCGCGACCTCGATTGAATGCGTCAAACGTGTGCGGAAATAATCGCCCTCGTGTTCTACAAAGACCTGTGTCTTGTGTTTAAGGCGGCGAAACGCACTGGAATGTATGATGCGATCACGGTCGCGCTGAAAGCACGTGCGATGCGCGCTTTCTTCTTCGGCCACCAGCCGACCCCGCGTTTGAGCTGGATCACAAGAATATGTTGCGCGCATGAAGTCCCGTCCTTGCCGCTTGTCCCAAGGGCCCTTATATTGCGTGCAGAGCAAAGAGCCAACAGGCGGAGCCTATTCAATGAACATTCCACCCAAAGTGACACAGCGTGCGTTTGAGCGTCTTTCTGAAATCGGTGCCGCTGAGCAAGGCCAAGCGCTGCGTGTGGCGGTCGAGGGTGGTGGGTGTTCCGGTTTTCAATATGAAATCAAGCTCGACGCACCTGCCTCGGATGACCTTGTGTTAGAAGGCGTTGGCGAAAAGGTAGTGATCGATTCAATGTCCCTGCCCTTTCTGGAAAATGCTGTCATCCATTTTTCCGAAGAATTAATCGGCGCACGGTTCACGATTGAAAACCCGAATGCGACCAGTTCTTGTGGGTGCGGTACTAGCTTTTCGATGTAATCACATACGATCAGATCGCGCAGCATCCAGCACGATATATGCACCAGAGGTCATTATGACACCAGCGCCAAGCATCAGCCCAAGCGTTGGTGTTTCGGAAAACAGCACGACCCCAGCAATGATCAGTGCGACAAACTGTAGGTTCATCAATACCGTCGCAACATAGGCTTTCATCTTTGTAAGAACCAAAACCAGCACCCATCGCGCGATGAAAAATACGCTCGCATAACTTGCGATCAAGAATACATCTTGTGCATCCATAGGTTTGTAAACAAAGGGTAAAACAGCCCCCATAACAACGCATATCGCCAAGTTTGGATGGAAAACCTGAAGCAGCGTGTTCTTCTCATCGCGGCTAATGTGGCGTGCAAGGACCAACGCGCCAGCCCCCGTGAACGCGCTTAAGATTACACACAGATGGGCAGAGTTCAAAACGACGATGCCCTCGGGATGAAGCAATAACATTCCAACGACACTTGCGAGTAAAGCCGGCCAACTTTGAGGTCTGACCTGTTCACCCAATATCGGTCCACTGAGGAATGCAGCGAAGATAGGGACAAGTGCGATGAAAACAAACACCTCGGCAAATGGAAGCTTTCGAAAGGCAATGAAATAGAAAACCGATGAGATGATCACCAGCGCAGATCGCAGCGCCAAACTGCGCGGGCGTACACTGCGCAACAAACTTTGGTTTTTGCCAAACCGCAAAGTGATAAAACTCAGGCTAGCCACAACAAGTCCTGAAAAGAAGAACAACTGCGGTGCCGCAAAGCTTTGTGCAACCGTGCGCACAATTGCATCAGCACCGGTTGCAGGCACGCAATAAATCAAGATCAAATTGAGACCGCCAAATGCAATCATAGCATGGCCGTTTTCATAATGACGACGACCCAACATCATCTTTGGCGCTCTTGCAGTGCAGCACGTGATCGAGCGTCCTTCTGTTCAACAGCAATTGGTGCACGAACGAAGTGCTCGGAAAAGGACCCAAACTCAGACGTCGCAGTCACAACGTCGTGCAAATGATCTGATGAGGTCGCTGGAAGCGCTTTAAACAATTGTGGCGCCATCAAATCCCAACTCGCGATGCGCGCGCCCGTCCAAGCGAAAAGTGCGTGCGATACGTCACGCAATGCGTTCACGGGTTCGATCGTGTTGTAAAACCCAGTACCAGCCGCAGTGTAGCCGCCTGAATTCTACGGCTGGACCCCATTAAAAATGGGGGGATTACCGCTGTGCTTGCGCTAAGTAACTTCTTCATGGAATTCTCCCAAAAAATTCGCTCCCCTTGCGGCGAGCTTCTCCCTCAAACACTTTTACCAAAGCGCTTTGATAACTTTAGCATTGCGATTATGCCCATTGTGTCAACTCCGAAACGCCATATTCATATACTTTTAATGTGGATAAC
>NZ_JABBAM010000013.1 GCF_018607965.1 Planktotalea sp.
AGGCACGTGAAGCGGCCAGCATGAAAATCGTCCAAGACGGCGGTACAGTGGTTAACCAGATCGCAGACAAAGGCCCATTCCAAGAAGCAATGGCCCCTGTTTACGATAAGTTCCTTGCAGCGAACCCTGATTTGGCTGGTTTAGTTGAATTGATCCGCAACGGTGGCTAATCGGTCTTAAAAATCTGAACGGTCCGCGATCTCTGTATCGTGGGCCGTTTCACTATTTCCCTTTGATATATCGCGAGTCACGAATGACGGACCGAAAGTCTTTTATTGTCCATGTTGAAAAGGTGCTTGGCATCATTCAGTGGATCTGCATGTTCACGGCGTCGCTTGCTCTTGTTGTGCTTGTCGTAACCTTCGGATGGTTGGTTTTCGGCCGTTACGTGATGAACTTCACCCCCACATGGGTCGAACAACTCGCGCTTTTGCTGGTTTGCTACATCGCCTTCCTTGGGGCGGCTTCTGGCGTCAAAGACGACACGCACCTTGGCGTCTCCCTGTTTAGGGATATGATGCCAACCCGAATTCAGAAGATAATCATGGTTGTGATTGATTTTATCCTCGCCGCCTTTGGCGGTGTGATGTGCTACGCGGGTATTCAATTGATGCAGTTTGGCTGGGATTCATATCTGCCAATGCTCAATATTCCAGAAAGCTTTCGCACGCTCGCAATAACCCTTTGCGGTGCACTGATCGTTTTGAATGCCGGTGCGCGAGGCATCATTCGCGTACTCACCTTCTCGCAGTGGCTGCCAAGGCCAGAATTTCAGGAGTCCTGACATGGGCCTAACTATCCTCATGCTTGTCTTCGCCGTTGGCGTTGTAGTTGGCATTCCTGTTGCGTTTGCGATGGGCCTCGCGGCGGCATCTGCCTTTTGGTACGAAGGCTTTCCCATGCTTATCACATTCCAGCGTGCCACCGCTGGCGTGTCGGTTTTTTCACTGCTGGCGATCCCGTTCTTTGTTCTTGCGGGTGAAATCATGCTGCACGGCGGTATTGCTGTACGGCTTGTGCGTCTTGCATCTGCTTTGGTCGGGCACCTCAAGGGTGGCCTTGCGATGGTGAATATCTTTTCGTCGATGTTGTTTGGCGGCATTTCTGGATCTGCTGTGGCCGACATTTCAGCGCTAGGGTCAATTCTGGTTCCCGTGATGAAAGAACGTGGCTACCGCCCTGATTTTGCGGTGAACGTTACCGTCACGTCCTCCATCGCGGGGATCGTTATACCGCCCAGCCATAACATGATCATCTTTGCGGTCGCAGCGGGTGGCGGCATTTCGGTATCCAAGCTGTTCTTGGCTGGCGTTATCCCCGGTATGTTGATGTGCGCAAGCCTTGCGATTGCTGCCTACATCCTATCGATCAAGCACAATTACCCGTCCGAACCGTTCCCCGGTTGGAAACAAGTCGGGCGCACAGCAAGCGATGCCATTCCTGGCTTTCTGACTGCCGTAATTATTGTGGGCGGCACCTTGTCTGGCGTCTTTACAGTTACTGAATCGGGTGCGTTTGGTGCGATATATGCGATCCTGCTGACGACATTCTATTATCGCAGCCTGACGTGGAAATCCTTTATCACCGCAATCACGGGCACTGTTCGCACGACCTCGATGGTGATGATCCTGATCGCTTTCGCCAGTTCGTTCGCTTATCTCTTAGCGCTTTACCAAGTGCCAGCTCGCCTCAGTGATGCACTGGTAACGATCTCTGACAATCCCATCATCATCCTATTAATGATCAACGTGATCCTGTTGATCCTTGGAATGATCATGGACATGGCCGCGTTGATCCTGATCTGTACGCCGATCTTCTTGCCCATCGCCAAAGGTCTTGGCATGGACCCAACACAATTCGGTATCATGATGTTGATGAACCTTGGCTTGGGCCTGTGTACGCCCCCCGTTGGTACCTGCTTGTTCGTCGGCTGTGCTGTCGGCAAGATCAAGATCGAAGAGGCGCTGAAATCGATCTGGCCCTTCTATTTGGCCATATTGGGTGCGCTGATCTTGGTCACGTATGTCCCCGCAGTCTCACTCTGGCTCCCGTCACTCTTCTAAAGGGCGGGGGACTGTAGGCGTTGCTTGGCGGCGTCGACTACATCACAGCGCCAAGTTGCCATGGGACGAATTCGTGATCGCCAAACCCTAGGGTTTCGCTCTTGGTCGCGCGCCCTGATGCGGTCTCGATGATGTAGTCGAGGATCTGCTCGCCCTTGTGTGCCAGCGATACGCCCGATGAGGCGATGTCACCGCAACTGATGTCCATGTCATCGCGCATCTTCGCGAACAGCTGATCGTTTGTCGCCAGCTTGATGGTTGGTGCAGGCTTGGATCCAAAGGCCGACCCACGCCCAGTTGTGAACACAACGATTTGCGCGCCACCTGCGATCTGCCCCGTCACTGACACAGGATCATACCCAGGTGTGTCCATAAAAATCAGCCCAGAACGGGTAGGTTTTTGACCATATGCGACGACTTGGTTCAACGGCGTCGCACCAGATTTTGCGACCGCACCGAGGGATTTTTCCAAAATCGTCGTCAAGCCACCCGCCTTATTCCCTGGCGAAGGATTGTTGTCGAGCGTGCCACCGTGCATCGATGTGTACCCTTCCCACCAACGCAGCTGGGCAATCAGATCAGTCGCTGTTTCAGGGCTGCTCACCCGATCAAGCAAGAGTTGCTCCGCCCCGTATATTTCCGGTGTTTCTGCTAAAATAACACGCCCGCCATGGCCGACGATCAGGTCGCTTGCAACGCCCAAAGCTGGATTTGCAGTTATGCCCGAATACCCGTCTGACCCACCGCATTGCAGCGCTATACTTAAGGCTGAAAGGGGGTGCGGCGTGCGTCTGGCTTCATCGACCACTGGCAGGATTTCTTTGACCCGCGCCACGATATGTTCGATCGTTGACGTGGTTCCGCCGGTGTCTTGAATCGTAAGTCCATAGAACCGCTGATGCCCAACGGCTTCGAACTTTTGCTTCATTCTGGCAACCTGCATGACCTCACAGCCAAGCCCCACAAACACGGCCGCGCCAATATTTGGATGGGTCGCATACCCCCACAAAACCCGCTCCAACACCTGTGCTCCGACGCCGCTTGAGTCCATGCCACATCCGCTGCTGTGGGCAAGGGCAACGATTCCATCAACATTCGGATATTTATCAAGCAAGCCTGACGACGCTATCACATCTGCCGCTTTTCGGATCACAGTCGCCGAGCAGTTTACTGTCGCGATCAACGCAATCATGTTACGGGTGCCAACTTGCCCGTCTGCGCGCCCGTAGCCATCAAACGTGCGCGATGTCACCTTGGGAATAGCGGCCTGCGCGGTAGCGAGATGCCGGCCATGTTGCGCACTTTCAGGATGGTTTCCAAAGGCGCAATTATGTGAATGCACATGTTCGCCAACGGCGATGTCTTGGGACGCAAACCCAATTATATGCCCGAATTTGTAGATCGCTTTCCCGTTGCCGATAAAGTGTCGTGCGATCTTATGGCCGCGTGGAACCGATTTGGCCAGCGCGGCGCCACCTATAAAAATAATTGAACCAGAGTTTGCCTGTTCGGATAAGACCACAACGTTATCGCAGTCATTTAGGATCAGGTGCTTCATTGTGAGATTAACGCCCGCACGGCCCCTTTTGCACCACGCTTTGCAAGGGTCTCGTAAGCCTGTGTAACGTGCTCGACAAAAAGGGCATTATGGGCCAGTTTTTTTGGGAAAATTTCATCTAATTCCAGAAAAGCAGTGACTTTACTGGCCGACGTCGTTCCACTTTCACTTGCTGCTTTTAAAGTATCTGACAACGGATCTCGTACGTCGATTTTATCGCCATTCTCGTCAATTGCACCGACGTAGTGCATCCAGCCTGCTACTGCCAGTGTTAGTCCACTTGGTTGCACACCATGGTCGAAATTATCCGCAATTGTGCCCAGCAAGCGTTGCGGCAATTTCTGGCTTCCATCCATCGCAATCTGCCAAGTACGGTGTTGAATTGCCGGGTTTTCGAAACGTTTTGAGAGCGAAGCGCAATATGCGGCTAGGTTTTCTCCATCTGGCGGTATCAGTGTCGGAATGATTTCATCGCGCCAAAGAATTTCACACAGCGCTGCAAAGTCGGGGTCACCAACAACGTCCGCTATCGTTTCATACCCAGCAAGATAACCCAGATAGGCAAGCGTTGAATGGGTCCCGTTGAGACAGCGCAGTTTCATCATTTCATGAGCCTCAACCGAAGCGACAAATTGGGCACCCCCCACGTCCCATGCAGGATGGCCATCCACAAAATCATCCTCGATGACCCATTGGCGAAAGCCTTCGTGCAGAACGCAGGCAGGATCGTGATATCCCGTCAAATCCGCAAGCTGATCAATATCGCTCTGCGTTGTCGCTGGGGTAATACGGTCCACCATTGTTGACGGGAACGTTGTCGTTTCGGCGATCCAATCGGCAAGTTCACGATCCAATTGGCGTGCAAACTTGATGATCGTGGCACGTGCTAACGTCCCGTTCGAGGGAAGGTTATCACAAGGCAGGATAGTGAATGGCTTGATCCCCACGCCGCGTCGCGCCGCCAATGCAGCAACACAGAAGCCGACGGCAGTACGCGGGTTATTTGGGTTTAGTAGGTCATGTACGATATCGGGATGATCAAGGTCTAACTCACCCGTCACAGGTGAAACGCAGTACCCTTTTTCCGTGATCGTCATCGACACGATCTTGACGTTCGGGTCAGCCATTGCAGCAATTACGGACTTTGGATCTTCGGGGGCAACAAAGGTGCGCACGATTGAACCTATCTGGCTTGGGTTCCAGCCCTCGGCCTCAAGCGTCACAGAAGTGAATACGCCGCCTTGTGGCTCTAGCTGATCGCGCGCTGTCGCACTTTGCAAGCTCACTGCTACGATCCCCCAGTCGCCACCTGTTTTTTCCATCACCTCGTGCGTATAGCAAGCGTTGAATGCGCGGAAAAATGCACCGGGCCCAAGGTGCACAATCCCGATCTTTGGTGCAGCGCCTGAACGGTTGAGGCGAGGCTTATCGTGCAAGCCATCCTCCATCAACGTTCAGAACTGCGCCGGTCACGTAGCCTGAGGCGGGTGTGCAAAGAAACGTCACAGCGCCAGCGATGTCTTCTGGATCGCCCCAACGTCCCGCTGGAATGCGCCCTAGAATTTCAGCGCTGCGTTGTGGGTCGTCGCGCAAAGCGGTTGTGTTGTTGGTTGCAATATAGCCCGGTGCGACGGCATTTACGTTGATACCATGCGCGGACCACTCATTTGCAAACAGCTTAGTCAGCCCCGCAACACCGTGCTTGGAAGCGGTGTAGGCAGGCACGCGAATGCCGCCTTGAAATGACAAGAGCGATGCAATGTTGACGATCCGTCCCCCTTTGCCACGCCCAATCGCTGCGCGCGCAAAGGTTTGACACATCATGAATACGGCCTTTAGGTTCACGTCCATCACATCGTCCCAGTCTGCTTCGCTATAATCAACGCTATCAGCGCGGCGAATGATGCCTGCGTTATTCACCAGGATGTCGAGATCACCAAATCCGTCCAGTACTTTGGCTGCTGCGGTGGGATTAGACAGGTCAAGCGAACACGTCTCGCCGCTGCCACCGTTTTCTTCAATCAAAGCGATTGTATCTGCACAAGATGATCGACCCGCTGCAATCACATGCGCGCCAGCCGCCGCCAGCCCCACAGCAATCGCCTTGCCGATGCCAGTGTTGGCCCCCGTCACAAAAGCGCGCTTACCGTCCAGGCGAAACGGATCGCTCATCGCAGATCCCCCATCGCGACCATGTCCATATCTGTGAAATCAGTGTTGTCGCCAGCCATCGCCCAACAGAATGTGTAGGACGACGTGCCAGCACCGCAATGCACGGACCAAGGGGGCGAAATAACAGCCTCTTCGTTGGCCATAACGATATGGCGCGTCTCATCTGGTGTGCCCATGATGTGAAACACGCGCTGATCCTCTGGGACATCAAAATACAGATAGGCCTCCATGCGGCGATCATG
The DNA here is from genome assembly GCF_018607965.1 of Planktotalea sp. Classification (GTDB taxonomy): domain Bacteria; phylum Pseudomonadota; class Alphaproteobacteria; order Rhodobacterales; family Rhodobacteraceae; genus Planktotalea. The sequence goes on from NZ_JABBAM010000013.1 coordinate 6,036, forward strand.
CAGGTGTGCAGGCATCGTGTTCCAAACAGAGCCCGGTTCAAACTGCGTGTATCCCATCAACAATTGGCAACTTTCGCACACCTCTGGATGTAGGAATTGGATGATGACCCGCTCGTTCGCCGTCTCACGCGCGCCCAATTCAACGCGACGGGCATCTGCCAATGTAATCAGCTTGGTCGGGCATTTGCGATGCGCTGGAGCCGACAATAGATAAAAACGCCCACTTTCAAGCGTTACAGCGCCTGCGCCCATCCCAATATAGAGAACTTCGCCCGTCCCAATTTGATGGGTTTCTCCGTCAACCGTGATTGACCCAGCATCGCCAAGATTAAGTGCTGCCATTTCGCGTCGTTCAAGGAATGTGGCGGTGCCTGTTTCTGGCACATGATCCAGCGTCAGTGGACCCTTCGATGGTACAGCAGATCCCAAGATCAGACGATCATAGTGCGAATAAACGAGGCGAATTTCATCCTGCGCGAATAGATCGCCAACGTGGAAATGGTCGCGCAGTTTGGTTGTATCAAATGTCTTGGCTGTTTCAGGATCAATGGCGTAGCGGGTTTGTACTTTGGTCATGTATCTGCTCTCAAATCAAAGGTTATAGGCTGTTTTGGCAAGGCCGTAGGCAAGGTCATGGGCGACTTCAAAGGCGTCTGCCTCACGCAATCGCCCTGTGCTCACGAGTGTTGAAAGATATGCGCTGTCTGATCTGCGCGACACGTCATGGCGCGCGGGGATTGAACAAAACGCGCGTGTGTCATCGTTAAAACCGGCAGTGTTGTAGAAGCCGCAGGTTTCGGTCGTGGCTTCGCGGAAACGCTTGATGCCTTCGAAGCTGTCAAAGAACCACCATGGCGGACCCAAATTTAGAGCAGGATAAGCGCCTGCTAAGGGGGCTAGCTCACGGGCATAGGCTGTCTCATCCAGCGTGAATAATATGATCGTCAGATCAGGCTCCATCCCTACTGCATCCAGCAAAGGTTTTAGAGCGGCGACGTAGTCCGTGCGGCCGGGAATATCGAACCCTTTGTCGCGCCCGAATTGGGTGAATACATCCGAACTATGGTTGCGACGGGATCCCGCATGGATCTGCATCGTCAATCCATCATCAAGGCTCATCTTTGCCATTTCTGTTAGCATTTGTCCGCGAAACTTTTCGGCATGTTGGGTGGTAAAATCACCAGACAGGATAATCGCGTACAATGCGCCTGCGTCCTCGTCGTCTAAATTTGCTGTGGCTGCACTTGGATGCCCGTGATCGGTAGCGGTTGCACCAAATGTTTTGAAGAACGCTCGCCGTGCGCGGTGCGCTGCCAGATAGCCCTGCCACGTTGTCGTGTCTTCGCCTGTGATCTCTCCCAGTTCGATAATATTTTGTTTAAATTCATCAAATTCAGGGTCAACGACTGCATCAGGACGATAGGTCGTGACGATTTTGCCCTGCCATCCGCTGTTTTTGATGTCACGGTGCCATCTTAAATCATCCAATGCGCCCTCTGTGGTGGCCAGTAGTTCGATGTTGAATCGATCAAACAAGGCGCGTGGGCGATACGCGTCTGTCGCTAATTTCGCTTGGATCTGATCATAAATGACGTCAGCGGTTGCTTCATTCAGGATTTGATCGATACCAAAGACGTGTTCAAATGAATGATCCAGCCAAAGTGCAGTGGGCGTTCCTCTGAAAAGCTTAGCAGCACCAGCGAAGCGGTTCCAAATCTTGCGTGGGTCGGTCTCAACGGGGCCGCCATCAACGCGCGGTACACCCAAGTCAGCTATGGACACGCCTTGACTGACAAGCATCCGAAACACGTAATGATCAGGAACGACAAATAGGTCAGCAGGGTTTGAAAAACGCACATTTTCGGCAAACCAACGCGGATCGCAATGTCCGTGAGGGCTAAGAATAGGCAAGTCTGAAACCGAACTATAAAGCGCACATGCGAGGTCACGTTGCTGCGGATCAACGGGAAATAGGCGGTTTGGGTCTGTTAGTTTCAAAAAACGATTCCCATCTATCAAACTAGTATTCTAATATGCTAGATAAGAAGCGTAGTCAAAGCCGAAACCACCTTAATTTTTTTGAATTGGTTCGAGGAAATATAATGCACGTCCTTACATCTGCTCTGGGGCCCCTCCAAAACGCAGGAGGCTCCACAACCGATCTTGTTTTCAACGCCCTCTATAGCGCGGTGATTTCTGTGCAATTGCCACCTGGTACAAAGGTTTCCGAAGCCGAGTGCGCCAAACAATTTGACGTATCACGTCAACCCGTTCGCGACGCTTTTTTTCGGCTTTCTAACCTAGGGTTCCTATCGATCCGCCCGCAGCGCCCTACGCTGATTACGCAAATTTCTTTGCGTGCGATTCATGATGCCGTTTTCACTAGAACAGCTCTTGAAGTAGAGTGTTTGCGCCTCGCTATGAGCGATAATCCTGCCCATTTGGCACGTGATATGCAGGCGAATGTTGCGGCGCAGGAACTGGCGCTAAAAGCGGATAGCACGACCTTTCATGCCATCGACGAAGCCTTCCATGAGCTTATTTGTATGGCATCTGGCCACGATCATATTTGGCCCCTTATTCGCGAACAGAAGGGACATCTGGATCGTTTGCGGTTTTTGTCATTGTCTCAAGACAGACGCCAAGACGTCATTGAAGAACACCGAAAGATCCTCATGGCGGTAATGAACAATGAGACTGCAAAAGCAGAAAAAATTTTACGCCTGCATATTGCGGCAATCAAAGACGTCTTGCCTGCGATAATAGTTCGCTTTCCCGATTATTTCGAGGTGGTCTAAAAAGATCGTTACGGAGGATTTAGAAGCAGTCTTGCTCTGATCCAAAGGACACATGAGTTCAGCAGCAATTTTCAAATTGAACTGGCCAGAGGTTCTGTACGTCCTAGATAGGTGGCGCAGCCCGCTCGGTGATCAATGTTCGAGCAGTCACTCTTTCACGGTGTATCATATACAGCCCAGCGCCGATGATGATGATGATGCCAATCAAGCTGAGGGAATTGGGGAAATCGTGGAAAACCAAATAGCCGAAAAGGGTTGCCACTGGCAGTTCCAAGTATTGTAATGGGGCCAATGTGGCCGAAGGTGCCATCGACAAAGCATAGGTCATCATCATGTGGCTTAGGGTCGCAAAGAAACCAACTCCCAGTAGCCAAAGCCACGTTATGCCCGTGGGCCAAACTGGGTCAAGCAGCTCAGAACCGGATCCTTGGGCCAGTATCATCAAAGGAATGCAAATCAGGCTTGCGATCACGCCTGTATAAAATTGCAATGTCACTGGATGCACCTTGCGCGACAGCCCGCGCGTGACAAGAATATAAAACGCAAAGGCGACTGCAGTGCCCAGAGGATACAGAGCGACAGCGCCAAATGCGGCGAAGCTGGGTTGGATCACGAATAAGACGCCAACAAACCCTATAATCGCTGCCCCGACTCGGTGGGGTCCAACATCTTCGCCCAGATAGAATTTACCCACGAGCAGCACAATAAAGGGTGCCACGAAGACGATTGCCAATGCATCAGCCAGCGGCATGACGCTGATTGCGGCAATGAAACAATACGTGGCAACAAGCAAAAAGACTGACCGGCAAAGCAATGCGATCCATAGCTCTTGCGCCACACGCAACGACAAGCCCAAGATCCAAATGAATGGTGCCATCAATGCACACTGAACCGTAAAGCGCGCTGTGGTGATCTGCCCGACGGGTATACTGTCTGACGCGAGCTTGGCCGCGACATCAAGCAGGGGGGCGGTCAAGCAAAACCCCAACATTAAAGCGACGCCGGTGAGAATGCGGTCTGTAGATATGTTTGAAGTGGCGCTGTTTGTCATGGAAACACATAAGTATATCGCATCGGGGGCGTCCATCCTCTTTGCGACACTTGGCACGGGAAAAGGCAGCGTGGCGTAGGTTCCACCTGTTCTGTTCGGTCTTCTAACGCTTTAAGGGAACTTTAGTCTCGCTTTGCGGGCAGTAGAATGTCTTGCAGTTTTAAACGCTGAATTTTGCCAGAAGGGCCCTTGGGCAATTCGGGAAGAAAATACACATAATCAGGGGCTTTGAACTTTCCTAATTTCTCTACACAGCTGCGAATGAGGTCTTCTGCTGTAAGGGTCGATCTGTCACAAACACTGACCGCGGCCTCGACACGTTCGCCATATGTTTTACACGGACGCGCAAAAGCTGCTGCTTCGACAACATCGGCGTGTGCGTAGAGGGCTTCGTCAATCTCGCGGGGGGCGATGTTCTCGCCACCTTTGATGATCAACTCTTTCAAGCGACCCGTTACGAACAGATAACCGTCTGCATCTTTGTGCCCCAGATCGCCCGTACGCAGCCAGTCGCCATGAAACGTCGATTTTGTGGCCTCTGGGTTTTTCAGGTATTCGATCATGACGTTTGGACCGCGAACGGCAATTTCACCCTGAACATCTACCGCGCGTTCGCTTAGATCGGGGCCAAGAATGGCAACCTCGTTTCCATAAGCGATCCCCGGCGATCCAATTTTTCGTTTGCCGGGGGGCAGCGGGTTTGACAAAATCTGGGCTGCCGTTTCCGTCAGGCCCATAGTTTCGATGATCGGCAGTCCAAAGCGCGTTTCAAACGCGGTTTGCACGTCTGGCGCGAGGGCGGAAGATGCGGAGCGCCCAAAGCGCAAGCGTGCTTTGGTCTGTGTGTCTGGGTTTGTATCGCTGTGTACTAGATGCGAAATGATCGTCGGAACGACAGAGAACCATGTCACGTCGTGCTTTTTGATTTGATCCCAAAACCTGCTGGTCGAAAATTTTTCAGCCATCACCACGGAACCGCCTGAAATCAATGCGCCCATTACGGTCACGCACAAGCCGTTGATATGACAAATCGGTAAAACGCACAGAGCCCGGTCTGTTTCGGTAAGTTGGTGTGCCACGGCTGCTGTCCATCCGCCTGCAAGTAGGCTGGAGTGCGAATGTACCACACCTTTGGGTCGCCCTGTGGTGCCTGACGTGTACATAAGTAGTGCATGATCGGTGGCCGCAACGTCATGTAGAACGATGTCTTGCGTTTCAAAAGAGGTGAGGCGCTTCATCTGTTTTGGCCGTGCGCTTTCAAAAATCTCGACGACTTTATCATGTACCAATGCAATGCGAGCACCGCAGTGATCTAGCGCATAGGCAATCGCGTCAGGACCAGCAGCAAGGTTGATCATAGTCGCGCGAAATCCGCCAAAAACTGCGCTATAAAAGGCAAGAACGCCTTCGCGCCCATTCGGTTGAAGGATAGCAATGCTTTCGCCTTTGGCGACATCTTGCGCGGTGATGGCCTTTGCGATTTTTTCGGCCTCAATGAAAAGTTCACGCCATGTCAGCGTGTCGCAATCTTCGGTGAACACAAACGCAATTTCATCGCTCTTTGCGCGCTGTTCAATCCAATCGCGTACTGTCCCTTCGGGCGGTGTCTTGTGCGAAAGCTTCATCGCCCTGCAGCGTCCCAATACCCAGCGAAAATGTCTTCGACTTTTGGTTCGCGTGCTGGAATTTCGCGGATAATTTTGGTTGTTTGCATGAAGTGTTTCCAGTGAACGTTGTCGTCAATGGAATTGCCCCCCCAAGATCCACAGCCCATCGAGAGAGAAAACGGCATGCCGTTGGTGAATGATCCACCCGTTGCAAATGTATGCGCCTGGTTGACGATAACACGACAGGTCGGCACTGCGTTGGCCAGTTGGTTCACGTGGTCAGCGTTATCAGAATGAATGCCCACCGAATGGCCAGCCCCTTGAAACGCCACGATCTCACGTGTTGTTTTCAACGCGTGTTCAAAATCATCAGCGCGATAAAGAGCGGCAATTAGGGACAGTTTTTCGCCGGAAAGGGGATGATCAGGTCCGATCCCTTTGGTTTCAACCGCTAGGAATTTTGTGCCAGCGGGAACATCGTTTTCCATGCCCAAAGCCTGCAGCATTTTGTCTGCGTCTTGTGCAATAACAGATCGGTTCAGGTGTCCGTCTGGCCAAAGTTTGGTGACGATTGAGGCTTCGTCTGTAATGGTTGCGCCGCCCGCACGGGCCAGCGCGGCGATGAAGTCGTCATAGATCGCATCAAGCACAACAATTGAGTTTTCGGAGGAACAAGACGTTGCGTTGTCAAAGGTCTTGGAGGCTGTAATCTTTTCCGCCGTAGCATCCAGATCGCAGGTTTCGTCCACAATCACTGTTACATTGCCGGCTCCCACAGCCAAAGCAGGCGTCCCAGACGTATAGGCGCGCTTCACGTTGTTTTGGGATCCGGTCACGACGATGAGATCACTTATTTCCAACAAGCGTTGGGTCTTTTCCTTGCTACCTTTGCCGGGAACCATTTGAACAAGGTCATGGTCTTCGCCGATCTTGCCGAATTCCGCGTGGATGTAGCCAATCAGAACTTCACACGCGGGAACGCCTTTGGGCGAGGGCGATAGCACAATAGCATTGCCGCATTTCAGCGCGTTGATGATGTTATTTGCTGGCGTCGCTGCGGGATTTGTCGAGGGGACAACAGCGCCAATTACACCTATAGGGCGCGCAATTTCGGTGATACCTGTCTGTGCGTTTTCGCTAATCACACCGTAGGTTTTTGCATCCGCGATATCGCGCATCAGTCCCAGCGTCTTGCGGTGGTTTTTGGTGATCTTGTCGGGCACGTTGCCAAGGCCAGTTGTTTGCACAGCCAATTCAGCAAGGTGGGTATTTCTTGAGGGTTCCATGATGGCCCATGCCGCCGCTTGGGCTGCGCGATCATAGCGAACTTGAGAGCCATTTGCCTCAAAACGACGTTGCGCGTCGCGGGCGCTTGCAACAATTGCTTCGACTTCGGCTATATCATCAAGAACGGTCATGTGGGCTTAATCCTGTAAATTTTGGGTTGATCCCCGCCCATTAACTTAGGCGGAGATCAAATTGGCTAAGGTGTCTTAAAGACCTGCAAGTAGCTCTTTCAGGGCCACTTCCCGTGCGGCCCACATGGCCAAAACTTCTTCGCGGTTCATGACGTGCATAGGTGATCCGCCCGCTTTCATCTTACCTTGGACGCGTCCATTTTCGAACATTGTCGGTACAGTGGCTGCCAACTTGTCAATGATGCCTTGTGGTGTGCCTTTTGGCACCATCACGCCGCGAAAGTTCACGGATGCGTTGTCCACATCGAGGCCACTTTCCATCATTGTTGGAACGTCTGGCAGGAATTCATTGCGCTCAAGATCTGCAACCGCAAGGATTTTTACATTGCCCGCTTGCGCCGCACGGAATGCGTCAGACAAGTTGTTGATGCCCGCCATAACGTCGCCCGCAATCACGGCCTTCAATGCAGCAGCACCGCCGCCTTTTGTTGGAATGTAGGCCATTTTCATGTCACCCGCTTTTTCCATCTGAAGCGCTGCAATGTGGTGACCCACGAACAGACCCGCGCCAGATGTTGTCAGCTTGCCAGGGTTGGCTTTGGTGAAGTCGATCACGTCTTGAAGCGTGTTGAATTCGCTGTCTTTGCCAACAACCAGAACCGCTGGATCTGCACCCCAGTTTGCGATGGGCTCAAAGGATGCTGCGCTATACTCAACGCCGCCTTTGATGGACTGAGCGATGAAGTGTGGAACGTTGTAGGCACCCAATGTGTACCCATCGGCCTCGGCCTGACCCGCGAGCCAATTCCAGCCCACACGACCACCTGCACCCGGCTTGTTCAAGATCGCAACGGGCATGCCAAGGGCGTCTTCATTGCCAGCGGTCATTGTCACGATACGTGCTTGAAAATCGGTTGCACCGCCTGCGCCGTAGCTGACCATCATCATGATCGGGCGCTCTGGATAGTTCGCGTGGCCATCGGCTGTTGCTGTTTGGGTTAGACCCATGAGGGCAATGGCTGCCCCTGCTAGTAACTTTTTCATTGTAGTTCCTCCCTAGGTGATTTCTGCCGCTTGTGCGGTTCAGAAGAAAATCTCTCGCGGTGTGTAAACTTTGAGAAGTAGTGCGAAGAGACCGTACATTACGGCCATAAAACAAGCCGTCGTGATGATGCGCTTAACCCATGATTTTACCGCCGTGTGGGGCGCGGGATCATAAAGGCTAAGTAGAATGAAGAATGCGATTGTGGTGGCGGTATAGAACCCAAGACCCTTGGCGGCCCAAAAGATATAGATAAGCGCGATGATCAAACCGGGTGCGAGGTTCTTGAACTGCGTCAGCGAAATTCCGTTGCCGACTTTGGTCCAACCCAAACATGCTTTGACGAAGGTCCATAGGGCCAGCACGACGAAAACCGTTGCGATAAGGCGCGGGAACAAAAAGGCCTCGGACGGGGTTTGCGTATAGCTGATATAGCAAACGGTTGCGCCAACGGCCGCAACAACACCGGATCCAATGATATGCTGAAGGCGGGGTAGGTTGATCACGCTCATGCCACGATATCCTCTTTAGAAATGTAGCGCCGCGACCGCAGCTCCATGTAGGCTGAGTATAGGACCGACAGGACAACCACGGCGATTAGGAACAGGTTCAGAGGTCCACCAAAGAAGTAGGGTGCAAGTCCGTCTGTTGCTGTCGCGATCATACTGCCTTGGATGAAGTTGGATTCTGCGATGGGGCCAAGGATCAGGCCAAGCACCAAGGGCGCGGCTGAAAACCCAAAGCGTTCGAGGAAATACATCATCACCCCGAGCGATGCCATGACATAGACGTCGCCCATGCTGGACTGGACCGAGTAACTGCCAAAGACCGCAAGGCCGAGAACGATCGCAGCCATCATAGATTGCGGAACTTGTGCCACACGTGCGGCCATGCCCGCCACATACAGACCAAAGATGCACATCAAGATTTGACCGATCAGCATAGAATTGATGAAGGTCCACGCCACATCGGGGTGGTTGTCGAACAAGTCTGTACCGGGGAAAATACCGTGGATCAAAAGACCACCAAGCAGCACTGCTGCTGTCGGTGAACCGGGGATTGAGAGGGTGAGGAGCGGCACCAGAGACGGGCCGACCATCGCGTTATTCGCGGATTCAGCTGCGATTAATCCCTCGGGATGACCTGTGCCGTACTTGTCGCGATCGGAGCTAAATTTCTTGGATTGGTCATAGGCGACGAGCCCTGCGATCTGGCCGCCAACACCGGGGATCAACCCGATGATGGACCCCGTAAGTGTGCCAATCCCCATCGCGCGTTTGTAGCGAAAGAGTTCGGAAATAGCCCCTTTGATGGGATGCTTCTGAACCTTGATGGCTTCAGTGCCGTCGTTTTTGCGACCCTTGGCAAACATTGTGATGACTTGGGGGATTGCGAACAGCCCGATCAAAGCCGCGATGATATTGATACCGCCGCCAAGTGATGGATGAAAGATAAAGCGTTGCGCGCCCATAATGTCGTCAAATCCAATGGTCGCGAGCCAGAGACCAATGCACCCAGACAGCAGACCCTTAACGACCGACTTGGAGTCGAGAGATCCAATGACGGTAACGCCCAGAATAGCGAGCCAGAATAGATGGCTTGGTCCGAACGCCAAAGCCCATTGTGCCAGAACTGGCGTGAGGAATATCAGTAAAAGAACGCCAAATACGCCGCCAACAGCGGAGGACAAGAACGACAGCTGAAGCGCCTTCGCACCTTCGCCGTTCAATGCCATTTCGTGACCATCTAACGTCGTCGCAATATTGGCAGGAGCCCCCGGTATTTTCAACAAAATAGCCGAAACGGCGCCACCCGCGACAGTTGATGTATAGGCTGCACCGAGCAAGATCAGACCTTGCGCGGCCTCAAGCTGAAACGTGAAGGGAATTAACAAAGCAACAGCCATCGTCGGCGAAAGCCCAGGTGTGGCACCAAGGATCAAGCCGCCAATCGTGCCAAGTAGAAGCAGGCCAAAATTGATTGGCGTGAACACGTCACCAAAGTAGTAGATGAATTCCATGCGTTGGCGTCCCAGTCATTCTTTCTATTGACGATTGAGGTTAGGGTATGAAAACAATATTGCAAACGTTTTCATAAAGCTACGCGGTATCCTACTTATATGTCTGATAAAAAACAAAATAAAGCGGATATCTTTGCTGTTGCGCGACGCGCAAAGGTTTCAATTTCGACGGTTTCGCGGTCGTTCAATCATCCTGAACTCGTCAATCCCGCGACTCGCAAGAAAATTGATCTGGCGGTTCGTAAACTTGGCTACATCCGCAATCGTGCAGCCCAAACCATTCATGGCATTCGCAGCGGGACCATCGGATTGGTCGTTCCAACGATTGATCATGCGATCTTTGCAGAGGTGATCCAAGCCTTTTCGGATAGCGTGGACGAGCATGGCTTTACTATTTTAATCGCGTCGCATGGATATGATTTAGAACGAGAGTATAGCGTGCTGCGGAAATTCTTTGAACACCGTGTCGACGGCGTCGCCCTTGTCGGGGAGGACCATTCAGCCGAAACCTATGACTTGATTGAGCGCCAAGAAATTCACGCGGTTTCCTTGTGGAACTACAATCAAGCCTCCCGGCTTTCGTGTGTGGGAGCCGACAATGAAATGGCAGGGCGTTTGGCCGCGCAACATCTGGTCGACCTTGGTCACGCCAACATCGGGTTGGTGTTTCCACCGACGAAAGACAATGATCGCGCGCGCGACAGGCGCAATGGCGCACAGCTGATACTGGACGGGGTAGGGGCCAGAACATGTCCTGAATGGGATATAGAAAGCACATATAGCATTGCTGACGCCAAAGAGGCTGCTACTAAAATTCTAGAAGGGCAAAACCGTCCAACGGCTATTCTGTGTGGCAATGATGTCTTGGCTGTGGGGGTATTGTATGCGGCGCGCAGATGCGGCCTGCAAATCCCTAAAGACTTATCGATTATCGGAATTGGGGATTTCAAAGGGTCTGGTGAATTTGAACCGGGACTAACGACCGTTCGTTTGCCTGCGCGCGAAATTGGTCGACTTGCAGGTGAGCATCTTAGTCGATCTATAATTGGAGAGTTTGAAGGGATGCGCCGCGTGAATTGCGATATTTCACTGGTTAGCCGAGGCACTTGTGCACGCGCGTTTCAAACGACCTAAGACTTGAAAGGTGGAATGATGTATTTTCGATGTTGCATCAGGTGATCGCAAGAAATAGCACGCGCCGCATCTCGTGTGATGAGGAAAGACCATCCTTTAATGTGAAGCGCTGTCTTCATCAGGATTAGGCACTTTTAAATATTCTTCGCTCGGGATTTTCACGATGCCCTTTATCCCAAGCAAAAATCTACTTTGGTCATCCAGCTCATCAATCGCGTGTTTCACCGCCGCACATATAAGATCAGCATCTTGGCCTAAGGCGGTGATAAGCGGCAGTCCAGGTGTTGGGATGGTCCACTCCAAAACACGCAGCTCTCTTGCAAAGTGTTCGTACGTTTCGATGTTGCGCCACGTCACGGCATCAATGGACGCGATATCGGCGCTCTTTGTCGAAACCGCGCGCGCAGAATCAAGATGCTGTTGGGTGCGTAAACGATGTTCGAACCAAAACCCTTCAGGCGACAGATGCCAAAACGGTGCTGCGTAGCCTGATTGCGAGAACGTTTGATTGTACGCAAAGACCGCGCCCTTGAACGCGCTGATTGTGGTCCGGGCGTCATCCGCGCGCACAATAATGGCGCTGCGATAGTATCCCGCTGGACAGCCCTGCACTCCATAGTCGGGAGTGCCGACGAGCCGCACTTTGCCATGGAGCGATGTTCGATATGGCATCCCGCACGTCTGACTAAGGATTAACTCAGGGTGGTTCCAAACGAAAAATTCTTCGGCGTCTTGTGACAATGTTTCGGGGCTATCTATGCCTGCTCGGGATAGGTGTTTTCGGATCAAAGCCCAATATTTCGAATGGGCCTCGACCAATTGAGGCCGTTGATACATCATTAAATTGGCGATCATCAACTTTCCTTTCAAGAGCCACTATAGGTTGAGGCGTTCGTCTGAGCGCGGCACAAACAGGACGATGTCACCGGCACGTCTGTTTTAGTGAGCGAGATGCTTAGATGTTGCTCGTAAATACCAAGTTCTGTTGTTTCCCCGCGCTGGCGCAGGCATTCGACCAAACCATGTAGCGCCCACACATTGCGTGGGTGCTGAGCGCATCGCTGTAGTTTTGTGTTTAGGCCTAGGTCTGTGCGATACACATCTTCGGCCTCGTCGAAATGATCTTGCTCTGCCAAAAGTGCCGCCAATGCGTGACGCGGGGGATGCATCCATGCCCATGGTTCTGTGTATTCAAGATTGTCGTCGCGCCGCACGCTTTCGCGTAGATGCTCGAAGGCCAAGGTATAGTTGCCTTTGTGGTATTCGAGTTCGCCGTTTAGCATCATTTCACCGACTGACAGCGTGGATCGTGCAGTGTTGTTAAAGAACTTGCAGTTGGCGGGAATGCAGTCGACGGCTGCGTGAAAACGACTGCGTTCTTCCTCTGCGGTGGGGATACTTTTCAACGCCGCATGTGCCACCCCTTTTGCGTAGTGATGCATCGCGGTGGACACGCAGTAAAGCACTGGATCGCCGGGCAT
>NZ_JABBAM010000070.1 GCF_018607965.1 Planktotalea sp.
CGTGTTCCACTCCACCCGCAAGTGGTTCATCACCCAGTGTGAGCGCACAGGGGTCTCCGAGCACTTCACCGCAACACTTGTGGGACATCACTCCGCTAGGTCCGCCAATAAGCTGACCTACAGGCTGTACTCAGCAGGGATATCCGATGCGCAGAAGCGAGAGATTGTGGAAGGGGTGAGGCCGCCCCGAGGCCTAGACTGCTAAACGACAGCAATACTTAGCCCCCGCCCGGCTTCCCTTCGTGGGTAGTCAGGCGGGGGTATGACGACTGATTTTTTTTGTGGAAAGGCTCGAGCTAATGCAGACATTGATGCAAAGCCCGAGCCTCGGCCACAGGCATGCACTCATTCTGCTCAGTTGGAGTCGTAAAGCGGTTCGGATCGGTTCAGGTGGTCGCACAGTAATTTCTGCGCGCCAAGCAAATCGTCTCGCTCCATCAAATCAACAATATGTGCATGTTCGAGCAAGGTTGTATCCTCACGCCCCTGCCAATGAAGTACCGGTTTGTAATAGGCTGACAACCATGACAGCATCGCTTGCGTCACAGCTTGAATCAACGGGTTTTCTGTCAGCTTGGCGATCGCCACGTGAAAGGCGATATCAGCTTCGATGAACGCTCTTTCATGACCAAGCTTGCTGCGCTGATCCTCCACAAGAGCGCGAAGTTCTGAGATGCCCTCCGCTGTGCAGTGTTTGATTGCTATCTCGATCGACCCGGCTTCAAGGATTTTGCGGATCTGTTTGAGGTTTTCCAGATTGGACGGTTCGGTTGACAGAAGCAGTTTAGCAATGTCATCGACCTGATCAAAGGCAATGCCGGGCGTGAGCTTGTTCACACGGCTGCGTTCCCCATGAGCGATTGTGATCAGCCCCTTGTTTGCCATGGTTTGCAAGGCCTCGCGGACAGCAGGGCGACCCACGTTGAAGCGCTCCATCAGGGTCCGCTCCGATGGCATGGCATCCCCCGGAGACAGTTCTCCCGATTGTACCATCGCCCAAAGGCGATCGAACACTTGATCCGACAATTTTTGGCGTATGATCGGAGCGTCAACTTGATGAAGATCCGTCTTTGTACTCATGCTGTGCGGCCTCATTGCTTTCGTTATGCCAAGTTTCCCACATCTATAACCAGTTGACCAGTCAACCCCTTGATTAGTGCAAGAACAACGTGGTGATCTGAGGTACAAGCAGGATGAGCATCAAAACCGTGACCTGAATTGCAATGAAGGGCAGGAAGCTTCTGAATATCTGAGGCAGCGTGATATGGGCAGACGCCCGACCTCCTTGGATCAAGTGATCCGGTTTACGCTTGCTGCGATTTCGTCGTCATCGAAACAACGCAGCCAGTCGTCTTTCATCAGGACCGGAATCCCAAATTCAATTGCCTTATTGGCGGCGTCAGAAAAGACGCCCTGATGCTGGTCAAACATGACCGCACCCATGATGTTCATGTGACCCAACAGGAAGTCGCGGGCGCAATCATAAGATACGCCCTTCTTGACAACCTCATCCATTGCCATGCGCAGCACCTTCATCAATGAGCCATTGACCGTCTCGGACAAGCCGGGCTCCAGCAGAGCGAATTGCTTGAGCGTCACGCGGTGCGAGCGAACGACAGGCGCATAGATCGCTTTGCCGACACTTTTACCCACGGCGTAGTGCTCTTCAGGCCCCTGGATTAGGACGTTCACAATCCCCTGATCCGCAGAGATGCCACCAAAGTAATCCCGCCGCTCTTCAGTTGTGTTTTCGTTGTTCCAGATTGGAGGATGGCAGGGGTGGGACATGAAATAGGTGATGTCTGCACGCTCGGGCAAGTGGCCTGCAAAAGGCGCAGCACCATCAAGAACAAAGATCACCGCGCCAGACTTTACTTTGTCGATGATGCCATGGGCAACTTTGCCGATTACCGTGTCAGGAACAGCCAGCACAATGATGTCGGCCCCGTCGAGGGCGATATCAACGTCAACGCAGTCAATACCGTAAGCTTCGCGAACGGCGGCCTGCCCTGCCTCAGACACTTCAACATGCATGGTTTCGAATTCATCGGTTTTGGCGAGGTTCGCACCAAGGCGCATGCCCATTTTCCCGCCTGCACCAAACAAAGCTAGCTTTTTCATAAAAACCCCTTCCGTGATCCCCGCGGTTCGGGGGGATTTAATTGACAACTGGTATAATGAGTATCTAATCATGTTTTTATGTCAAATGCTTTTTATGCGATGAAGGGCGAAGGACGATGATGCAACCGAAAGACAGAGTGCGGGATGCCCCCCTGATTGCGTGGTATGCCGATGACTTCACGGGTGCCGCCGCGGTGATGGAGGTTTTAACCTTTGCCGGGCTGCCCGCGATGCTGTTTCTGGAGCCGCCGACGCAGGACCAGCTTGCTAAATACCCCGATCTCAAAGGGATCGGCGTAGCATCTACGGCGCGCGCACAATCGCCTCTGTGGATGGATGCAGAAATGCCAGGGATTTTCGCGCAGCTGGCCGCTCTTAAGCCGGCGCTCATGCATTATAAAGTGTGCTCCACACTGGATTCTTCGCCAAGCGTGGGATCCATCGGTCGCGCCATCGAGATCGGCGCGCGCACGTGCTCGCCCGCCGCTGTGCCAGTCATGATCGCCGCCCCACAGATGCGACGATACCAGTCTTTCGGGCATCTGTTTGCGGGCTTTGGTGACGCTGTATGCCGACTTG
>NZ_JABBAM010000014.1 GCF_018607965.1 Planktotalea sp.
GTCATCTTTTGGTTATGAGTCCTGACCCTAGAGAGCATCATACTGGTCTCCCGTTTGATTCTTGAACTCTAGGCACTATCTCTTGCTCACTATTATAGTCGTATGATGTGGCGAATGATGTGATGGGGTTTTCCCTAAGGTGCTTGAACTCATGATATAGAGAAGGGACAACAGGTCCATGCTTCCAAGCCTCAATTTCTTCTGTAAACAGCTTCTTTCCGGATAGGGCTAAGTGCCAACCGTAGGCGATATAAACAAGCTTCTGGAGCTTCATAGCGGTTAGAGGAACACCCTCTTGGTGAGCTTTTTCGAGGAAAAAGTTAGTAACGCGCTGAGTTGATCCATCATGAAAGTTGTTGCGATTTGCAATGCTCTAGCCCCCCCGGTTCGTTTTCTGATCTTAGCCTAACCAAGTACAAATAACCACTATAACTGTAAATACAAGAACATTTAGAGAACAACCGCTTGGTGCGTTTGATATATAGGGCCGTAAATATCCCGGGGGAGCACGAGGGGCTGGCCACTCGTCTAAGTATGCGAGCGCGAGGGTCCTCCTCTCGCATCGGTCCGGATCACGAAGTGATCGCAACTCTACCTGATGCGCAACTCGCTTTTTGCATCAAAGACATAGGAACGGCTCTCTTCAAAGTTCAATCCAACCACATCGCCCTCGTTGGAACGCACATCACCGCGCTCTTCGACGATCAAACGCTCGCCGGTTTCAGACACGATGTAGGCATAGGACACACCGCCTAGGCTTTCTGTCATATCAACCTTGTGGGTCGTGCCAGAGGGATCGAGCGTAATGTGTTCAGGCCGCACACCAAAGCTGACCTTAGAACCTGCTTCTCCACCAACACCTGTTGCAACATCGCGCTGCAAGGCAGGCACAGAAACAACACCGCCCTCGCCCAAAATGCCGTCCATAAAGTTCATCGCTGGGGATCCAATGAAACCAGCAACAAATTTGTTGTCAGGGTCGCGGTACAACTCCATCGGGCTGCCTGCTTGTTCAATCACCCCAAGGCGCAAAACCACAATCTTGTCAGCAAGCGTCATCGCTTCGACCTGATCGTGGGTCACGTAAATCATTGTTGCGCCGATTTCTTTGTGCAGGCGCGCGATTTCGACACGCATTTCAACACGCAATTCAGCGTCCAAGTTGGAAAGCGGTTCGTCAAACAGAAATACTTCAGGCCCACGCACAATCGCACGACCGATAGACACACGTTGACGTTGACCACCGGACAAAGCCACTGGCTTGCGTTCAAGATAGTCATCCAACTTCAAAATGCGGCTGGCCTCTGCGACCTTGGCCACGATCTCGGCCTTGGGATGTTTGTTCATCTTTAGGCCAAAGCCCATGTTATCGCGCACGGTCATATGCGGATACAAAGCGTAGGTCTGGAACACCATCGCAACGCCGCGCTCGGATGGATCAGCAGTGGTCACATCACGCTCACCGATGTTGATCTGACCGCCTGTGGTTTCCTCAAGTCCTGCAACCATGCGCAGCAATGTAGACTTACCGCAGCCCGATGGACCAACAAAAACGCAAAACTCGCCGTCATTGATTTCCAAGTCGATCCCATGGATCACCTGCACGTCGCCATATTTCTTGATAACGTTGTTCAAGCTCACTTTAGACATAAGGTCACTCCTTTGCCGTATCCACGGTTTGTATTTTTGATTGATCAGGAAAGCGCCAGCTTTCGGCTTCACGCGCAATCGCATTTGCAGCAACGCGGATGCGCGGCACGAGGGCTTCTAGAGCGGCGAGATTTGTACGTTGGGTTGAACTGGTCACAGACAAGGCGCCCAACACGCGGCCACGCGCAGTCAGGATTGGCAAGGACACACATATAATGCCCGGCTCATGTTCTTCGCGATCAAAGCCGTAGCCGTTGGTGCGAATGTCAATTAACTCTGCGCGCAATGCGGCCTCATCAGGCAGTGTAAATTCGGTGAACACATGAAAGCTCTGTTGCTCGATCACACCCGCAAGATGCGACGTCTCAAGATAGGCCATCATCGCCTTGCCAACGCCTGTGCAATAGGCGGGGCCAATTTTGCCTGCTTGGGAATACATTTCAATCGGACGGCCGGGGTCGATCTTATCTACGTAAAGAACTTGCGCGTGATCAAGCTGTGCCAAATGCACGGTTTCGCCCACCTCTGCGGCAAGCTGTTCAATCAACGGACGTGCGATTGGGGCCAAAGACGATTGCTGCCAAGCAGAATGCGCCAAGCGCACCAAACGTATGCCCAGCGCATAGGTCTGGCGATCGGGATCATAGCTTAACATGCCTTGCGAGGTCAGTGTTTGGATAAAGCGATAAACGGTCGCCTTGGGAAACTCTGCGCGTTCGAGAACATCAGAAAAGCGCACGGGTCGACCAAAGGACGCGACAAGATCGAGGATCTCTAACGCCTTACCAACTGTTCCGTCACTTTTACTACGATCCTCAGACATCGCCGTTTCCTCCTCCTTGCTGAGACTTAGCAGCCCAACGCTAAAATTGCTGCGTTGCCGCATGTCTTGACTGTTGACAAGCCTAGCCCGTTCGCGATTTAGTATCAATATCCAAAACCAAGTTTCAAATAATGGAACCAAAATTTGGAAAAGAAAGACCGATGGGGTGACGCGATATCGCGCGCCCTTTTCGACATACGAATGCATCTAGGGAGGAC
>NZ_JABBAM010000161.1 GCF_018607965.1 Planktotalea sp.
AGAGCCCAATGTGTGAATCCGTATTTTGTGCTGCGTGAGCGAGAAAATCCGTGCCGCCGCGCAGCGGGAGAACCGGCCATTCACGCAGATCGCCGCGAGAAGATCAAATACACGTCTGTGGATGCCCCCATTAATGCAAGTTGTTTTTTGAGTCGATCACCTTGAGACTTTCATCATAAATCAAAGCAATGTCATATACATTCAACTTAGCATTCAAGCTGCCGAAAAATGTAGAAAGAAGCACCAGATGACAGAGATCGTTTTTCATAATTACCCCCAATCTCCGGTAGCAGAAAAAGTACGTGTGGCTTTTGGCATCAACAACCTGTCTTGGCGTGATGTGGAGATCCCGCGCCTGCCACCAAAGCCGTTGCTCACGGCGTTGACAGGTGGTTACAGACGCACACCTGTCATGCAAATCGGAGCTGACATCTATTGTGACAGCCAGTGCATTCTACATGAATTGGACCGCCGTTACCCGACGCCCACGTTCATGCCGACCGACGAACGTGGTTTGATGTGGTGTCTCAGCCGCTACACCGATGGGGAAATGTTCACATTGACTGTGAAACTTATTCTTGGATCGGCTGGCGATAGCCTTCCCGAGGATTTCGCAGAAGATCGAGGACGTTTGTATCTTGGTGAGGATTGGGTGGAAGGTCTCAAGAACGCGAACGCGCGATTGCCTCACCTAGTCGCACAACTTCGAGCGCCTTTGACTTGGGTCAATACGCATTTGAAAGACGGGCGATCCTTCCTGCTAGGTTCCAATCCCGCAGCAATTGACGCACAAATTTATTACGCAGTTTGGTTCATTCGCGGACGCTGGAGTGGTGGCCCCGCGATGTTGTCAGAATTCTCAGACTTGTTGCGTTGGGAAGAAAACGTGAAAGCGCTCGGACATGGGACGTCGCTCGCGATGAGCGGCGAAGAGGCAATCGCGCTCGCGAAAGCGAACATGCCTTCGTCAGAAGTTGGCGTTGCACCAAATGAACCGCAAGGCTTGAGCGTTGGAATGACAGTAAGTGTCAGTCCAGATCTTGATGGTGGTGAGCAACCTGTTGAAGGCAAAGTACGTTTTGCAAATGCGTATACAATCGCGATCGAGCGGAGCTCTGAAGAAACTGGTGACGTCTGCGTCCATTTCCCGCGCGCTGGGTATTGCGTCACGCCAAGGTAGCAAACACGGCGGACACCTTTTCCGCTCGGGTCAGGCGTTCTCGCTCGATTTCGGGCTTAACGCCGACTTGATCAGTGCCATGATTGTTTTTGACGCTGCGATCTTGCCGCGCAGAGCGAATTCTTCGTGATTGCTTTCAATTTGTTTCAGTTCGTAGAGATAATTCACCATTGCTCCGCTTGATTGGGCGCGACCATTGCGCGAACTATCTGCGCCCGCGTGTACATTGAAGATTTCCGCGCCGTTGCCGAGGTGAAAACGTGCGACGGGATCTAGTGGAGCACCGCCGTCGCGCTTTGCCTCCAGCAAATATCGTGCTGTCATAATACGAACGTCTGAGTCCGTCGCAGTTCCCTCAAGGATTGCGATCGCGATGTGGCCAACCTCTGTGTCTTCCTGCAATGTCGTGAGCCAAGCATTCATCCGCGGGATTGGCGAGAGAGTGACCAAATGGGACAGATGTGGCATTTCCAGCAAGAGCTGTTTTGCGACTTGCTTGATCAGCAAGTTGCCGAAACTAATGCCAGCCAAGCCTTTTTGACAATTTGAAATCGAATAAAATACTGCTGAACGGGCCTGATCAGGCGTTATCGGAACGCGCTCCTCTGACAGGACTTTATCCACGGAGTCAGGTATGTGATCACTCAGAGCCACCTCGACAAAGATCAAAGGCTCGTCTGGCATCGAAGGGTGAAAGAAAGCAAAGCAACGTCGATCAGGTGGGGTCAAACGACGACGTAAATCATCTAAATCGTCAATCTCATGCACCGCTTCATAGGCCACAATTTTATCCAACAAAGAGGCAGGTGCCGCCCAATCAATTTGTTTTAGAACAAGGAACCCATGATTGAACCAGCTGCGCAGCAAACGGGAAAAATCTAGATCTGTGCGCCTCAGGTCAGGGTCGGACTTGGTAAGCCGCAGTAAATCAACACGCATAGCAACTAAATCAGCGGTCGCACCGCTGGGTTGGTTCAGGCGACGCAAAAATTTAAGACGTTTGGTTACGGAGGCATTATATACGGTTTCATAGTCTTCCAAGGTCCCACTTTGCGCATATTGGCGCGCACTTTCTGCCAAATGCTCAGGATCAATGTCCAAAGCGTCATTGATAAATTGAAAGAAACTGAGCTTTGCAGCATCGTCAAAGACACGGTAGCGCGCGAGGATAATCTCCGCAATTTTTATCCCCGAAACTTCGCCCTCCTGTGCAATCAATGCATAGCAAAGCGTGAAGATATCACGCGCATCGTCGTCGGTTCTCGTTCCACGGTTTCGATCAAACAGTGTTGTCAAAATCTCGGGAAGAAATTTGTTGCGCTGCATTGGAGTGTTTAATCCTTCTTATTCTACCGAAACAGATTGCGACGACAGCGAGACCGTAAAACTGAGCGAACCTTCATTTACCAGCCACTTGCGAATGTCGTAGCTGCGTGCACCTGTGGAATGCATCGGATCGCCGTCTGCCAACGCACGAGCTGCATCCAGATCAGCGGCGCGGTAAATGATCATCCCCTCGGCTTCCATCATTTCGCCGGATGCATCGGAAACCGGCCCAGCCATCACAAGACCGCCTGCGGCTTCGACCTGTTTTTGATAGTCCAAATGCGCAGGAAGCGTTGACTTCACTAATGCCATGTCGCCCGTCGGCTTGGTACGTACAACAAAAAGTTCCATCGCAAGCGCCCCGCGAGACTTTGCTTCTGCTTTGTATTCATTCCATGATGGCATTAGTTTTCTCCCTCTAGCATCACCTTAAAATATGATATTTTTGAATGTAATTGTCAAAAGTCGATTTTATTGGACGGATCTGAAAAAAATCACTTATTGTAACTTCAAATGATTCTGAGGGTGACATGAGCGAGACAAGTGCATTGGACAAAACAAGAAGCGACGCACAAGATGACGTTATTGCAGTTCGACAGAAGTTAACGGCGCTTAGTGCAGACCAGATCGATCTTATTCTGACCGGCGCTAGGTCGCACTATGCGTGGCAAGATCGCCCTGTTTCTGATGAGCAGCTCACAGAAATTTTCGATATTTCGAAGATGGGCCCAACGAGCATGAACACATGCCCTGTTCGGATCGTTTTTGTGAGATCGGATGAAGGCAAGGACAAGCTAGCGAAGTCATTGAAGCCTGCGAATGTGCCGAAAGTAATGTCGGCTCCGGTCACAGCGATCATCGCCTATGACACTGGTTTCTGGACCGAACTACCAAAGTTGTTTCCTCACGAAGATCGTCGTCATTTCTTTGAAGGCAAAACACAACACATTGAAGACACAGCTTTTCGTAACTCAACCTTGCAAGGTGCGTATTTCATGATTGCGGCACGCGCGATAGGTTTAGATGTTGGTGCCATCTCCGGCTTTGACAATGCTGTTGTCGACCAAGAATTTTTTGACGGCACAACTGTGAAATCGAATTTCCTCTGTAACCTCGGCTACGCTGATGAAACTGCGCTGTTTCAAAGGCTTCCACGGTTCGAATTCGATGACGTTTGCAAGATAGTTTGACCTAAAAGGGGCCGCTAAGTGGCAATGAAAATGAAAACCTCGGTGACTTTGAAGGTCGATGCAGACTGTCCCTCACACTCTTTGGCAGAAGTCGCAACGCGTGATTTGGTTCAGTTTATCGATGAACCAACAGAGCGCGGAGGAACCAACAAGGGATTTACCCCGACCGATACGGCCCTGAGCGCGCTTGTGGGCTGCACCAACGTTATAGGACACAAATGCGCTGCTAAGTTGGGGATCGATATTGGTCATCTGCAAATTTCCGCGAAGTGCCGTTTCAATCGCTTAGGTGTCACTTTGGCGGAAGAAATAGATATTCCCTTTGAGGCAATCGACCTAACAATTGTCTCCAACGGAGCCGCAACGCTTGGAGAGTTACAGCAAGTCGCTGTTGAAGTTGCAAAATTTTGCCCCCTTGCGAAACTCTTTCGCAGCGCTGGGACCGTCATCAACGAAGACTGGCACAAAGCCGGATAACTGAACCATTCTGGGAGGAATAAACATGAAATTCACAAGACGTATCGCGCTTGCCACGAGCATGGCACTTGGACTGACCACTGCGTTAAGCGGGGCCGCTTCGGCGCAAGAGATGATCGACATGACAGCCATCGACGGCTATCCTGATCGCTCGATGTGGGTCAAAGAATTCTCAGGCTTTTTCATTCCTCGTGTAAACGAAGAGTTGGAAAAATCCGGCAACTACAAGATCAACTGGCAAGAAGCCTACGGTGGCCAGATCGTAAAGCCACGTGGCGTTCTCGAAGGGATCAAACTTGGTCTTGGTGACATTGGTATTGTCACGACAATTTTCCATAGCTCTGCTTTGCCATCACAAGGCATCTCGGCGGTCACACCGTTTATCGCAGCCGATGCACGCGTCGTCGCCAAAGCGGTTGACGAAATCGCCAAAGAATTCCCTCAGATGAATGCGGAATTGGCAGCTGAGAACCAAGTTTACTTGGCAACAGGTGTTGTTCTGGACACTTATCAAATGTTCTCCAAAACGCCGATCAACTCCCTTGCAGATCTGGAAGGTCAAAAGGTTGCAGGCGCAGGCTACAACTTGCGGTATCTTGAAGGGATCAAAGGTGCAGCGGGTGTTCGTGGTGGTTTGCCAAACTTCTACAACATGATCCAAACAGGTGTTGTTGACGCTGCGATGCTCTGGCCAGAAGCCGCGAAAACTTTCAAAATCGCTGAAGTAGCACCTTATATGCTCAAAGCTGATCTTGGCGCTGTGAACTCTAAAACTGTAACTGTGAATGCTGACTATTGGGCAGGACTTCCTGACGAAGTCAAAGGCGTGTTGCAAACGGTCGCTGTTGAGTACCGTGATCATGTCGCTTCTATCGCGATGGACCGCGCGGACGCATCTTTGAAAGCCTATGTTGATGGCGGTGGCACCGTTGTTGAGATGACTGCAGACGAGCGCCAAGCTTGGGCAGACAGCATGCCAAATATCGCTGTTGATTGGGCGAAGAAGCTCGACAGTACGGGCGCGCCAGGCTCAGCGATGCTGGTGGCTTATATGGACAAGCTAAAAGCAGCTGGGTTTTCGCCTTTGCGTGATTGGGCAGCAGAGCTCAACTAATCAGAGCATTGAGAGGTCTTAGGATCATGATCGTCACGGGTTTACAAAAAATTCAAAATTTAGTCGTGGCGATTGCTATTGCGGCCAATGTGAGCGGTGCATTCGTGCTGCTCGCATTAGTTGCTGTCATGAATGTCGATGTGATTTCGCGCAACCTGTTCAATGCTCCGTTCAGAGGCGTTGTAGAAGTTGTCATCTTCTCGCTCGCTTTGATCGTTTTTCTGCAACTTCCCGATGTTGTTCGCACTGGACGGCTAACGCGTTCTGACGGCTTTTTGGGTGTTTTACGGCATCATATGCCAAAAGCCGGCGGGGCACTTGGCCGGATCCTGAACGGCATTTCTTTCATCTTCATGTGCATGATTGTTTGGACGGTTTGGCCAGAATTCACTGAAAGCTTTGAAAGCTGTCATTTCTTCACACAACCCGAATTTGGACCTGCACCGACAGGGCAGATTTGGACTGACTTTATGACTGGGCTGCAACGATGTGACTACTTTGGCACGCCCGGTATCCTCCAAGCGCCTTGGTGGCCTGTGCGTCTCGCGATTGCTTTTGGATGTGCGCTTGCTGCGGTAATCTTCCTTTTCAAAACTCTCTTGGGCGAAGATACATTCGCGCCAAACAAGGCTGGGTGATTTACGACTATGGGTCCTGTTGAAATTGGAATGTTGTCCGTCTTTGCGATTGTTATTTTGGTCTATCTTGGGCTCTATATTCCAATCGCGCTCGGACTGGTCTCCTTTGTCTCCGTTTGGATAATGTCCGGCAAATCCATTCTAGCGTTCAACTTCTTGAAAGTTGCCGTTGGGGATGGCGTTACAGAATACAACTTTGCGACAATTCCGTTATTTACCCTTATGGGGCTACTTGTCTCCAAAGCCGGACTCGGGCGCGATATTTATGATGTGATGAATTCCGCATTCCGAAAAGTCCTTGCGGGTATCGGCATGGCGACTGTTGGCGCAAATGCTGTGTTTGCCGCGATCACAGGGTCTTCTATCGCTTCTGCCAGCGTTTTCACAAAAATCTCTGTTCCGGAAATGTTGCGCTACAACTACAACAAGCGCTTCGCCGTCGGCGTTGTTGCGGGGTCATCAGTCTTGGGCATGATCATTCCGCCGTCTGCAATGCTGATCATCTATTCATTTGTGTCAGAACAATCTGTTGGGGACATGTTTTTAGCTGGGATCATTCCCGGCCTGATCCTGACAGCCGCATATATCGTAGCGATTTACGCAATGGCGCGTCTGTGGCCGTCCTACATTGGCAAAGATATCCGTGCGGACGATATGCCCGCGCTCGACAGGTCCGAGATGTTCAACAAAGCTTGGCCTGTTATCGCGCTGATCGTGTTGGTGCTGGGTGGGATTTATACGGGTTGGCTAACCCCTGTCGAAGCCGGTGCCGCTGGCGCGTCGCTCGCTTTGATTATTGCGCTCTTGCGTCGCTCTATTTCTTGGCAGGGTTTCTGGTCCACCTTGGTTGAGACTGGCCACATCACCGCGGCAATCCTACTACTTATCACGATGGCCTCCTTCTACAGCCGTATGCTTGGCTTTGCAGGTCTGCCCAACCATCTTGATGCGTTGTTGCAAGAATGGGATTTGTCGTTTTTCCACATAAT
This sequence comes from Planktotalea sp., assembly GCF_018607965.1. Classification (GTDB taxonomy): domain Bacteria; phylum Pseudomonadota; class Alphaproteobacteria; order Rhodobacterales; family Rhodobacteraceae; genus Planktotalea. The sequence goes on from NZ_JABBAM010000161.1 coordinate 6,915, forward strand.
GCTCATTTACGTGCTGATGATGCTCGTACTTGGCACGCTGTTGGATACGGCATCGATTATTCTAATCGTTGTACCCCTCTTTATCACCCTGATTGAAGGCATGGGCCTTAGTCTTGTTTGGTTTGGCATTATCACTGTTATTGGTGCTGAAATTGGTCTGCTGACGCCCCCGCTCGGAATTTCCTGCTTTGTAATCAAAAGCACTTTGAACGATCCCAATATCAGCTTGAAGGATGTCTTCTTAGGCTCCTTCCCCTTCGCAGTCATTATGCTGGCGGTTTTGATCATTCTGATCCAATACCCAATTCTATCCACCGCTTTGCTGTAGCACCAAGGAGCTTTCACACATGAAAGACGTCTCGATTGACACCATCACCCAAGCGTTTTTGGATTACTGCGGCGACGATACCGATCCGCGCACGATGTTTGTGCTGACAAAGATGGTCGAGCATTTACACGCATTCGCTAAAGAAACCCAACTTACGCACGCTGAATGGGCGCGCGGTCTCAAGTTTGTGACAGACGCTGGGATTATTTCTGACGATGAGCGCAATGAGTTTGTGTTGATCTCTGATGTAACGGGCCTATCGTCTCTGGTGGATATGATAGGCTCGCAGCACGAGGGCACATCCTCCAGCGTGCTTGGCCCCTTCCATTCCGTTGGTGCGCCAATGATCCCAGTCGGCGGTGATATCAAGAAAGACAACGATGGCACGACCGTCGTGGTTGAGGGATATGTCAAAGGCACAGACGGCTCTCCGATTGAAGGCGCTGTTATCGAGTTGTGGCAAACTGCTGAAAATGGCTTGTACTATAGCCAAGATGGCGACCAAAACGATTTCAATCTATGCTGTTCAATGACAACTGGCGCGGATGGCCGTTATGCCATGACGACGGTCAAACCTGCACCTTATAAAGTGCCGGATGACGGCCCCGTTGGAGAGTTGTTCCGTGCGACTGGACGTACCCCATGGCGTCCATCCCATTTGCACTTCATCGTGCAGGTCGAGGGTTACAAATCATTGGTCACTGAGGTTTTCGCGAATGGCGATCCATACCTCAATTCAGACGCTGTGTTTGGGGTGCGCGAAGACTTAATCATGGATTACGTCGAGAGCACCGACATGGATGCGCTACCCGATGACCTCGAAGCGAAAGCAGCAGTCACATCACCCTATTTCAAAGTCGATTTCGATTTCGTTCTCGTCTCTGACACATAAAATCTCTGAACCTTAGAATTATCCGTACTGGAAGGAAGCGACATGCGCGAAACACACTTGGAAGACGGCAAATGGTGGGTAAGCCCTTACAATTTTGAATCTTCTGTCCGTGAAGGGCTCTTGCTCCCTGAAAAGGTTGAGATCCACGACGCAACGCTGCGCGACGGCGAGCAAACACCGGGCGTTGTGTTCTCCGTCGATGACAAAATCGAGATCGCAACAAAGCTCGATGAACTGGGTGTAGATCGAATTGAAGCGGGGATGCCTGCTGTGTCCGAGATGGACCAGACGGCGATAAAAGAAATTTCCAAGCTAGGCCTGAAGTCCAAAATTTTCACATTCGCACGTGCGATGAAGAAAGACATAGATTTGGCCTTGGAATGCGGCGCAGACGGCGTCGTAATCGAAGTTCCAATTGGCTATCCTAAGCTCGTCACCCAATTCGGTTGGACATGGAAAGATGTTGCCGAAAAGACGGCTCCCATTATCAACTATGCCCGAGAGAATGGTCTTCACGCCCTGTTCTTTCCCTACGACACGACGCGCGCACGCAAAGATGACCTGACCAATCTCTGTAACTACATCATGGACAATGCGCCGCCTGATTCAATCGGGATCGTTGATACGATGGGCTGCGCCACGCCAGAAGCGATCAAGCACATGGTGCGTTGGGTCAATGATATGACTGGCTTGCCGATTGAAATCCACACTCACAACGATTTTGGTATGGGCGTTGCCACCGAACTAGCCGCTGTCACCGCTGGCGCGGTCTGCGTGCACAGCTGTGCTAACGGTCTGGGGGAGCGCACAGGAAACGCAGCTTTGGAAGAGTTGATGATGGGCCTGCATCTGCTTTATGGCTATGACACGCAGTATAAACTCGACAAAATTCCCGAGCTTGCGCAGATGATCGCGGAGAAATCCAACATCCCTATCGCGCGCAACAAACCTGTATTGGGTCACGGCAATTTCATCCGCGAGTCCGGCATTGGTATCAACTATGTGATGAACGACCCGCTTGTCATGTTCGCAACTCACCCGTCCCTGACAGGTAAAGTTGGTGAAGTTGTTCTTGGGAAAAAGTCTGGCAAGGCATCCATCATCTACAAAATGGGTGAACTGGGCATGGGCGAGCTCGAAGACGACAAGATTGCTGCCATTCTAAACGAAGTGAAGGCCGCAGGCATCGCGAAGCGTGACGTTCTGAGCAATGAAGAGTTCGCAAACATTGTCGCCGCAGTGAAGGCAGGTTAGGCACCCTTCATGAACAAACACCTTGGGCCAGATAAGAACGCGTCAGACAACTCTGTGACGCAGCTTGTGTATGACAAGCTGCGCGAGCTGATCCTAACAGGTGAGCTTGCCCCTGGTGAAAAACTTAAAATCAATGTGCTGCGCGAGAAACTAAGTGTTGGTGCGTCGCCCGTGCGCGAAGCACTCAGCCTTTTGACCTCTGATCAACTGGTCGTAAGGCTCGATCAACGCGGATTCAGAGCCGCCGAAACAAGTCGCGAGAATTTCCAAGAAATTCTAACCCTGCGTTGCGAGCTGGAAAGCATGGCTCTGCGTCAAAGTCTGAACAATATGTCAGAAGACTGGGCTGAACAGTTGCTCTTAAAGCATCATCGCATGACCCGTGCGAGTTTGGGACCTCACAATATCTTTGAAGAATTACATAAGACTTTTCATATGGGTCTAATTGATAATTGCCGCTCACCTCTACTCATGGGGTTTTGCAGCCAGCTTTACGATTTGAACATCAGATATCGTTACATCGCTGCCCGCACGTCCGGCTATGAGGGTCGCAAGATTGGCGATGAACACCAGCAGATACTAAATGCCGTTCTCGCCAATGACTTTGAGACTGCAAACCAGCTTTTAGTATCGCACTATCAAACAACTGGCGCATACGTGGCAAAACACATCCACTGACGGGGTCGGTGAAGATCTCAAAGTAGCTATCTAGGCTCAAGACCCATTCGCTCGAGAATAGTATCAAAACAAGTCGCAAGACTCTCTGGTGTGCTGGCTGTAGCCGCCACATAAAAATCAGGACGTATGATTGCGTATTGCGCTCCAATCGGAGCGAACCAATCGTCGTAGCTGGTATCCAGGGCTCTTACATCGCAGCCTTCAGATCCGAGGGAGAGCAAGCGCCCGCCGAGTTTTGCAAAGGCCTCCATTTGGGCGTCATTCAGCAAGCCCTCTGTTGGTCGCTCAAAGGTCAAGATCACCCAACCTTGCTCAACGGCCTGGTCGAAGTGGCCAGTATTGCCATTAAACTCAACCATGCCTTGCGGTGAAAGCTCACCCGCGGTTGGCGTGTCTTCGCACCAAATGCCATAACCTAGCTTCACCAAATCGCCAGTGATCGGTTCATTATTGCGCGCTGCGAGGTCGGCCATCATTCGCGCGTCGCGTTCAAGCGCTTTGTCAGGGTCCGCGATGCAAATGATATCACCGAGATCACGGCTAAACTGAATGTAGTGTTTGGCGTGCGCGATGCGCTCGGATTCGTAGCTTTGCAGAATGCTTGCGCTTAATGTCCCATCCAAAATCGCCAAAAGCCGCCAACTTAGCGCGACTGCATCACGCAAACCTGCGCACATTCCTTCGCCCGCAAAGGGCGGCATAAGGTGGGCTGCGTCTCCGGCGATCATGCAACGACCTTTAAGCCATTGCTCTGTATAGCGGGCCTGAAACCTGTAAACAGCGCTGCGCTCAAGCTCTGAGTTGTCTGGGGTAAGACCCCATGGTTCAAGCAATCGCCAGGCGCATTCGGCTTTGGCAATCTCATTCTTATCTTCCGAAGGCAGCACCATGAACTCCCACCGCCGTCTTCCAGGGCCGCCTGGGACAATCGTTGTGGGGCGTCTAGGGTCGCAAAGCTGCCACTGCGCTGGCGAAACTTTGTAGTCAGCAGAAGGGATCATATCAAGGATCAACCAGTCAAAGAAGTAGCCTTCATCAATGACATTCAATTCCAGCGCATCGCGCACGAAGCTGTTAGCCCCATCCGCACCGACAATGAATTGCGCATTCAGGGTTTGGGACGATGTGTCCTTCTCAATCACCAATTCTGCTCCTTGAGCGTCTTGGCTTAAGTTTACCGCTGTCCAACCTCGCAATAGGGTGACGGAAGCAAACGTGTTGGCGATATCCATCAGGCGCGCTTCAAATTCTGGTTGGTTGAACCAATAGGTGACATGCCAACCGCAAGGCGCGAGACTTTTCCAATCGACGATTTGCAGGTCTTTGAGCTCAGCGTTCTTCCAGTAATAGAGCTCTTTATGGTTCTCAAACGCTGGATCCGTGTCGCAATTAATACCAAGGGTCGCCAAAATACGCGCGACTTCGGCATCTATCGTCACCGCGCGAGGGCGATCATAAATGTCAGGCCATTTTTCAACGACTGTGACTGCCTTGCCTTCGCGCCCGAGCAAGATCGCAAGCAAAAGGCCGACAGGTCCGGCACCAACAATAACGACATCTTGGGTCATACTTACTCCGAGGTAAGGTGAGCGACGCGCTGGCGCGCGTGTACAACGAGAACAACAAAAGAAACGGCCGTTGCTGTGATCCAAATCACTTCTGGCTTTATCATCAGGAGAACCGCCAAGATCAATCGCAAGCAGATTTCCCAAATCGCCAATCGCGTTTTGTCAAAGGCAGCCAGCGCACTTGAGAGCAGGTAAAGCGCGAGAACCAAACGCGTTATCAAAAGTGCAAAAGCACCAAATTCGAATTGCCCGTCATAGCCGGGAAGGAACGCCCCTGTGGGTGATTGAGCGTCCAAGATCGCCTCATTGATCAGAAGTAGTTCGGGATGGAACGCGAAAACGAAGGGTACGATGAAAATGACGATGCCGGATTTTACTGCTGAAAGGCCCGTCGCCATGGGTTCTGCTTTGGTAATCGACGCTGCTGCGAAGGCCGCTAAGGCGACGGGTGGTGTTATAGCACTGGCGACCGCGAAGTAGAAAATGAACATATGCGCCGTGAACAGCGACAAGCCGAGACCGGCCAGCACAGGGCTCATCAATAGGGCTGCATTGATGTAGGCTGGAACTGCTGGCATCCCCATACCGAGTAAAACCGCCAAAAACATCGTTAATAGCAAGGCTACAAACTGGGGAAACGCCGAGCCTGTCCCACCTAGGTTCAGAGTGTTAAGCCAAGACAGCACATCAAGCGACAAGAAGACCGGCAATCCGGTGAAAGATAGGCAGAAGTCGATGATGGAGACGGCCAAAAACATCAAATAAAGCGTGGCTATGAGTGTGCCTGCATCTGAAAGCGCGCCAATGATTTTGCGCGGACGTGCGCGAATGTCTGGATCAAGAAACAAGAGCGCAATCAAAAGCATCACAGCCCACCAGCCAGCGGCCCCAGCGGAGCCCGAGGCATTTTGCACCACTTGTAGAAACCAGCTCAGGTTTTGAATAACGCAGTCCCCGTCAACGAACAGGCGATCTGCCCCTAAGAGACCGCCAAACAACCCGCAGCCAACAGCGTCTTTCTGGATCAACAGCAGTGTCATGATCACAGCAATCGGCCCGAAGATCATCATGAGGTTCAAGTAGTCCTGACGCTTTAAGATCATGTCTTCGGTCATCTTGCCAATGGCGGTGATGTTTTGCTTGCGCGATTGAAACACGGCCGAAAGGAACAAGCAGAAAAAATACGCCATTGCTGGAATAATGGCGGCAATGATCACGCTGGAATATGGAACGGACGTGAGCGAAGCCAATACGAAAGCGGCAACACCCATCACAGGGGGCATTATCGATCCACCAGATGAGGCAGCGGCTTCGACCCCGCCTGCAAACACTTTGGAAAATCCGCGTTTGATCATCATCGGAATAGTTAGAACGCCCGTCGAGAGCACGTTTACGATTGGACCTCCAGAGATGGTGCCAAAAATGGCCGAAGACACGATGGCCGCATGCGCTGGTCCACCACGTAAGTGGCGTGTCCAGCGGAATGCCAATTTGATCAAAGAGCGACCGCCAGCTGAATTGCCAAAAAGCGAGCCGAGGACAAGATAGGGAAATATCGTATTTAGGACGATATCCATAAAGCGACCCAACAGGCCGGACGAATTATTGACAAGAATATCATGAACCCGTGGCCGCCCATCGGACAACATGCGCGGCTCGCCCGCGAGTTTGGTCACAAAGTATTTGTTGATGTCCTCGGCGCCGTAGAAGTACCAAACCAGCACAGTAAGGATGGTGTAGCTCGCAAAAATGATTGCCACGATCACCAGAGGTAGGCCCCATACTTTGACGTTGTAGAACAGGAAAACCATGACTGCGACGCCTACGATCAACACCAACCAACCTCCAGTCGTGTTGACGCATTGTGGGTCCTCGACTGTGGTTGGCGCAGGCAGGCCAAGGCTCTCATTGAACTCAGTTGCTGAAGCTAAGCTCTTAGCGATCAAGCGGGCGCGGTCACCGTTCAACTGATCTATCAAGCAAACCGATTCAATTTCGACCAAGTAAGTAATCGAAATTGTCGCTGCCATGACCACAAGCGCGACATCCATCGCCAATCCTAAGCCACGACGAAAGGTAGATCGGTCTGCCCAGTCGCGCCACACTGAATGCTTGAGAACAACAACACACATCATCAGTGCAAAGAACAAAGGATAGGACCATTCAGTCGGGAACTTACGGAACCGCGTTCCATTTTCACCCCAAACAGCGGCGGCAAAATCGTCATATCCGGGGATGCCGGGCGTGGAGTTGATCAAACCGATGACCACCAATGCCAGCGACAAGATAAAAAGCAATCGCCCAGAGAAGCCTTGAGCGCTTTGCTGCTTAACGGATGCGTTTGACATATTAATTCCGACCCCAAGAAACAGGCCGCGCGAGAACGCACGCGGCCTGTACCATTTGTTTTTTGTGTTTACTTAGAGCAATCGGGCAGCGTGTAGCCTGCTTCTTCCCAAGCGGCGACCGCGCCTGGGTGGTACTTCATCGGGTTCGCGCCGCACATGTCGGTCAACTCAAGATCCGTTTCACCGTGCCACGCAACGTTCATGAAAGATGCCTTGGCGTGATAGATAGGTCCGATGTTTTCGATAAAGGCCGCGGTCAGTGCTTTCGCTGTGTCAAAATCCATAGTCACGTTGACGATGTCGCCGCCAACGGTACCAGGACCGCGGAAAGTGTCATCCTCGGAAACGACAGTGACGCCGTCGCCATAGCCCATTTCCGCTACAGGCATACTGAACGCAACCGTACCCGGAAGCTTGGCAACTTTCTGGAAAGCTTCGCTTTCATGTACGTCTTTAGGCATCGAGAAAACAGTCATGTCCCCAGACGCCAAAGCCGCCGTTACGCGTGGATCAGGAAACGCCTGAGGCAAAACAAACGCGTCGGCTGAGCCATCTTGAATGGTCTTGACCGCTTGTCCCCAATTGACCTGTACGCCAGTATAACCCGTGCCTTCGTCTAAGCCGGTAACTGTCTTCACCAAAAGCCGTGCATTGGTAAGTGCTGCTCCGCGCGGTGGTCCATTGAAGATTGTTTTACCTTCCAGTCCATCCCAGCCCGCAACACCGGCACTGTCATAGGCAAAAAGCCCCTGAACGGAGATGCGGTAAGTGTATAGAACTGCCAGATTGTCAGCCAATCCAGCCCCTGCCTCTGCGCCAAGTCCCGCATAAGGGCCAACGCCGCGCGACATCAAGAATGGAAGGATGAAAGGTGCGGCTGCAATGTCAGTCTTGCCTTCGGCAACATTCTGGACCGAATTCGTTAGCGTTTGACCAGAAGTAACTTGAATATCGGCGATACCCGCTTTGGACGCAGCCTCAGACAGCGCAATAATCGAAATACCCGGCGTCGTATTCGGAGCGGCTGTTTCAGCGGTCAAAATACCTTGCGCCAAGGCGCTCGACCCGACACAGGATGCGGCGGCTAGGACCGCAAGTAGCTTTCGTGACATCAATTATCCTCCCAGATGATGTACCTTCTTTGACAGTGACACTGTTCCTTTTTACTAATTTAGTTGCCTTACCGTCAAAAATCGATTTTTTGTTCGTACCGATATTAATAGCCAGATCAGGATTCTATGCAATGCCCGACCTAATACTGTTTGTTGCACCCAATACATGTGCGCGTGTCGCGACGATTGCATTAGAAGAAATAGGGGTTTCGTTTGAAACGTCCTTGGTGAGAACGGCAGCAAATCAACAAAACTCTGAGGAGTTTTTGGAGCTCAACCCAAAGGGAAAGGTCCCCACGCTTTTGATCGACGGTATGCCACTTACCGAAAATGTCGCTATCCTGAGTTGGCTAGCAGCGGAGTTTCCCGAAGCACATCTCTTACCTGCAACCTACACCAATTTGGAGCAGCTAAAGCAAACCGCAGACCTCGCGTTTTTCGCGGGCACTGTTCATCCGATTGTCACGCGCATTGCCATGCCGATGAAAACGATCACTGATGCGGCGCTTTCGTTTGAAATCGTCCGCCCTCCTGCGATCAAAGACATGGATAAAACCATGGCGATGATTGAGACGCGGCTTGCGCAAGGCCCGTGGTGGTATGGTGCAGATTGGTCGATTGTTGACGGCTATCTTTACTGGGTTTGGGCAAGGATCACAGGAGTTGGCTACGATGGTTCCGCTTACCCAAATATTCAACGTCACTTTGCGCTTAACAATGAACGGCCCGCTGTGCAGCGGGCGATGGCACGCGAAGATGTGAACATCGAAACCCTCAAATCCGAGAACCTCTACATGGCACCGCGTTAGCAATTAGAAAGGCTTATCTATGAATGTTCTTTGGATTATGGCTGACCAACTGCGCTGGGACTACCTCAGTTGTTACGGGGCCAAGCATATCGAAACACCCAACATCGACCGCTTGGCCGCAAAGGGCGTGAAATTTGATCGTGCTTATGTGCAATCGCCTATCTGCGGCCCCAGCCGGATGAGCTTTTACACCGGCCGCTATGTGCGCAGTCATGGCGCGACGTGGAACGGTTTCCCGCTTCGCGTGGGCGAGCCTACTTTAGGTGACCATCTGCGCGAAGTCGGCGTGACGAGCACGCTTGTCGGCAAAACCCATATGCGCCCAGATGAGGAGGGCATGAAGCGCCTCGGGATTGATCCGGAAAGCACAATTGGCGCTTTGGTTAGTCAATGTGGTTTTGAAGAATTTGTGCGCGACGACGGTACCAACGCAGCGATTGATAAAAACCGTCACGCTGAGGATTACGAGCGCTACCTGCGCGAACATGGAATGGACGGCGAAACACCTTGGGAAGAATGGGCCAACACGTCTATCGGCCCTGATGGAGAAAAGAAATCAGGCTGGTTTTTGGAAAACGCTCCACTGCCTGCGCGTGTCCCGAAAGAGCATTCAGAAACCGCATGGCTTACGACGCGTGGGATTGAATATATCGAATCTCAAGGGGATGAGCCCTGGTTGTGTCACCTGAGCTATATCAAACCTCATTGGCCCTATATGGCACCAGCACCCTATAACGATATGTATTCCAAAGATGATTTGCCGCTCGTTAATCGGCGCGATGGTGAACATACACATCCTTTGATGCAGGCTTGGGAAAAGACACGGATCTGCGAAAGCTTCTCGCGCGAAGATGTCCGCGAATTGGTTGCCCCCGTTTACATGGGTTTGATCAAAGAGCTTGATGACAACATAGGACGGCTGCTTGATTATCTCGAAACATCTGATCGCATGAAGGATACAATGGTCGTATTCTGCTCGGATCACGGCGACAATATGGGCGATCACTGGCTGGGCGAAAAGGATTTGTTCTACGACTGCTCCGCCCGCATTCCGCTGATCGTCTATGATCCCCGTACCGAGGCCGATGGCACACGCGGCTCGAAAAACTCCAAACTGATCGAAGGAATTGACCTAGCCCCGACGTTTCATGAATTCCTGGGCGGAAAGGCGAAGCCCCATGTGATGGAAGGGCGTTCCCTGCTTCCGCTTTTGCATGAACAGGACGTTCCATGGCGCGATTACTGTGTTTCTGAATACGATTATTCCACGCGCGATGCCCGCCAAGAGGTCAATGTAGATCAAAGCGACGCGCGGCTCGTGATGGTGTTTGATGGTCGCTGGAAATATGTCCACGTCGAGTTGATGCGTCCGATGCTGTTCGATCTGGAATCCGACCCTGATGAGCTGCACGATCTTGGAGAAAGCGCCGAGCACCAAGAGCAAATATCGCGTCTACGCGAGTTGCATTTTGAGTGGGCGCGAAAGCACCACACACGCATCACACGGAGCCCACAGATTATCGAGCATATGACAGCTGATAAGGAACCACCCGGCATTTACATAGCATATTGGGACCGTGCAGACGCCGAAGCCCACGGGCTCGTATCTCCGCCGCATCTTGACAAATAGGTAACTGGATTTCCTTGGCGTCAATCGCGACCGATCGATGCAGGCCGTTCGTCTCCACTATCGTCAGCTGCAGAGTGGCTCGTCAGACCAGACGTTTCGCGCTGGCAAAATCGGGCAAGTGTCGAATTCACAATCTGCGAGGCCCAACCCGGCACTAAGTCGTTGGAATGCAATTGGCATAGAGTATCCATGCCGGTTTTTGCTAGGAGCTAGAGCGTTCGATTGGATTGAAAAAGGTGAGGGAGTTCCCATACGGTGTTTAGCCAGCCGCTAGCTAGGAATGTTAGTCGCAGCAAAAGTATGGTTTAGTTCTGACGTGTTTTGACGAATTTATTGACCGCTTCCGCGATTTGGGATCCATCACAGTGAGAAACTTGCGGCACACGCGAAGCGCATGTTGCATCAGCGAGAGCGTAAAACTCAATGTCTGCAAAGTCCGGAGGCTGTGTGGAAACCCTGCTGAATGTGGTCCCGAGGACCGTTTTTTACATTCACCGTCATCTCGGCGCAAAACCTTCAACTTGGCTGTTCTGATGGATCTTGGCGGCGGTCAGAGCGACATCAGGCACCTCCTGACGTTTCGGTGCTAAATAGAAGGCGAACGAGGCCCTTTACGCCTTCATCACAGCGATCATCGCTGGAATGCCCATGATGTTCATCACGCGGGTCATGTTGTAGGCAAGGACATGCAGCGCCATCTCCGTCGCCACCTTTTTCAGAGTTCGCATTTTGAAGTGCGTCGCCCCCATCCATGATTTTATCGTGCCATAGGGATGCTCAACAGTCATGCTGCGGACCGCCAATTGGGCTGGGTCTTTGTCCAAGCGTTCTTGGACGCGATCAAGAACATCCTCCTTGACCCACCCACTGCCCGGCAGTCGCTGCTTGCAGCGATGAGAGGGGGGCGTAGCCGCTTGGTTCAAATCACCCAAAAAGGAGCCGCACTTGCCGAGCAGATTGTTGAAGAACTGATCGCGACGAACAAAA
>NZ_JABBAM010000011.1:0-10260 GCF_018607965.1 Planktotalea sp.
GCCTCTTGCGGGGACAATGGATCAAGCTTCACAAATTGGGCGAAACAAACGCCGAACACCGATGCACCACCGTTCGGGATACACATGCTGATTACCGAATCTGTGAGAAGCTAGGCCACTATATGTTGTGGCTTACCTGCCCCGCTCACACTATCTGGCGTAGATACCTACATCGGGTCAACGAAATTATTTACAATATTGTGATGTTTTTTGCGTTGACGCAGCCGCCATATTTATGTCGTTGCGCAACACAAGTGATTCAGGTTTGCGAGACCACAAGCAGAGCAGAAACACCCCGTTCGGTAAAAACCTTTGTTTGCAGAGGGCTTAGCTAAATCGCTTAACCAAACACGTGAAGATTCCTTAACATAAACTTAACAGAATTTTAACATTCATAGGAAATTCGCCTGCGGGAAAAATGACACGACCCAATGAGAGTTCTGCACAAGATTTGAGCGAACTCAAACGCCAAACACAACGTTTAGTGTGTTTTCAACCAAGACGCTCCACATATGGTGTTCGAGAACGTCGCATCATCAAATGACAGACGGCGAAGCATCAGATAAGACTGCCCCCCGGGGGAGTAATCTAAGTCTTCAGAAATATGGAAAATGGTCGGGACGGCAAGATTCGAACTTGCGACCTACGGTACCCAAAACCGTCGCGCTACCAGGCTGCGCTACGCCCCGACTGACGCGGTTATTAGCGGTGTCGCGCGGGGATGAAAAGCCCGAAAATCAATCTTTGCACGGAAATACTGCTGGGCCACCTGAAAAGGCAGGATGTTGAAGCGCATCTCCGGCCTTTATTCCGAACATTGAGCTCATTCCGCCGTTAATTTCCAAAACAGCATAGACACCCTCACCGCCAGGAATCGGGGTCTCATCAAGCGGGATAGCATTTTCATGGATATGAACGATTCGTCCCGATCTATCTGTGAACACCATATCAAGCGGGATCAAAGTATTCTTCATCCAGAACGCAACGGCTTGGGGCTGTTCAAACACAAACAACATTCCAGCGGAACGGGCCATCGAAACGCGGTTCATCAGGCCACGTCCACGCTCGGCGGGCTCATCAGCAAGCTCGATTACGAATTGAGCCTCCCCGAAACTACCTTTGACTAAAACACGATCCTGCGGACACGCTTGCGCCGTCGCCGCACTACCAGCAAAGCAACACGCAAAAGCGAGTCGACGTGCTCGGATCAAATTTAGTGCAATGCTGCTTCCCACGCGTTCACCTCAATAGCCATGAGTCCGCGTTTACCATCAATCACCCGGATCGCCAATGCCTCGCCCGGGGCAAGATCCGCCAGTCCAGACCGACGCAGCACTTCGATATGAACGAATATATCAGCGTCTGACCCAAATGCGTTCGCAAAACCAAATCCTTTGCCCGGGTCGAACCACTTCACGCGCGCGGCCTGCAATTCAACATTCGCTAAATCAGCAGGATCGAAATCCTCAAGGTCAGGCAATGTTGCGCGATCGTCAGCACTGAGGGGGGCAATTGAAACGATCTCGACCGCCTGCGCTCCGCGTTCTGTCTCTTGGATCAGAATCTCTATACCGGCTCCGTCTGCTATAGAGTTTTGCCCGAAATTACGAAGAACATTCGCATGCAACAGGATGTCTGGCCCGCCTTTGTCAGAGACAACAAAACCAAAGCCTTTGGCCGGGTCAAACCATTTGACGACTCCGCGTGCCGCGTGCACCGTCTGCTCGATTTCCATATTCTGATACCAATATTTGAATTACTGTCTTTATCACTTTGTGAAGCATTTTGACTGACCTTAGCAAGAACAAAAAACCTTTCACTAACAAATACAAACCATTTCACGTCACATGAAAATCAAGGATTGAGACGCGAAATATCCCAATTCGCAGCCACGTCTGAACGCCGCCAAACAAACCGATCATGCAGGCGAAACGGCCCATCTGCCCAAAATTCGATCTCTAAGGGGGTAATGCGATATCCACCCCAAAATGGCGGGCGCGTGGGCGACGTGCCATGCTTTGCTGTCACTTTTGCAACATCTGCAACCAAAGCTGCGCGACCACTTAGAGGGCGCGATTGCTCACTTGCCCAAGCGCCAAGACGGCTTTTGAGCGATCGTGAATTATAGTAGTCGTCTGCTTGTGGTCCGTCTTCTTTGGTCACAAGTCCACGCACACGGATTTGGCGGCGCAAGGATTTCCAGTGCATCACAAACGCGGCTTTGCCAGCGCTATCAAGCTCTCTCGCTTTTGCACTTTCATAGTTTGTGTAAAAAACAAACGCTGCATCTTCGACGTCTTTCAAAAGAACCATGCGCGCATTCGGCAGGCCACCTGCATCAACGGTGCTTAGCGCAATCGCGTTGGGATCATTGATCTCGCTCTCAGAGGCCTCTGTCAGCCAGGTCCGCACGATCACGAAAGGATCATCGCCCGCGAAAATACCGGTTCTATCTGTCATGTAAAATACCTCATTGCTGCGTCGCCCAAGACCAACAATTAGCCCATAAGTCATGTATTCAAGGCAAACAAGCTTGTCGCGGGGTCCAATTGCTTGATGCCTTGGGGGCATTGCCCTAAAGACAGGGGAACGAATTTAACGGGAGCACCTCTTATGTCCAACGGACTTATGGCCGGAAAACGCGGTCTGATCATGGGCTTAGCCAATGACAAATCCATCGCATGGGGCATCGCAAAAGCCTGCGCTGATGCAGGCGCAGAGCTTTGCTTTTCGTACCAAGGCGATGCGTTAAAAAAGCGCGTTAATCCATTGGCAGCACAGTTGGGTAGCGATTTCGTCGTTCCTTGCGATGCTAGCGACGCCGGGTCTATGGACGCATTGTTTGCAGAAATTGAACAGCGATGGGGCACGTTTGACTTTGTGGTTCACGCGATTGGCTTCTCGGACAAGAACGAACTGCGAGGTCGTTACGTCGACACATCCCGCGATAACTTCACAATGACGATGGACATCTCAGTCTATTCTTTCACCGCGATTATGCAGCGCGCTGAAAAGCTGATGAACGAAGGCGGCAGTGCTGTCACGCTCACGTACTACGGTGCCGAACGCATTATGCCACATTACAATGTAATGGGCGTCGCCAAAGCAGCACTTGAAGCATCTGTTCGTTACATGGCCGAAGATCTGGGCAAAGACGGCATTCGCGTTAACGCGATCAGCGCGGGTCCGATCAAAACGTTGGCTGCTTCTGGCATTGGCGATTTCCGCTACATTATGAAGTGGAACGAATATAACAGCCCGCTGCGTCGCAATGTGACTACAGACGATGTTGGGAAATCCGCGCTCTATCTGCTCAGTGATCTGAGCTCTGGCGTAACGGGCGAAACCCATCACGTGGATGCCGGCTATCACGTCGTTGGCATGAAGGCGGTTGATGCGCCTGACATCACAAAGGGCTAGGTCCAGATGGAGCTGTCCCATCTAATCGCGTTTAATGTGACCTTGCTTGCGGCTATTCTTAGTCCGGGCCCTGCAATGCTCTACATTATTCGCACCACCCTTGCGAGTGGACGGGTCATTGGCCTGTTCACCGCTTGGGGTCTTGGCTTTATGGCCGCGACGTGGACGGCGCTGGCGTTTATGGGTTTGGACGCAATTTTTGCTGTCCTGCCTTGGACGTTCATTCTATTGAAGACTGTTGGCGCATTATACTTGATGTGGATCGCTTACCAGACATGGAAGCATGCGCGCGAACCGATGGGGCAAACACCAACGCCCCCTGCCCGCGCGTTTCTTGGCGGGATGCTTGTCAATCTAAGCAACCCCAAATCGATCCTGTTTGCAGCTGCCGTGATCATGGTGATTTTCCCTCAGAACATGGATTTTGGTGACAAAGTCCTGATTGTAGGCAATCATCTGCTGATGGAATTCATCGTCAGCTCAGCCTTCGTTTTCGCCTTTTCCACCAAACATATCAGCGCGGGATATCTGCGCGCTAAACCCGTCCTTGACCGCATTGCGGCTTCTGTTCTTGGCCTTTTGGGCCTACGGCTTTTGCTGAGCCGCTAATCAAACCACCGGAGACTTTCCATGACCGATCGCTTGCCACACGAAAAAGGGTTTCACGTTAGCTGGGATCAATTGCACCGCGATTCACGCGCCCTTGCGTGGCGCCTTGATGGCAAAGGCCCTGATAATGGCGAATGGAAAGCCGTGGTTGCGATCACACGTGGCGGCATGGCCCCCGCGATGATCGTTGCGCGCGAGTTGGACATCCGCAAGGTCGATACGATTGCTGTTGTTTCCTATCATTCTGGCGGTGGTGCCGCGACTGAACGCCGTGAAGCAAAAGTGTTGAAAGCGCCTGACGCAGAAATGATGGGCGACGGAACAGGTATTTTAGTGATCGACGATCTGGTGGACAGCGGCAAAACGCTGGAACTAGTTCGTTCGCTTTATCCCAACGCACACTATGCTTGTGTGTATGCAAAACCTTCGGGTGAACCGCAGACAGATACGTTCATCACGGGCGTTTCCCAAGATACATGGATCTTCTTCCCGTGGGATATGGCGCTGCAATACGTTCAACCCTTCCGCGGGCAGGACTGAGACATGAGCGGCTCGGCAACACAGGCAACGTTTCCGCCCCCTGTAATGGAAGCACGTCGCTGGTTGGACGGGGTAACCTTTCCAACAGATCGCCCTTTGATCAACGTCAGCCAAGCCGCACCCGTTGAATCGCCCCCCGAACCCATGCGCCGCGCCATGGCTGAGTTCATTTTGAATGAACCCCAAGCACACTTGTATGGGCCAGTTTTAGGCACACCCGAATTACGTTCTGAGGTCGCATCGCAATGGAGTGACGCGTACGGCAGCCAAATCAGCGCCGATCAAGTTGCGATCACATCTGGCTGTAACCAAGCTTTCGCCGCCGTCATTAGCGCGATAGCAAACGCAGGTGATGAAGTCCTTTTGCCGACGCCATGGTATTTCAATCACAAAATGTGGCTCGATATGGCGGGCGTTACAGCCAAGCCGATCCCCACAGACGACAGCTTGCTGCCCGATCCAAACGTAGCGCGCGCGCAGATTACGTCGCGCACGCGTGCGATTTCACTGGTAACGCCGAACAATCCCGCAGGCGTTGAATACCCCGCAGATCTGGTGTTGGCGTTCTTCAAGCTGGCGCAAGAGACGGGCATCAAGCTGATTGTCGATGAAACCTATCGCGACTTTCATTCCCAAACGGGCGCGCCACATCCCTTGTTCCAACAGGATGGCTGGGAAGACACGCTTGTTCACCTTTACTCCTTCTCCAAAGCGTTCCGCCTGACAGGCCACCGCGTTGGGGCGATTATTTCCTCACCTACACTATTGGCTGAGGCTGAAAAATTCCTAGACACCGTTGCCATTTGCCCAAGCCAGCTTGGCCAATACTCTGCCCTTTGGGGTTTGCAGAACCTTAGTGATTGGCTCGCAGAGCAACGCCTCGAAATCCTGTCACGGCGCACCGCGATTGAAGCTGAAATGCCCAAACTGACCGCACTTGGCTGGACCTTGAAAGGCTGCGGCGCGTATTTCGCCTATGTCGAACATCCCTTCGCAATCCCCTCAAACGAACTCGCGCCAGCGTTGGTGAAAGAGGCAGGCATCCTTGCCCTGCCCGGCACAATGTTCATGCCCGAGGGTGATCCCGCGGGCGCGCGCCATCTACGCGTCGCTTTCGCAAACATCGACGCCGACGGAATCGCTGAATTGTTCAAACGTTTATCAGCACTACCATTCTCTCTTGCTCCCCTACGCGGGGCCAAGTAAACCTTCCAAAACGCCGTATTTCGCGCGGCCGTATTAAGAAGGTTTGACGCATCATGGCCGTACGTGGGAATAAGATTTCAAAGACATTCATCTGGATTTTGCTTGCCATGCTGATCGTCGGCCTAGCCGGATTTGGCGCAACGGGCGTTGGCGGCAACATCCAGTCCATTGGCGCAGTTGGCGACAAGAAAATTTCTGTCGATCTTTATGCACGCACCTTGCAGGAAGACCTGCGCGCTGTGTCGGCGCAAGCTGGCCAAAACGTTCCCTTTTCCACCGCACAAACGATTGGGATTGATCGCCAAGCCTTGGCACGTGTCGTAACAACCCGCGCGCTGGATCATGAAACGTCCGAGCTGGGTCTGTCTGTTGGTGACGAAAAACTTCAGGAACAAATTTTAAGCATGGGTGCGTTTCAAGGTCTGAATGGTCAGTTTGATCGCGAAGCCTATCGCTTTACCCTTGAAAACGCAGGTCTGTCGGAGGCGGCATTCGAAGAAAGCATGCGCGAAGAAGCAGCACGCACACTTGTCCAAGGCGCGATCCTATCTGGCAATACGGTCCCTGATACTTACGCTGACACGTTGGTCGCTTATGTCGGTGAACGCCGTAACGCGACGGTCGCTCGGTTGACCGCCGATGATCTGGCCGAACCAGTGGGCGACCCAACCCCTGAGCAACTGACCGCTTACTACGATGAAAACATTGACAACTATACATTGCCATTAACCAAACAGATCACCTACGCGTGGCTGTCCCCAGATATGATCGCTGATACTGTCGACGTTGATGAACAATCTCTGAAAGACGCATATGCGGAACGCGATGCAGAGTTCAATCAACCCGAGCGTCGCTTGGTGGAGCGTCTGGTTTATGGATCAACAGAAGATGCAAGTGCGGCCAAAGCACAGCTAGAAGCAGGTGGATCAACGTTTGAGACCCTTGTGGAAGAACGTGGTCTTGTGCTGGCAGATATCGACCTTGGTGATCTTCCAAAAGATGACTTGGGCGCTGCAGGCGACGCTGTTTTCGCAGGCGCGACAGGTGACATTGTTGGCCCGCTCGAAAGCGATCTTGGCCCTGCATTGTTCCGCATCAACGGCATTCTAGCCGCACAAGAAACCAGCTTTGAGGATGCGCGCGCACAACTGCGCGATGAACTTTCCGCCGATCGCGCACGTCGCGTCGTTGAAGCGCAAATCAGCGACATCGACGACCTGCTTGCCGGGGGTGCAACGCTGGAAGACCTCATCAAAGAAACCGACATGGAGCTTGGCACGATCGACTGGTCGTCAGAAGCAGAAGACGACCTTGCCGCTTATGAAGCCTTCCGCGAAGCGGCGTCAACCGTGACAGAGGAGGACTTTCCAGTGGTCGCAGTCTTAGAGGACGGTGGCATTTTTGCGCTACGGCTCGACACGGTTCTTGAACCACGCCCACAGCCAATGATTGAAATCACAGAACGCGTGACAGCCGGTTGGCGGACACAGGCAACCCGCGCTGCCTTGCGCGCAGAGGCAGAGGCGTTGATCCCAGAAATCACAGCCGACAGCGATTTCGCGGATGTTGATCTTGTCTCCGAGACGTTAACGGATGTGATGCGGACGGGCTTCGTTGACGGCATCCCACCAGCGGCAATTTTGGCCCTATTTGAGGCCG
This sequence comes from Planktotalea sp., assembly GCF_018607965.1. Lineage (GTDB taxonomy): Bacteria > Pseudomonadota > Alphaproteobacteria > Rhodobacterales > Rhodobacteraceae > Planktotalea. The sequence goes on from NZ_JABBAM010000011.1 coordinate 7,435, forward strand.
AAAAAGGCACCACTGTCATCGTTGACGATGTTACGGATGTTCTCGTGATCCGCCTCGATGACGTGCTGGCCGCAGACGAAGAAAGCGACGACATCACTGCCGTGCGAGAACGCCTAAGCAGCCAAGCCTCAAGCGCGATTAGCCAAGACCTGTTCGAAGCCTACGCACGTGATATCCAGCAGCGCGCAGGCATCAACCTTGATCAAAACGCGATCAACGCGGTCCATGCCAATTTTAACTAACTTTACCTAAAGGGGTTCGCCCATGGCGTTGGTTCCTTCCTTCGAAGAATTCGCCAAGGCGTATAATGCCGGGCAAAATCAGGTGGTCTACACGCGGCTTGCTGCGGATTTGGACACGCCCGTTTCCTTGATGCTCAAGCTGACGGGTGCCCAGAAAGACGCGTTCGTTCTTGAGTCCGTGACGGGCGGCGAAGTCCGTGGTCGCTATTCCATCGTCGGGATGAAGCCCGATCTGATCTGGCGCTCAGAGGGACCGACATCATCGCTCAACCGCATGGCGCGCTACGATAGCGATGCGTTTCAGGCGCAGGACTTGCCGCCTTTGGATGCATTACGCGCGCTGATCGCAGAAAGCCATATCAACCTGCCAGACGACCTGCCCCAAGCCAGCGCTGGCTTGTTTGGTTATCTTGGCTACGACATGATCCGCCATGTAGAACACCTGCCTAACGTCAATCCTGATGTTCTGGGCGTGCCCGATGCGATCATGCTGCGCCCCTCTGTGGTTGCGGTCTTGGACGGTGTGAAAGGCGAGGTCACGGTCGTCTCCCCCGCGTGGGTCAGCGATGGCCAATCCGCGCGCGCCGCCTATGCGCAAGCCGCTGAGCGCGTCATGGATTCCGTGCGCGATCTGGAACGCCCCATGCCCGCTGCAACCCGCGATCTGGGTCTAGCGGAAGACGCGCCAGAGCCTGTGAGTAACTTTACACGTGAAGGCTACAAAGACGCGGTTGAGCAGGCCAAAGAATACATCAAAGCAGGCGACATCTTTCAGGTCGTTCCGTCCCAGCGCTGGTGCCAAGAATTCAAACAACCGCCCTTCGCATTATACCGTTCTTTGCGCCGAACGAATCCCTCGCCGTTCATGTTCTACTTCAACTTTGGTGGTTTTCAAGTCGTCGGTGCATCGCCAGAAATCCTTGTGCGCGTCTTTGGCAAAGAGATCACCATCCGCCCCATCGCAGGCACCCGCAAGCGCGGCGCGACGCCTGAGGAAGACAACGCACTAGAGGCGGACTTGCTGGCCGATCAAAAAGAACTGGCAGAGCATTTGATGTTGTTGGACTTGGGCCGCAATGACGTGGGTAAGGTTGCCAAGATTGGCACCGTGCGCCCCACTGAGGAATTCATCGTCGAACGCTACAGCCACGTGATGCACATCGTGTCCAACGTTGTGGGCGAATTGGCAGATGACCAAGACGCCCTAAGCGCATTCTTTGCAGGCATGCCGGCTGGGACTGTATCTGGTGCCCCAAAAGTGCGCGCGATGGAGATCATTGACGAACTCGAGCCCGAAAAACGCGGCATCTACGGCGGTGGCTGCGGGTATTTCTCTGCGGGGGGCGACATGGACATGTGCATCGCCCTACGCACTGCGGTGGTGAAGGGCGAAAAGCTATATATCCAAGCGGGCGGCGGCGTGGTTTATGACAGCGATCCCGAGGCCGAGTATATGGAGACCGTGCATAAATCAGGCGCGATCCGTAAGGCCGCAGAGGATGCGAGCCGCTTTACGGGCAACGGGAATGGCTAAACCGTAGCTTTTGATCCTGTTTCCTGCCAGTCTCTTGAAAAATTTGACAGGCCCATAAATATGAGCGACGCAAACTAGCCAAATTCGACATACTCATTTGCATTGATTACAGTAATTCTTGGGACGATATCTTGGTTATCGGCGCGTATTTAGATCGATTTCGGTCTGAACTTGTTTGCATTGACGTTTTTTGTTGCGCCCCTTTGCTTACAGAAATCTGGCGAGCGCGCATTGCTGTTGTTTATCCAATCTGGATGTTGCTGATTGTGTTGTTTTTGCTGTCCAGTATCGTCTCCTGGCGCGTTTCGCAGCTATTGTAGCGGTCGTATCTTAGGCCTCAGCGTTTACTTGAGAGGCTATGGCAGACGCAAAATGACTATTGGTGGCTTTACGCCATGCTCTTTTCCACCTTTTTGTCCACGGCCCTGCACAGGTTTGTCGCCCTGTTGAACTTGCAAGGGTGGAGCGGGCATTATTCAACGCGACACAACACTCTAGCGCATCATCTAATTGAGCGCTATTCGCACGATCCGGTTGCGGCAACCTCGGCCCGTGCTTTGATCGGCTTGATTTGAACCGTTCCATTCTGGCTGGTTAGCGGAAGCCTCTAGGGAACTTGGCACTTTTGGAACGATGCGTTAGCGAACGCGGCCAGATTTTACCTCGGGGCACTTACACATTTGATGCTTTGGGTCATGCAGTTCTACGGCTAGGGGCCGCGTTGTCCTTCCCTCATCCGAAAAATTGGCTAAACTGATCGCATTTATTACCAAGAGGTTTTTATGCGTTTTTCAGCCCTTGCCATTATTAGCATCCTTCTCGCCCCCTTTCCCGCGCTTGCCGCCCCGACGGACGAACAGGTCGCCGCAGCGCGTCTTGCTTATATTGAGGGCGATTATGACGGCGCTTTGAACGTGATCCGAGAGGCGGCAGAAGCAGGAAATGCAAAAGCGTTGAACATCCTTGGTGCCGCTTATGAAGAAGGTCGAGGTGTTGAGATTGATCGCCCTAAAGCCATCGCGCTGTTTGAACGAGCCGCTAAAGCGGGTG
>NZ_JABBAM010000011.1:10360-18339 GCF_018607965.1 Planktotalea sp.
AAAGCGGGTGTGAATATGGCTGAGTTGATCATCAAAGCCCGTTTTCCGTTTGCATCAAATCACGCGGCGATGGGCTATTGCATTTGGGCCATCGAAAACGCCAACCCGCGTGAGCGCGATGGGTTTCAACAAGAGTGCTACGCCTTGGATGTGATAATCCAACCAGATGATGCAGCCCGCGCCCGCCTCTTCGCAGACCGATTGTAAGCTACTGCTGGGCGTTTTCTTGCAGTAAGACCGCACTAACGGGAACCAAGGAGACGCGGTTCGCGCGATCTGCAAGGCCCCAGATCAGCAGTGCTGAAATGGTTTCAGCTTGCAAACGCCCCATCATGACCACGCCGCCTTCTTGTCCGGCGCGAAACGCCGCCTGATCCAAGAAGCGCCGCATCACGCTGGCCGATTGCCCGTTGCCATCAAAATCGCGAAAGACCGTTGCCGCGGGAATACCTTCACGGGCAGCCAGTTTACGCGCTGTGTTCAAGCCGCCCGCCTGAAGCAACATCCCGTGGCCACTATCCAATAGGATCTGTGTCAATTGATCCGCCATCTCGCGGCTGGATTGAACCCCCGTCGTGACGCCCTCCAAGATACCCACGGCTTCTGGAATAGCCGCCAAATATGCGCTCATCGCGACTTCAACATCAGATGGGTTTGACCCACGCGGCAAATCCACCAACGCTAGAACTTCAAATCCTTTGTCACGGTATGTCTGCATCCGTGCAGTCGCATCAGGGCCGTTGAAGTCAACCGCAAACGTCAATGGATAAGGGAACGATTCCAGGGCTTCTACGCCAAGCGCACCATCCCCTGAATCGATCAGAACAATCGCCATCAAAGGCTTGTAGCCAATGAGTTCAAATGGAACGGCGAAGCGTTCAATTGGAGGCGGAGCCACAGCGCTTACGGCGTCCGCGTCAGCTGTTTCGTCGTCTTCTTGGGCAAGAGATGGCAAGCGGCCAATGGTTACCGCCGGCGCGAGATTACCGACTGTGCCCTCTGGTTTTGGTAGTGCTGCGATGATCTCATCGGTGATGTTCTGGGATTCTCGGGCGATCTCGGTTGTTGCTGTGTCGGGCTCTGGCGCGATCGGATCAACAATTTCGGCTTCTTCTGTTTCTACTTCTGCGTCAGCAAATTCTTGCTCAATTTTTTCAACTTCATCGATTTCAGGTTCAGCCGCGATTTCAGTGCTCGCTGACGACACGTCTGTCTTTACAGCCTCTGCGACTGCGGACTCTTCAGAGGCGTCCTCATTCACAAGCTCCTCACCTGCGGTTTCTATCTCGGGTGTTTCGTCTGCAAGCTCGGGTGTTTCATTTACAGCCTCTTTCGCCGTATCAGTCATGGCTTCTGGCTCCATAACCTCTGGCTCAGCCTCACCAACCTTCGCCATTTCTTCTGACACACCGTCAGTAGGCATCATCTCTTCACTTACGGAAGGCTCAACTATGATTGCCTCGACAGGTCCGGCTTGGGGTGTTTCTGCAGTGATTGCGCGAACGCTTCGCTCTGCCATTTCAACAGCGCCCGGTTTAAAATCGGGATAGGCCAGTGAAAGACCGCCCGCGCCAACCACGGCAACAACGCCGCCCCAAATAACCCCTGAAAACACACCTCTTGCCACAGTAGACCCGCCTTAAACCGCTATGCTTGTTTCATCTGCAAGTTTGACCCTTTGCACGCCCCAAGACAAGGGGCCTCTTGACCCTTGTGCGCTGTCCTGAGCATGTAGGGCGCAACTGGGGTGTTAATGACACCTGCATTTGATGAATTGAGACTACCCATGCTGCTTTTAATCGATAACTACGACAGCTTTACGTATAATCTAGTACATTATCTGGGCGAACTGGGCGCGGTTGTGAAAGTTATTCGCAACGATGCCATGACAGCGCGCGCCGCGATGGCGCTGAATCCGGCGGGCATTTTGTTGTCCCCGGGTCCACGCGCACCCGAAGATGCCGGAATTTGTATGGATTTGGTGGCACTGGCCGCTGAAACCAAGATGCCGTTGATGGGCGTGTGTTTGGGCCATCAAAGCATTGGCCAAGCTTTTGGTGGTAAGATCGTGCGCTGCCACGAAATCGTGCACGGCAAGATGGGTCACATCAAGCATAGCAATGACGGTCTTTTCAAAGACCTGCCAAGCCCGTTTTCAGCAACGCGGTATCATTCTTTGGTCGTTGAGCGCGAAAACTTGCCCGACGTCTTGAAGATCACAGCGGAACTAGACGACGGTACTATCATGGGTCTGGAACATCGCGACTTGCCCATTCACGGCGTGCAATTTCATCCCGAATCCATTCGCTCCGAGCATGGACATGCTATGCTCCAAAACTTCCTAAATACAATGAAGGTTCCTGCATGAGTGACGCGCTAAAGCCCCTGATTGACGCCGCCGCCGACCGCGCATTATCGCGCGCGGAGGCTGAAGCCGCCTTTGAAATCCTGTTCACAGGCGAAGCAACGCCTAGCCAGATTGGTGGGCTTTTAATGGCCCTGCGCACGCGCGGTGAAACGGTTGACGAATACGCCGCGGCCGCCTCAGTCATGCGCGCCAAATGCAATGCTGTGGAAGCGCCCGCAGGTGCGATGGATATCGTCGGCACGGGTGGTGATGGCAAAGGAACGCTGAACATCTCAACCGCAACGGCCTTTGTTGTTGCGGGTGCAGGCGTCACAGTCGCAAAGCATGGCAATCGTAACTTGAGTTCAAAATCAGGTGCGGCTGATGCGCTTGGGGAAATGGGCATCGACGTCATGGTCGGTGTTGATGTGGTTGAGGCCGCGTTAAATGAGTGCGGCATCGCCTTTATGATGGCCCCGATGCACCACCCTGCAACGCGCCACGTGATGCCAACACGCGCCGAACTTGGGACGCGCACGATCTTCAATATCCTCGGTCCCTTGACCAACCCAGCGGGTGTTAAGCTGCAATTGACCGGCGCGTACCGTCGCGACCTGATCCGCCCGATGGCGGAAATTCTGGGCCAGCTGGGATCTGAAAAAGCATGGCTTGTGCATGGGAGTGATGGCACGGACGAGCTCAGCATTGCAGGCGTTTCATGGGTGGCTGCTTTAGAAAACGGTGCTGTCACTGAATTCGAAGTGAACCCCGAAGATGCCGGCCTGCCTATGCATCCGTTTGAGGATATCATGGGCGGAACACCGCAAGAAAATGCAATAGCCTTTCGCGCATTGTTAGATGGTATCCAAAGCGCTTACCGCGATGCGGTTTTGTTGAACGCGGCTGCTGCTTTGGTCGTCGCGGGAAAAGCCAAGGATCTTAAAACAGGCGCTGACATGGGCCGCGAAAGTATTGATAGTGGTGCCGCCAAGCGCAAAATTGAAGCGTTGGCAAAAGCCACGCATCCACAGACATAAAAGCAATTTTTCCAGAAAAATTGTCGCCCCGATTTTTCGAGAAAAATCGCGCTTTGAATAGGACGTCGAATGACACAAACTGCCCTAGATCGCATCAAATCTTATAAGCTAGAAGAAATTGAAGCTGACAAACGCGCCAAACCCTTGGCCGATGTCGAAGCCGAAGCAAAATCTGCGAGCGCCCCGCGTGGCTTTGCGGACGCTCTGATGCGCGCGTCTCTTGAAGGCTATGGATTGATTGCTGAAATCAAGAAAGCTTCGCCCTCAAAGGGCTTAATCCGCGAAGACTTTGATCCGGCGACACTTGCACAAGCTTATGAGCGCGGCGGGGCAACCTGTTTATCCGTCCTCACAGACACACCCAGCTTCCAAGGGGCCAAGCAATTCTTATGTGACGCACGCGATGCGGTCGCCCTGCCCGCACTGCGCAAAGATTTTATGTACGACACATACCAAGTCGCTGAGGCCCGCGCACTCGGGGCCGATTGCATTTTGATCATCTTAGCGTCGGTTTCCGACACGCAAGCCGCCGAACTAGAAGACGCCGCTTTCGGTTGGGGCATGGATGTGCTTTTAGAAGTGCACGACGCCGCAGAATTAGAGCGTGCTTCGATGTTGAAATCCCCCCTTATGGGCATCAACAACCGCAATCTGAAAACATTCGAAACGTCTTTAGACACCACGCGAGAACTTAGCCGCATGGTGCCAGAAGATCGCCTAATCATCTCAGAAAGCGGGCTGTTCACATCCCAAGACCTTGCCGACATGGCCCGTTACGGCGCGCGCACATTCCTGATTGGAGAGAGCCTGATGCGCCAAGACGATGTCGAAACTGCAACGCGCAATTTACTGCGCATGCCAACGGGTAATGCAGGCATGGGCGCATGAGCGGGCTGACCCACTTTGATGCCAAAGGCGAGGCGCATATGGTCGATGTGTCTGCCAAAGACATCACATCCCGCGTAGCGACCGCTGCCGGCTGGGTGCGCATGAGCGCTGAGGCGTTCGCGATCATCTCAGGCGGCACTGCGAAGAAGGGTGATGTCCTTGGTGTCGCGCAACTCGCGGGGATTATGGGGGCCAAAAAAACCCCCGATCTGATCCCTTTGTGCCACCCGCTTGCGATCGCAAAGGTCTCGCTTGACCTTAAGCTAGATGCTAATCTACCCGGCGTTCAAATATCGGCAACGGTTAAAACCACAGGCCAAACCGGCGTCGAGATGGAAGCGCTAACTGCGGTGAGCACAGCAGCCCTGACGGTCTACGATATGATAAAAGCCGTTGATAAGACTATGGAAATCGGAGGCATTCACGTAACGCTGAAAGACGGCGGTAAATCTGGGCGCTACGAGGCATCATGATCTCGGTAGACGACGCCCTCGCCCAACTCTTCGCACTTGTCACGCCTTTGGTAATCGAAGAAATCGCCCTCAAAGACGCAACAGGCCGCGTCCTCGCCAAACCTGTCGCAGCACTGCGTGATCAACCTCCCTTCCCCGCGTCTGCAATGGACGGCTATGCAATTTGCAGTGCAGATTATGTGGCAGGTCAGACACTTACCATTATGGGCGAAGCGGCTGCTGGATCAAGGTACGACGGGACTGTAAGGGCTGGCCAAGCGGTACGCATTTTCACAGGTGCTCCTGTTCCAAGGGGTGCAGATTGGGTTGCGATCCAAGAAAACGTGGACGCGAGCGGCGACCAGATCACTATTCGCGAGACGACAGAAACCAAATCCTTTGTCCGAGCTGCGGGGACCGATTTCAAAGTTGGTCAAACGTTGGATGCACCACAAATTCTAACACCAAACTTGATCGCCCTGCTTGCGTCCATGAACATCGCCCACGTTCCCGTGACACGCCGCCCTGATATTGCGTTAATTTCCACAGGAACGGAATTGGTCATGCCCGGCGAAACGCCCAGCGATGACCAAATTATAGCGTCCAACACATTTGGTCTGAACGCGATGCTGGAACAGTTGGGTGCGATCGTTCGTATCCTGCCAATTGCACATGACACCTTGCCCGCTCTTCGCACGGCTTTCGAAATGGCAAAAGGCGCAGACCTCATAATTACCATTGGTGGTGCATCTGTCGGGGACCACGATTTGGTAGGCGGTGTAGCGGCAGACCTAGGGATGGATCAATCTTTCTACAAAGTCGCAATGCGGCCCGGCAAACCGTTGATGGCGGGGAAATTAGGCGATGCAATGATGATCGGACTGCCCGGAAATCCTGTGTCCGCGATGGTTTGTGGAACAGTTTTCGTGATGCCCGTTGTGCGCACAATGCTTGGATTGGGCAAACATGCCACGCCCCACCAAACAGCGTCCCTTAAAGAAGATATCCCATCAAATGGCCCTCGAGCGCACTACATGCGCGCCGCAATCACGGACGGAAAGATAGCGCCATTTGAGCGTCAAGACAGCGCGCTTCTTAGCGTTTTAGCCCAAGCAAACGCGCTGCTTTTGCGCCCGCCGAATGATCCAGCGCGGCGCGCAGGCGACAAAGTCAGCTTCATTCCGCTTTAACAAAGTTGAACACTGAGTTGACACAAAACAAGAACAAGCGTAGAACAAAACAAACCCGCACCACGAGGAGGATGCAAGCATGTTGACTAAAAAGCAGTTAGATTTGCTCAAATTCATTAACAAACGCGTGCAACGGGACGGTGTTCCCCCTTCGTTTGACGAAATGAAAGAAGCGTTGGACCTACGGTCGAAATCCGGCATCCACCGTTTGATCACAGCCTTGGAAGAGCGCGGGTTTATTCGCCGTCTTGCCCACCGTGCGCGTGCGATTGAAATCGTGAAACTGCCAGAGAGTATGGGCATGAAACCCGCAGGGTTTGTGCCGCGTGTTGTGGCCGGTGGTAAACCTGACGCCCCCGCCCCACGTGAGGCGCGCCCTGTTGAAGCGATCCAAGCGATGGAATTGCCAGTGATGGGCCAAATCGCGGCGGGTGTTCCGATTGAAGCGATCAGTCATGCATCCCACAACGTGGCCGTTCCCAGCCAAATGCTATCAGGTGCTGGCAATCACTACGCGCTTGAGGTCAAAGGCGATTCCATGATCGACGCCGGGATCAATGATGGCGACACAGTTGTCATTCGCGAGACCAACACTGCCGACAACGGTGACATCGTTGTGGCGCTGGTTGAAGATCAAGAAGCCACGTTAAAGCGCTTCCATCGCAATGGTACCACGATCGCGCTTGAGGCGGCAAACCCAGCATATGAGACGCGGTTCTTCTCGCACGAGCAGGTTAAGGTACAAGGGCGTTTGGTCGGTTTGATCCGTAGCTATTAGTGCCCAAAACGCGCCTTACGTAGCGCTTTTGTATCCCAATATTGTCGGCCCGCCATAGCGCGGGCCGTTGTTATGTCTGCAATTCCGTTTTCATCAAATGTAATCGAGATGCTGCCTGTTTCGCGCAGGCGGTTGCGGTCGAAAATTTCGCATGTCGCGTCCCCTTTATAGGCTTCTGAAAACACAACGATGTCTTTTCGATTACAGCCTTTGAAACCTGCCAGCCCTCGCTTGCCAGACGCGGCATGCACTGAATGCCCACCCGCATTGATAGTCCTACCCCCTTCCCAACGCCCGGCTGCACGCTTTTGGAAAATGGCGTCACCATCATTCTCAAGCCAAACACTTGCGACAAAACCCGACCCTTTTTCTTTGCTCAATGCGCGTCCGCCATCGCGCAGCACACCCACCAAACTTCCGGTATCTGAAATCAGTACATCAGGGCGTTGAACTTGCGCCCAAACCAGCAGCGCGATGCATACCGGCAAGAGCCCAACCAAACGAACCTTAGACATCATTAAGGCCATCCAAAGCAGCCCAAGACAAAGCGAGAAAAATGCCCAATCTGGCGGTGCGGGCACTTTGCTGACCGCGTCGGGCCAGTGGGAAACGGCGTCCGCGACGCCAAGGATCCAGTCCAAGCCATACCCCATCAGCATCAAAGGGATCCACTCCAAGTGCAGAGGTAACAGACACACCGCCACGACCGCCATAGGGATCACAAGAACCCCCATCAAAGGGACCGAGATGAGGTTTGCGAGCAAGCCATAGTGCGAGATCATGTTGAAGTGTGCAGCAGCTATGGGAAGGGTCGCAAACCCTGCAACAGCTGAGGAAATCAGCGTTCCTACCGAGATGCTCACAATTGGATTGCGCGGTGCTTTTCCTGCATTGCGCCTGTTCATGATTGTGAAAACAACGACCAGAGCAGTCGTAGCAGCAAATGACATTTGAAACCCTGGCCCCGTGATCGCTTCGGGTCGTCGCACCAAGATGATAAGGGCCGCCAAGGCCACCGCGCGCAAGCTGATCGCACGCCTCTCTAGGATCACCGCGCCCACTGTGACCGCTGCCATCACGAATGCGCGTTCGGTCGCGATTGAACCGCCTGAGAGGCCAAGGTAACCCGCCGCTGCAATCAATCCGCCAAAGGCTGCAAGCTTTTTCGCCAGTCCCCCTGCCGCGATTGAGGGGATAAGAATCAAACCAAGGCGCAGAGCTGTGAACACGAACCCCGCCAACAACCCCATATGCAGTCCAGAAATGGCGAGCAAATGCGCAAGATTA
>NZ_JABBAM010000003.1 GCF_018607965.1 Planktotalea sp.
GATGGCGGGGAATTAGGGCAGGATTGGGAAATTGGCGCGACCAAGTCTTGTCATGTTGTGCGTGTCATTCGGTGCATTGCGCTGGCACGAATTTTAGCGCAGGTTTTGCGAAGCAGTTGAATTAGGAAACGCCCGATGAACGACATTTATGTGGATCAAATTCCTGAACAAGCTTTGGCATGGTTTCGGGCCGGCAAGGGCGCGGCTTTGGCCACGGTGATTGAAACATGGGGCAGTGCGCCGCGTCGTACGGGCAGCCAATTGGCGATCAACGGGAAGGGCGAAATCGCGGGATCTGTCTCTGGGGGCTGCGTCGAGGGCGCGGTGATTGTCGAGGCTATCGAGGCGATTGAGCACGGCGATGCGCGCGAGTTGGAGTTCGGGGTGTCGGACGGCGACGCCTTTGCGGTTGGTTTGGCCTGTGGCGGTAAGATTCGCATCTTGGTAGAACCGGTGGGGACCGTGTTAAGCGAGGCGCTGTTAAGTGATTTGGTCGAGGCGCGCGCCGCGCGTATGCCGGTTGCGTATGTCGCCGATCTTGATACAGGTGCACGTGATTTGCATCGCTCAGAACTTGTTCAGCGGTTTGCGATGGACCGCTCAGGATTTGAAGAAGACACGCGCCGTTTTATCGCCATTCACAACCCGCCCTTGCGCGTGTTGATCGTCGGGGCTGTTCATATAGCCCAAGCCTTGGTTCCTATGGCGCGCCTTGCGGGCTATGATCCAACGGTCATTGATCCGCGCGAAAGTTTCGCAGCACAGGCCCGTTTTCCAGGCACTGAAATCTCGAGTGAGTGGCCCAGTGATGCGGTTGCTCGGATCGGTCTGGATACGCGCACCGCGCTTGTTTTACTGACCCACGACCCGAAACTTGATGACCCCGTTCTAGATATCGCGCTGCAATCTGGTGCGTTCTATATCGGTGCGCTGGGGTCAAAACGGACGCATGCAAAACGGGTGGAACGGTTGCAGGCCAAAGGGTTTACGTCAGATGAAATCGCACGCATTCATGGACCCATCGGGTTGGATGTCGGTGCAAGCAGCCCCGCTGAAATCGCGGTGTCTGTCATTGCGCAAATGACCCAACTCTTGCGCAAAGGCACAGCGTGAAATTTGGCCCGATCCCGCTGGAGGACGCTCTTGGCTGCATCCTTGCGCACTCTGTCAGCACAATAGATGGACGTCTGCGCAAAGGCACGATGCTCGGCGCCGACCATATCGCGCAGCTCTCGCAAACGGGCGCAACGTTGGTCACTGTTGCAACGCTTGAACACGGTGACATCGAGGAAAACGAAGCCGCGCGGCGTTTGGGTGCAGCACTTTTGGAGGGCGCAGTTGGGTTGCGCGCAACCAAGGCTGCAAAAGGTCGCGTAAACCTGATCGCAAAGGGGGCGGGGGTTGCGTTGCTTGATGTTGAAAAACTTCACGCACTCAACGCCGTGAACCCGATGATTTCATTTGCAACGGTTCCTGCGCACCATCAAATGCATGAAAACGGAATGCTTGGCACCGTCAAAATAATTTCATACGCGGTTCCTGAAACGGACCTAGCTATGGCCTGTGCTTTGGCGCGCGGTGGCGTCACTTTGGCCGAACCTTGCCAACAGTCCGTCAGTTTGATCATCACTCAGATCAGTAAGGATACTGACGAAAGCAAAGCGATTGCGGCCACCCAAGCGCGTCTTGCAGTACTTCAAAGTCCATTGATAGAAACGCTGACCTGCGCCCACGACACGCAATCCTTACGAAGCGCCCTAATTGCCGCAAAAGGCGAGGTTATTTTGATTCTCACGGCCTCCGCCACCTCCGATCCCGCTGACGTGGCACCTGCTGCGTTGATCGACGCAGGTGGAGCCCTTACGCGCTTTGGAATGCCTGTTGATCCGGGTAACTTGCTGTTTTTGGGTGATTTAGCAGGGACGCCTGTCATCGGCCTTCCTGGGTGCGCGCGCTCGCCTGCACTGAACGGTGCAGACAAGGTTCTCAGCCGCGTTCTCTGCGGTGTCACTGTGATCAGCAACGATATAGCACAAATGGGGATCGGTGGCTTGATGAAGGAAATTCCAACGCGCCCACGTCCCCGCAATCCCTAAGCGGGCTTGCGCGCGACAAAATCGATCAGCGCCGACATGCCAACATGGGCCGACCCTGATTTCTGCTCCGCCTCATAGTCTTCGCACACAAGGACCTCGCAGGCTGCGAACACATCTGCAAAACTATCGCGCGTATACATGTTTTCGATAAAAGGCGGACCGCCTGTTCCAAGCTCGATCTGTTTGGGCGTGTAGCCGTGGATCATAATCAAACCACCGGGCCGTGTTGCCGCCAACATCTTGCGCCATAATATATCGCGCTGTGAGGGGCCGATGAACTGGAAGAACAAACCCAAGGTGATGTCAAAAGAATCGCTTGGCCAATCCCATTCAAACAGATCGGCCTGAATGAAGGTCGGTTGCACATCATTTTGGCGCGCCAGCTTTTCGGCTTTGGCCACCGCAGAGGGCGCAAACTCCACACCCGTCACATCCAACCCGCGCTTGGCCAAATGCACGCCGTTGCGTCCTTCGCCCTCGGCAATGGACAAAACCGACCGACCTTTTTCAAATAGACCAGCGTGTTTTAGCAAAAATGGAACGGGGTCGGTTCCAAACA
>NZ_JABBAM010000139.1 GCF_018607965.1 Planktotalea sp.
TGTTCAATTCAAAAATAACACAGTTACCAAACATACCAAAGCTTGATCGCACATCCCGTTTCCACTGGGTTTAAAGGACTTAGATCTCAATCAAATGCCAATTTTAATCCAGTAGACGTTTTCGTTGAACGTCTAATTACACTCCCTTTCACGAAAACTGGTCTTCTAACGTTACGCTGCATCGACGCTCGGTAAGCACTTGATTATGATCACAAATGGTCCATCCTGAACGTATCTATCGAATTATATGATGCGGTGAAGCGGCTAAGAAATCGATCTGGCGATCTCAAAAAAACCAACACTCAACGCGTGCTAACTTTCTGGGATACACTTAACGCCTAATTATTGTGCGGTACGGTGTAATAATTAGGCATTTAGACAATAGTTTAGAATTCTGAATACCATCCGCTTCCATTTATTGTCTCACTCAAAAAACTTCTCCAACACTCCTTGGTTCAGACTTAGGTTAGATGAGCCCTTGAACACACAGCTTCCCATAGATTCTGCAACCAAGCTTCAGCGTGCGCGTGGTAAGTTGAGCATAAGCGCGCAGCGCGCATCTGGTGACGTCACCCGTTTAAAAAACTTGCGTCAACAAGGATCGTACCGCGCGATTTTTCCACGGCCAATTGCTGGGAACATCGAGGCGGTGATCATCAACACTGCGGGTGGTGTGACGGGAGGCGACAAATTTTTTACAAGCATCACAGCACTTGAAACCGCACAGGTGAATGTCACGACACAAGCCGCCGAACGCATTTATCGCGCCACAGGGTCAGCTACGGGTATCATGAGAACCAAACTTTACGCTGAAAATGCGGCACAGTTATATTGGCTACCCCAAGAAACGATCCTGTTTGACGGGGCCAGATTACAACGCAGCCTTGATATTGACGTACACCCCAATGCTAAATTCCTGATGGTTGAACCACTGGTTTTCGGACGCGAGGCGTCGGGCGAAACCTTGCGATCTGGGGTGCTTGATGATCGCGTGACCATCACATCGAATGGTCAACCAATCTATCACGATCGCATCAAGCTCGAAGGCGATATCGCGGCGCACTTAAAGCGGCCTGCCATAGCAAACAGTGCGCGCGCGGCTGCAAGCATCGTTCTCGTTGATCAGCATGCAAAACCTGTGTTGGCTGCCTTGCGCAACTTGCTTCCAACGACTGCGGGCGCAAGCCTCTTGTCCGAAACGATCCTTGTCGTGCGCGTACTCGCCACTGACAGCTATGCCCTGCGTAGCGCCCTTTTCCCAATCCTCACGCTTTTGACCAACAACGCCGTGCCGAAAAACTGGAGACTTTGAGCGATGCAACTGACCCCCCGAGAAAAAGACAAACTACTGGTCGCTATGGCTGCCGAAGTGGCGCGCAAACGGCTATCGCGTGGGGTCAAATTGAATTACCCCGAAGCCATCGCGCTGATCACAGACGCCGTCGTTGAGGGCGCGCGTGATGGCCGCTCTGTCGCCGATATGATGGAGGCAGGTGCCCATGTTATCACCCGCGACCAATGCATGTCTGGCATCCCTGAAATGATCCATGACGTTCAAGTCGAGGCCACGTTTCCCGACGGCACCAAACTTGTCACCGTCCACAACCCGATCAGATAGGAGTCACTCATGATCCCCGGAGAGATTTTTCCCGCCGACGGCGACCTGATCCTGAATGAAGACCGCGAGGCGATTACCCTTATGGTGGCCAATACTGGCGACCGCCCCGTGCAAATCGGCAGCCATTATCATTTCGCAGAATGCAACGCCGCCTTGGATTTTGACCGCGATGCAGCCTATGGCCGCCGCCTCGATATCGCCCCAGGAACAGCCGTACGGTTTGAACCCGGACAGCGCCGCGAGGTCCACCTGATCGAGATGTCAGGTGCGCGTCGCATCTTTGGTTTCAACAACAAAGTCATGGGAGACCTCTGATGGCCACTTCAATCAGCCGCGCCGATTACGCCGCCATGTTCGGCCCTACTGTTGGTGATAAAATTCGCCTTGCCGACACCGATTTGATTATCGAGGTCGAACGCGACCTGACTGCCGAGCGCGTGAACGGCAGCAACGGTATGACTTATGGCGAAGAGGTCAAATTTGGCGGCGGTAAAGTCATCCGCGACGGAATGGGGCAATCCCAAGCAACCCGCGCGGCTGGCGCAGTTGACACTGTCATTACCAATGCGCTGATTGTTGATCACTCAGGGATTTATAAAGCCGATGTCGGCCTGCGCGACGGGCGCATTCACAAGATCGGTAAAGCAGGCAACCCCGACACCCAACCGGGCGTTGATATCATTGTCGGCCCCGGCACCGAAGCCATTGCAGGTGAAGGTCGTATTCTAACAGCTGGTGGGTTTGACAGCCATATCCACTTTATTTGCCCGCAACAGATCGAAGATGCGTTGCACTCTGGCCTGACCACGATGTTGGGCGGCGGCACGGGTCCCGCGCACGGCACTCTTGCTACCACCTGCACCCCCGGTCCTTGGCATATTGGACGCATGCTGCAAGCCGCTGATGCCTTTCCGATGAACCTTGCGTTTGCTGGAAAAGGCAACGCAAGCCAGCCTGACGCCTTGGTCGAGATGGTCAAAGGTGGGGCCTGT
>NZ_JABBAM010000177.1 GCF_018607965.1 Planktotalea sp.
TGTTTCATGGATTGGGATGTGGATTGCTTCTTGGGGCATCGCGCAAGGGGTTCATCCGTGATATCGGTCAAGCACCAGATGCGTCCGATCGTGCGCCCGGTTCCATTGCTGTAGCACTTGTCGCGGTGCAGCAAGGCGTTCAAATTTTGCGAGTGCATGATGTTTCACAGACAAGGCAAGCGTTGGCCTTATTTCAGGCCTCGACGGCAGGAGTAGAATTATGACTAGAAAGTTATTTGGAACTGATGGGGTGCGTGGCAAAGCCAATACGTACCCAATGACCGCTGAAATGGCGCTGCGTATTGGTGCGGCGGCAGGTATCTATTTTAGACGAAATCAAGCGAATGTGCACCGCGTGGTGATTGGAAAAGACACGCGCCTATCTGGCTATATGCTGGAAAGCGCGCTGACGGCAGGGTTGACGTCCACGGGTATGAGCGTGTTTTTGATGGGCCCAATTCCGACGCCCGCTGTT
Organism: Planktotalea sp.; assembly: GCF_018607965.1. Taxonomy (GTDB): domain Bacteria; phylum Pseudomonadota; class Alphaproteobacteria; order Rhodobacterales; family Rhodobacteraceae; genus Planktotalea. Next base: position 476 of record NZ_JABBAM010000177.1, read on the forward strand.
GGAATGCTGACGCCCTCTATGCGTGCTGATGTTGGGATTATGATTTCAGCGAGCCACAACCCGCACGAAGACAATGGCATCAAATTCTTTGGCCCAGACGGTTTCAAGCTGTCCGATGAAGCTGAAATGGAAATTGAGGCGCTGGTCACGTCTGGTGTCGAGCTCGTCGAACCTATGAAAATTGGCCGTACCCTCCACATTTATGATGGACGCGCACGCTATAACGAGCGTGTGAAAGCCGCGTTTCCAAGCGACATTTCATTGGATGGAATGAAGGTTGTCATCGATTGCGCGAATGGCGCGGCTTATCGCGCTGCCCCCGAAGTGCTTTGGGAATTGGGTGCCGATGTGATCCCTGTTGGCGTGTCGCCGAACGGCTATAATATCAATGAAAACTGTGGATCAACCAAACCCATGACAGCGTCGCAAACGGTTGTTTCGCATGGTGCGCATGTTGGCATCTGCTTGGATGGTGATGCGGATCGTTGCATCATTTTGGACGAACACGGAAATGTTGCGGACGGCGATCAATTCATGGGTCTGATTGCTGGTCGCTGGGCTGAAGAGGGACGCCTTAACGGTGATACTTTGGTTGCAACTGTGATGTCGAACTTGGGTCTGGAACGGCATCTTGAGGGCAAGGGATTGAACCTTGCGCGCACAAATGTTGGTGATCGCTATGTTGTTGAAGAGATGCGAAAAAATGGCTTCAACTTGGGTGGTGAGCAATCTGGCCATATCGTGATGACCGATTATGCGACCACAGGAGATGGTCTTATGGCGGGCTTGCAGTTCCTGAGTGAGCTTGCGCGAACGGGGCGCAAAGCCTCTGCATTGATCAATGTGTTTGAACCGGTTCCGCAGATGTTGAAAAACGTGCGCTACGCCCTTGGGCAAACACCTTTAGACGATGCAAACGTACAGAATGTGATTGCAGGTGCCGAAAAGGAATTGATTGGTAAAGGTCGTTTGTTGATCCGTAAATCTGGAACAGAGCCGTTGATCCGCGTTATGGCAGAATGCGAAGATGCGGACCTGCTGGAGGATGTCGTGGATCGCATCGTTGATGAAGTGGCGCGCGCGACGGCCTAAGCTCTTTTTACTGCCGCCATAATCGCGCGGCTTTGGCTAATGAAGCTACCCAGCAAAATAAGCGCCAGTGCAGTGTATAGCTGCGCTGGCAAGCTTTCCCCCATCAGCGTTATGCCGAAAATGACGGACCAAACAGGCACCATATAGCTGGTGATGTTCATAAACAGGGAACCCGCTGTGGTGATGACCCGCACGCGTATGATCGCGCCAAGTGCTGTCGGCAAAAGTGCTGCATAGAGCAGTGCGATGCTTGGGCGAATTGTGAAGTCGGTTGGGAATTCTTCGGTGAGCAGTGCGAAGGGCACAATGATCAATGCAGCCGCGGTCATGGTCCCAGAGGCGAGTGCGATGGGCGGCATTTTCGGGGCGCGCCGCGTTAGCACGGACCCAATAGCATAGCCACACGCGGCACAGATACACGCAAGACGTCCCCAGAAGGCCAGATCACTGCCTGTGCCTGAAAACGCACTTGGTCCGATGAGGACTGCCAATCCGATGAAGCCAACGATCATTCCAATGATGCGGCGTGGGCCGATGCCTTCTTCGGGAGAGAAGATGTAAACAAGGGGGAGAACCAGCAGCGGAACCGCCCCCATTGCAACGCCCGCAAACGCGCTTGGAACGTGTTGTTGGCCCCATGTGAGCATCAGCATTGGCATGGCGAGGGCAATAGCACCTATCGCAAAAATAATGGTCCATGCGCGGCGGCCGTCTAATTTGCGAATTGCCGTGATGGGTTGGCCGATCATTGCGCCCAGAATGTTGAGCGCAAGTGCTGCGAACAAAACCCGACTAGCGGCCAGCATACGAGGTCCAAACCCATCCAACGCGATAGTCATCGACATGAACGCCGATCCCCAGATCACGCCAAGCAGCAGAAGTAGAACCCAGTTCAACAGGCCAGGATTTTCGGGGGTTGCGGTATCACTCATGCTGAAAAGAAATGACCCCAGCCGAGGCTGGGGTCAATCCTAGTATTGTATCGATTTACGAAGCGATTAGTTCTTCGCTTTGTCGACCATCTTGCCTGCGGAGATCCAAGGCATCATGTCGCGCAGCTTGCCGCCGACGACTTCGATCTGGTGCTCGTCGTTTGCACGACGTGATGATTTGATTGTTGGCTGGCCAACAGCATTCTCAAGCATGAAGTCACGCACGAATTTGCCGGACTGAATGTCGCTCAGAACCGCTTTCATGCGGGCCTTTGTTTCATCGTATGGCAAGATGCGTGGGCCGGAAACGTACTGACCGTACTCTGCAGTGTTGGAGATGGAGTAATCCATGTTTGCGATGCCGCCTTCATAGATCAGGTCCACGATCAGCTTTGTCTCGTGCAAGCACTCAAAGTAAGCCATTTCAGGCTCGTAACCGGCTTCAACAAGCGTCTCGAAACCCATGCGGATCAATTCAACAATACCACCGCAAAGAACAGCCTGCTCGCCGAAGAGGTCAGTTTCGCACTCTTCGCGGAAGTCAGTCTCAATAATGCCGGAACGACCGCCACCGATTGCGGAGCAATAGGAGAGACCAATTTCAAGCGCTTTGCCGGATGCGTTGCGATCAACCGCAACAAGGCAAGGAACGCCGCCGCCTTTGGTGTATTCGCCGCGAACCGTGTGGCCCGGACCCTTTGGCGCCATCATGATGACGTCGATGCCTTCTTTTGGCTCGATCAGGCCGAAGTGTACGTTCAAGCCATGTGCAAATGCGATTGCTGCACCTTCGCGGATGTTGTCGTGCACGTATTTCTTGTAAGTCTCTGCCTGAAGTTCGTCGGGCATTGTGAACATGATCACGTCCGCCCATGCCGCCGCTTCTGCGATGCCCATTGTTTTCAGGCCTTCGCCCTCAGCTTTTGCTTTGGACGGGGAACCGTCACGCAGCGCAACAACAACGTTCTTCGCGCCACTATCGCGCAGGTTCAGCGCGTGTGCGTGACCTTGGGAACCGTAGCCAAGAATGGCAACTTTTGCTTCTTTGATGAGGTTAACGTCGCAATCACGATCATAATAAACGCGCATGGTGTTCGTCCTTTTTGGTTGGAATCAGGTATTGAGAGTAATTTACGCGTTTCGCATCGTTGAACTTTCCTGAAATGATATATATTGCCAATTTATGGAAATATACATTCGTAAAAACGTAATTTTTGATAAATATCATGCTTAATGATGTAGATCGGCGCATACTACGCCAGATGCAAGCAGCGCCTGAGCTGTCGAATGCAGAGCTTGCTGCGCGCTGTGATCTTACCAGTGCAACTTGCTATCGCCGCATCGAAAAAATGCAAGCCAGTGGCGTTTTGGGCGGCCAGCAAGCGGTGATTGATTGGCAAGCCTTGGGCTATGCGGTTGAGGTCAGTCTGCGGATTACCTTGGATAAAACCCAGAGCCGTGCGTTTGACGAATTCATCGAAGCCGCACGAAATGTGCTGCATGTGATCGAAATTCAAACGTTTCTAGGCCGTGTTGACGTGCGTCTGTCCGTGATCGCGCGCACGATGGCGCATTATCAACAAATCTACCGCGAACAAATCCTAAGCCTGCCGCATATCGCAGATATCGAGGCGCTGATGCATGTGGCACGGATCAAACAGGGTGAGGGGCTGCCTCTATGATTGATCTCGATGACGTTGATCGCAAAGTTCTGCGCGCCTTGGCGCAGGATGCAACACTTGGGGCAGGGGCGCTGGGGCGACGTTTCGATATGTCCCAACCCGCAATGTGGCGACGGATCAAACGCTTGCACGAGGCGGGCGCGATCCGTGGGCGACGGTTGGTTCTTGGCCATGAAAAACTGGGCTTTGGCGTGACGGTTTTTCTGGGTGTGAAGCTGGCGACGAAAGGCCGTGTTAGCCTTGAGGATTTTGAACGCGCCGTTAGCGCGATCCCCGAGGTGCAAACAATCGAACACGTGCTTGGTATGTACGACTACCGCCTACGCGTCGTTGCGCGTGATATTCCTGATTTCGAGCGGGTTTTGCGCCGTCGCATTATGACATTGCCCGGCGTGGGCGAGGTGGAAGCAAACGTGCTGTTGTCCGAAGAACGTCGCCCCGGCCCACTGGGATAAGTTGGTATGCAAAGGTAGACTTTGCCAATAGGCAGCACGCGCGTTACTTATGAGATAACTTGAATTGGAGATACCCCATGCCTGCATTGCTCAATACGATTGACCCGAATGGTCTCGAGGAATTTTCTGTTGTGTTCACAGATCGTTCCCTCAATTCCATGAGCGGCGCGTTTCAAAGCGTGATGAACGATATTTCGTCCATGTTGAAAGAGGTCTACGGCGCAGACAGTGTGGCGCTGATCCCTGGTGGCGGAAGCTATGGCATGGAAGCGGTTGCGCGACAGTTCGCGCGGGGCGCGGATGTTTTGGTCGTACGCAATGGCTGGTTTTCCTATCGTTGGAGCCAGATCATTGAAACGGGCGGTTTGACGCAAAGCTGCACAGTGATGAAAGCGCGCCAAACCGGAAACGACACGCGCGCGCCGTTTGCACCTGCACCGATTGATGAAGTCGTTGCAACAATTCGCTCAGAAAAACCTGCAATCGTTTTTGCCCCGCACGTGGAAACATCTGCGGGCGTAATCCTGCCTGATGACTATGTGACAGCGCTGGCTGCTGCCGCACACGAGGTTGGCGCGCTCATGGTTTTGGATTGCATCGCGTCTGGTTGTGCGTGGATCGATATGAAAGCGACGGGCGTGGACGTGTTGATTTCTGCCCCGCAAAAGGGCTGGTCGGCGTCGCCCTCGGCAGGGCTTGTTATGATGTCAGAGCGCGCGATTGCGCGTTTGGACGAAACAACATCCGACAGCTTCGCGATCGATCTCAAAAAATGGTACCAGATCATGCAAGCGTATGAAAACGGTGGCCACGCGTATCACGCGACCATGCCAACCGATGCGTTGCGTGCGTTCCGCGACACGATGATCGAAACCAAAGAATATGGGTTCGACAAACTTCAAGCCGCGCAATGGCAGCTTGGTAATGAAGTGCGCGCCTATTTGAAGAGCAAAGGCATCACATCCGTTGCTGCAGATGGCTACGGTGCGCCGGGCGTTGTGGTCAGCTACACGGATGACCCTGCAATCCAGAACGGAAGCAAGTTTTCAGCACTTGGAATGCAAATCGCAGCAGGTGTTCCGCTGCAATGTGACGAGCCTGATGATTTCCGCACATTCCGTTTGGGTCTGTTTGGCCTCGACAAGCTTTATGATGTGGACGGCACAATGGGCCGTCTAACGAAAGTGCTAGATCAAGTTCTCTAGCCCTTCGCCCCAAGCCCCATTTGCATGATCGATTTTCTGAGGGGCGCAAAGCTATAGAGCGCATTCAAACCAGCAGAGCGTGCGTCCCGTAACGGGGGCGCACTTAGCATTGACGTCCTGTTCAACATGTTGATCCCCGCGACACGCAGGCGAATATCGTTGATGCGGGCTTTGTGATAGGCGTCCAGCATTGCCACGTCGCCAAGGCCCTCTGGTCGTGTGATTGCCAGGTCAAGCAAACTCCGCAAATCGCTGAGGGACATGTTCAAGCCCTGCGCCCCGATAGGGGGCAAAACATGCGCAGCCTCTGCCACCAGCGCAATACGTTCGCCGCTAAGACGTTCTGCATGTTGGCTGATGATCGGCCAAAGCGTGCGTTGCGAGGCGAGTTTGAGCCGCCCCAAGACATCGCAGGAGCGCGTATTCATATTGGCCTCGAAGGCTTCGACGTCCAATTCGAACAAGGCTTTCGCTTTTGGCCCGTCTTCCATCCAAACAATGGCTGAGCTTGGCTTGCCCTCAAAATCTGGCAGGGGCACCAAAGTGAAAGGACCGCCAGTGCGATGAATTTCGGTAGATACGTTTTCGTGCGGCTGCGTATGCGTCACTGCAAAAGCTAGTGCTTTTTGTCCGTAGCGCGTTGTTTTTACATCAATTCCAGCGGCATCACGCATGGCAGAGCCACGACCGTCCGCCGCAATCACCAAACGCGCTTTCACGCGAGTTCCGTCGCTTAATCCAACACGCGCCTCAGCTGTCCGAGTAAACAACGTGTTCGCAGCTACGCCATTTCGATACGTCACATTTGGAAGATCGCCCAAATGGGTGGCCATTTCACGGCGCAAAAGCCAGTTTGGCAGGTTCCACCCAAACGGCAAATCAGAAATGTCTGAGGCGTCGAATTCTTTAGACACGCGCGCCTCAACCTCGGGGCCACCTGCGTCGATGATGCGCATGATTTGCAAAGGTGTGGCATGTGGCGCGAGGCGATCCCAAAGGCCAATGTCGATCAAAAGCTGGCGCGCGGGCTGCAAAAACGCAGTACTGCGTAGGTCCGCGCCAGTTGCATCGCGTGAGGTGATCGGCGGGGCTGGATCAACGCAAAGTACATCAAACCCAGCGTTCGCAAAAGCGGCTGTAGCAATTAGGCCAGCGATTCCGCCGCCTGAAACGATGATGTCGTGATCCATGGCTCTCTCCAGTGCTAAATAAGAGATAGGTGTTTGGGATGCGAGTGCCATAGGCAAATCGCCGCAAGTTTAAACGAGCGTAATCAAGAACCCTGCGAGATCATTTGTATGGTAGTCGATGTGGTCTTGTTTCAGGGCCTCTGGGGCCACGAAAACCGTGCGCATCCCTAAGACTTTAGGCACTTTTAGATTGCGAGGGTCATCTTCAAACATCGCGGCTTCTTTGGGGTTAACTCCGTCCAATAAAAAAACTGTATCAAAAGCCAACGCATCTGGTTTGGGATGAAACTTTGCATGCTCCACCCCATAGACAGCATCGAACAGGCCATCCAACCCACGCGCGCGCAAGACATTTTGCGCATAGGGTGCGCAGCCGTTGGTGTAGACGATCTTGCGTCCAGGCAGGGCTGTGATCGCGGCGCGCATCTCGGGATCAGGGGATAACACCGTAAAATCAATGTCATGCACATCCGTGAGGTAGGGCGCGGGATCCACATCATGTTCGCGCATCAAGCCTGCCAATGTCGTGCCATGCGTGCGCCAGTAGTGTCCGCGCAAATAATCCGCACGTTTGCGATCGACGCCAAGCGCGTCCATGACATAAGCTGTCATGCGGACTTCAATCTGATCGAACAAGCACATGTGTGGTGGGTAAAGCGTGTTATCCAAGTCGAAAACCCAAGTACGTACATGTGAAAAATGATGTTTTGGCATGTTGGATACGCTATCGGGAAAAGCTATAAGTGACAACAGGTTGATCGTAATCGGACCTGCGCATAAGCTTGGCAAAACGAGACTGGAGACAACGCATGAGTCAAACACGGTCAGGGCAGACTGATGCCTATTCTCTTATTCTTGAAGCGATTGATGTTGGTGTTTTCAAACCTGGTGATCGATTGGTTGAAAGCGATCTTGCGGAACGCTTTGGCGTATCTCGCACGCCCATTCGCGAGGCTTTGCAGCGGTTAGAAACACAGAATCTGCTTGCGCGTGATGGACGTAGCCTGATCGTGGCGTCACTCAGCCATAATCAAATGTCTGAACTTTATGTTGTGCGCTCTGAATTAGAGGGGCTTGCTGCGCGATTGGCGGCCCAGCACGCGACTGCCGAAGAGGTGCAGGTGTTGCGAGGGATGGTTGAAGATGATCGAAAATTAACCAACGATCCGTCTGCTTTGTCTCGTGCAAACCGGCGGTTTCACAAGCAAATTCACCTCGCTTCGCACAATCGATTCTTGGTGCGCCAACTTGATTTGGTCCATCGGTCTATGGCTTTGATGGCGACAACGTCCTTGGCAGCCGAAGGGCGGGGTGCGGTCGCAATGGAAGAGCACCACGCTATCGTCGAAGCGATTGCTGCACGTGACGAAGACGGTGCGCAGCATGCCTTGCGCAATCACATTTCGGTGGCTTTTGTGACGCGCCTCAAACTTGACGCTGACTCGACTGAGGGCGCTTGATCCAAGTCTTCATTACTGTGTCCATGGGCTGTTTTTTCCCAATAGAACGGCTTGGTTACCAGCTCCCAAGCGCCTTTGTAGATGGCAAGGGTGCCAAGCGCCATATAGATGCTCATGAGGATAGACCACGGGATAAGATGGCGATGATTCTCGCCTGAAACAGCAATGATGTAGACTGCTATGCTTGCGATCCACATTCCAATTAAGGCAAACATCATTGTGTTAAGGAACTCTGTCGGTAGTGCGGATTGCATCCAAACAGGCGCACCAAAATAAAGCAACATGCAGGACCAGATAAGGGGTGCGAGCATGTATTGGCTAATGGAAGATAGAAAGAACGCCTGAAAGCCTAAGAATTTCCAAGCGCCAAGTTCAAAGAGCAAACGCATCGGACGGCGCATGTGGGTAAAGTAGGTGATGAGGTACCCTTTTAACCAACGCGAACGCTGCTTTATCCAAGGCCATGTTTTGTTGTTAGCTTCTTCTAAAGTGACCGATTTTATCAGCTTGGTCTGATATCCTGCTCGTGCAAGTCGAATGCCCAGATTGGCGTCTTCGGTGACGTTATGCGCGTCCCATCCGTGCAATTCTTCCAAGACATCTCGGCGAAAAAATACACTCGTGCCGCCCAGTGGAACCGCAAACCCCATACGCGCAAGGCCGGGAAGGATCAGCCGAAACCAAGTTGCGTACTCAATCGCAAAAAACTGAGAAAGTGCATTCGAGCGCGCGTTGTAAAAATCTAGTACGGCTTGAATGCAGGCGACTTTTTTGGGTTCAACATGAAAGGTGGCGACGACGTCATTAATTTGCTCGGGGTGGGGGGCGTCCTCTGCATCGTAGATTCCAACGATTTCGCCACGACAAAAGGGCAACGCATAATTCAAGGCGCGAGGCTTCGTTGTAATTTGACCAGGAGGGACGATTAAAACGCGCATCCAAATTGGTAATGATGATGCCTCTAAATGGGCGCGCGTCGCTGTATCATCGGCCTCGACAACAATTAGAACATCAAGGTGGGATTTGGGATACATCAACATGCCAATGCGGTGCAGCAGTGCGTTCAAAACATCGCTTTCATCGTGCAATGGAACCAACAAACTGACGCGTGGCAGCTTATCTGGCAGGACAGGTGTCAGACTGTTCTTGGGCGCGGTGCTGAACAAGTGCAAAGAAGCTGCTACAGTCTTAAGCGTTATGCCAGTGCACACCATAACAATCGCAAAACCGAAAACAGCGCGGTAAAGTCCTGCAAAACTGAGCCAATGCATTGAAAGCGCAATCGCCAACAAGGGTAGGGCGAGCGCCAGTATCGTTTTGAGCTGTGCGGGCAGTGGTCTACAGCTAAGGTGTTCAGGAACAAGTGTTTCTGCACGTTTTGCAAACGCGATGTCACCGTTCGCGCGTATCGCATCATTGATGTCGGATGGGCTGGCAATCGCTTGGATAACCGGATGCATGTGCGCTGGCAGCATCGCGGCGGCTTGTGCAAAAAGCTCTGGTGCGCTGGTTGCGAGAACAGTTGCGCCGTCTTTGCGCATCCAAGGGACCGCTTGCAGTCGCAAGCATTCATGTGGTTGGAGCTGTTTTTGGAGACTGAAATCTGCCGGCTTTTCAGTGCCATCAATGAACAAAACGTCATTCTGTAGCGCAAGAGTTTGAAATAGATCAGTTTCTGAAACCAAACCTTGCGCCAGTAAAAGCTGCCCAAGTTGCATATCGCTGATGCGCTGATGTCCAAGAGTAACTAAAACATCGGACGTTTTGATCTACCCACGTTCGACCAGCATGCGTCCAAGTTGACGTTTAAATGCACGCTTTTTTGGCAGGCCATTTGGTTCAAGAAGCCGAATTTGAGGTGAGTTCATAAAAAGACCCAGATGTTTCGCATCTGGGTCTTATGAGCCCGCTTAGGTTAAGGGCGTATTAACTATCGCAAAATGAGAGCGCTTTAGCCTCGCTTTCGATCCGCCAAGTTTTGTGCGAACCGTTCATACAGATAGAAGCTGTCTTGCGGACCCGGGCTGGCCTCTGGGTGATGCTGAACAGAAAAGACCGGACGCCCCTCTAGTCGTATGCCACAGTTTGATCCGTCAAAAAGTGACACGTGACTTTCGATGACGCCACTGGGCAAGCTCTGGCTATCAACCGCAAACCCATGGTTCATCGACGTGATTTCAACCTTGCCAGTGTCATGATCTTTGACAGGATGGTTTGCGCCGTGGTGACCATGGTTCATCTTTATGGTTTTCGCTCCAATGGCCAAAGCAAGCATTTGATGTCCAAGGCAAATTCCAAAAACAGGCAAGTCTTTTTGATCCAATATGCCTTTGATCATGGGGACAGCATACTCACCAGTCGCTGCTGGGTCACCAGGGCCATTTGATAGAAAAACACCATCGGGGTTATGTGCCAGAATCTCTTCAGCAGTTGCCGATGCGGGCATCACGGTCACATCACAACCCGCAGAGGCAAGGCAGCGTAAAATATTGCGTTTCGCGCCAAAATCGATAGCGACGACTTTATGCTTGGGGGCGTCTTGTGTTGGGTACCCATCGGGCCACGCCCACCGCATTTCATTCCAGTGATAGCTTTGAGCGCACGTCACGTCTTTTGCGAGATCCAGACCTTCAAGGCCTGAAAACGCCTTTGCCTGCTCAACAAGGCTGGCAACGTCAAAGTTACCATCGGGATCATGCGCCAGCGTTGCGTGTGGGGAACCCTGTTGGCGGATCGTACGCGTCAGGCGCCGCGTGTCCAAACCACCGATCGCAATCCGCCCACGCGCTGCAAGCCAATCGCCGAGTTCTTGAGTGTTGCGCCAATTTGACGCCTCTGTCGGGTTCCATTTTACAACCATCCCTGCTGCCACAGGGTCACCCGCTTCATCGTCCTCAGGATTTGTTCCCGTGTTGCCGATGTGTGGGAAGGTGAATGTCACGATCTGGCCCGCATAAGATGGGTCGGTCATGATTTCTTGATACCCTGTCATCGCTGTATTGAAGCAAAGCTCGGCAACCGTCGTACCGGTCGCTCCAAACCCGTGTCCGTAAAAGACAGTTCCATCTGCAAGCGCGAGACAGGCTGTGGGCTTTGTTGCATTTTGGACGTCAGTGAGTGTTTGAGTGGATGTGGGCATGTGGCAGTTCCCCCAAAGGTAAGTTTTACGCGCAAAGTGCGAGTTAAATCTGAGCGAAACTATGTTCCTGCTCGTGTAAGGTCAAGCAAAAGACTAAAAACGAAATTCAACAAATTCAATGACTTAAATAATATCACCTCCCTTGCGCTGGTGGGCACCTTTGGCTAAGGTCCAAGGCTCTTCCGTATTGGGGGATGGTTTTGGAGCGATTATGCGAGAAAAAATAAATGCAGCCCTTAAGCAAGCGATGCGCGACAAGGCCGCAGTTCGTCTGTCTACGCTGCGCTTAGTCAATGCAGCGATCAAAGATCGTGATATTGCAGCCAGATCTGAAGGAAGTGAAGAAGGTTCAAGCGAAGGCGAAGTCCTTGCGATCCTTGGAAAAATGACCAAGCAACGTCTTGAAAGTGCCCGCGCATACGAAGAGGGCGGTCGCATCGACCTTGCCGAACGTGAGCGTGAAGAAATTACGGTGATTGAAGAATTCTTGCCGCGCCAATTGAACGAAGACGAAGTGGCCACAGCTGTGAATGACGCGATTGCTGAAATCGGTGCTGAGTCGATCCGTGACATGGGCAAAGTTATGGGGATTCTTAAAGGGCGCTATACAGGGCAAATGGATTTTGGATCAGTTGGCCCTGTTGTCAAAGATCGGCTTTGTGCTGGATGATCAAATCGCCTGAACCAGGGAAAGCGGATTGTATGTTTGACAACTCGCTTTCTCCCGACACCGAAAATCGTTCTATGAATCGCTGTTTGAATCCCCCTCTTCCACGCCGTGTCTCGAAGTTTTCGCCGTGGTTGATGACGTATAATGCGCTGGGTTTGTCGAGATGGATCAACCGATACCCGGCTAGCGTCGCGAGATAGGGATAGAGGCGATGTTCATGCTCTGCGAGCGCTTTGAAAAACGCGGTCTCAGCTTTTGAAGCACTTCCTACCGGCAGTGCCATGCAGCTGCCGCAGAATTTCCAAAACGGTTTTTGTAAGGGCGCGCGCCAGCTTTTGTTACGGGTGACGCCAACACGTCCCGTCGCAGAATTTACAATGTATCCACCACAAACCAACACGCCATGCCTGCCGTTTTTGTGTAGGCCCTGTGTGAAGTTGCGTTCAAGAAGGTCGTCGCCGTCTAACGGCATGAAGAACCCCGGGACGGGATGGTCTTGAAGGCAGTGCTGCGCCAATGTTTGCAGCTTGGCGACTTTGTCATGACCGGCAACTTCAATCTCAAACGGAATGTGAGAAATTCGCGGGTCTAGTGCAATCGCGTTCGGGCGCGTCTGGGAACAAACCACAGCACGCCAGTTCGGGTTTTTTTGCGCGATAAGCGCTTTGAGTGATCGTGCGAGAGTTTTTTCAATCACGCTCCAATCGCTGACTTGGTGCGCGCCGACCAAAGGGATAGCAAATGTGGTGGTTGCATGTTCAGGCAATTCGATCTGAAACTTCCGTAACGCAAGTGCTGCGCTTTCAGCAGGAGAGAGGGGCAACAGTCCAAGTAAACGTGCCCCCCCCATTTTAGCGATTGTACTGAAGATTCTGCGTCGCAGCTTTGCTATTTGTGCTTGCTCTTGCATAACTGAAAAACTGCCTTGAATTAATTATCGCTTAAACATAGCTATCAACTCTGCATACAGCGCCTTGCGTTCTTCTTCGCTCAAGAACGCACCGATTTCAACCTCGCGGCCATTGCCTTGCAATGTCACGTAGTTTGGCACTGGGCCGCTGGTTGGGTGCAAGTTCACGCTTACCCAATGGGTGTTACAATCCCACCGTAGAGGGTCTTTTCTTGGATTGGTGCGGCGCAACTCTGTGAGCGCGGATGAAACGGTAAGAATTTCTCGCGTACTTTGATCAATGTAGGATCGGTTGAGTGCAAACCATATTCCGCCAACGGCGATCATCAAGAAAGGAAGGAGCGCCCATAATAGCGTCGTTCCCAAAAGCCCAAATAATGGGAGCAATATGAGTGCAAAGGTTGCGAGCACAAATATAGCCATGCCGCGTGGGGTCAAAGATTGATGCACCCAAAGCGTTAGCTCGAGTGTTCCATCCGTTTTAGCATCGGACCATTTATAGGGCATTTTGGCTTCCGTCTTACATCGTCTATCAAAGATCTAGTGGTCGATAGACAAAAATAAAGCCCCGATGACATGCACCGGGGCTTTGTATTTTTTTAAGTTTCTGGCTCAGCTTAATGTGCTGGGCTTTTGTCCCAATCTTCCTGCTTTGGAAGCTGCTCGAAAGTATGCTCTGGCGGTGGGCATGGAAGTGTCCATTCCAGCGTATCTGCATACTCGTTCCATGGGTTGTTCTGTGTCACACGTGCGCCCCAGCGCAGCGTGTAGAACATGACGCCAAAGAAGAAGAGGAACGATGCGAAGGACAGAAATGCGCCCCAGCTAGAGACGTAGTTCCAGTAAGCGAACGCCTCAGGATAGTCGATGTAACGACGTGGCATACCCTGACGTCCCAAGAAGTGCTGTGGGAAGAAGGTAATGTTTGCGCCGATGAACATCGCCCAGAAGTGCAGCTTGCCTGCCCATTCAGGATACATCCGTCCAGACATCTTCGGCAGGTAGAAATAGATACCTGCGAAGATGGCAAAGATCGCGCCCAAGCTCATCACGTAGTGGAAGTGCGCCACGACATAGTAGGTGTCGTGATAGGCACGGTCCACGGCCGCTTGGGCCAGAACGATGCCGGTCACGCCGCCAACTGTGAAGAGGAACAAGAAACCAAACGCCCAAAGCATCGGTGTTTTGAATTCGATCGAGCCGCCCCACATCGTGGCGATCCAAGAGAAGACCTTAACACCCGTCGGCACCGCAATGACCATTGTCGCGAGCATAAAGTAAGACTGCTGCGTCAAGGACATGCCAACCGTGTACATGTGGTGCGCCCAAACGACGAACCCAAGTGCACCAATCGCGATGATCGCCCAAACCATTGGCAGGTAGCCAAATACCGGTTTACGAGAGAACGTTGCGATGACGTGGCTGATGATACCAAAACCGGGAAGGATGATGATGTAGACTTCAGGGTGTCCAAAGAACCACAGGATGTGTTGGTAGAGAATTGGATCCCCGCCGCCTGCTGGATCAAAGAAGGTCGTTCCAAAGTTACGATCTGTCAAAAGCATCGTGATCGCACCGGCCAAAACTGGAAGGGCCAGAAGGATCAACCAAGCGGTTACAAATATCGACCATGAGAACAACGGCACTTTGAAAAGCGTCATGCCCGGAGCACGCATGTTCAAGAAGGTCGTGATCATGTTGATCGCACCTAGGATCGAACTTGCACCAGACACGTGTACCGCGAAGATCGCGAGATCCATCGACATACCACCTTCACGTACGGAAAGCGGAGGATAGAGAACCCAACCGACACCCGAACCAAGTTGGTCATTGCCACCCGGTGCAAGGACGGAGCAAACCGCCAACGTCGTACCCGCGACATACATCCAATAGGACAAGTTGTTCAAACGTGGGAACGCCATGTCCGGCGCGCCAAGCTGTAGCGGCATAAAGTAGTTACCAAAACCACCAAAAAGCGCTGGGATCACAACGAAGAACATCATCAAGATGCCGTGCGCAGTGATCAAAACGTTCCAAAGGTGTCCGTTTGGCGTACACTCAGATGCAGCGTCCGCAAACATGCGAGCACCCTCTAGGCACATGTACTGAACGCCCGGCTCCATTAGTTCCAAACGCATGTAGACTGTAAAGGCTACCGAGATGAAGCCAACCAATGCTGACGTGATGAGGTATAAAATACCGATATCTTTGTGGTTCGTGGACATGAACCAACGGGTAAAGAAGCCGCGTTGATCTTCGTGTTCATGGCCTTGAGTGGCTGCGTCTGCCATGCGTGCCTCCTGCTGATTTGATTTTAAGTGGCGCAAAAAGAGTGTCTTTCAACGTCAGGTATTTCATTAGAGGTTCTAGTTCGCTTCCCCTTAGGCTTCAATGTCTGAGTTTGACGCAGATCAACATTAATTGTCGCACTTCACCCCATTTCAAGACGCTGGGTACCTGAGGGGGAATGAATTTTAGGTAAATCGCAAAGGGATTTGCTGAATTCAAGTGAGAGAAGCTAGTCGATGGGATTGAAAGTCTTTTTGAAACAACGCTTTAGGGCGACATCCAGATCATCCATCCCAACAGGCAGTCCAAGATCAACCAAACTTGTCACGCCGTGTTCCGTGATTCCACACGGAACGATTCCCGTGAAATGCTCTAAATCAGGTTCGACGTTTATCGAAATCCCGTGAAAGCTAACCCATTTTCGCAAACGTATCCCGATCGCAGCAATCTTGTCTTCTGCGATTGCACCATCTGCTTGCACAGGTTTGTCAGGGCGCGCGACCCACACACCGACGCGACCGTCGCGAATCTCACCTGTGACGTTAAATTCTGCTAATGTTGCGATTACCCAGGCTTCAAGCGCTTGCACAAACGCGCGCACATCACGGCCGCGTTTACCCACATCCAACATAACGTACGCGACGCGCTGACCCGGACCATGATATGTATATTGCCCTCCGCGTTTAGAGGTGTGGACTGGAAAACGCTCGGGATCGACCAGATCAACCAGGTTCGCAGACGTACCTGCTGTATAAAGCGGCGGGTGCTCGAGCAGCCATATCATCTCTTGCGCGGTTCCAGCGGCAATCGCGTCTGCACGCGCTTCCATGCAGGCCGCAGCGTCTTCGTACCCAATAGGACCTTTTGAGATTTTCCACTCTACCATAGGCGAGGGGTACTATGCGCCTGAAAGCTGCGCAATTCATTCTTTATCTCGGCAGAATGCCCGCGTCTTTAAGAGCTTTGATATGACTGCGACTTGCAGGCAAAGTACGTCCATCAGACAGAGTGAGCAGCGCCTTATCCGCATCGCGTTCGGTCGCAACGACATGCGCGCGTTCGACCCAATGAGACCGATGAACCTGTAACCCGTCTATGCCGCTTGTTTCGCGCATCGCATCTGTCAGCCGCATTAGCAAAAGCGAAGATCCCGCGGTGGTCGTCACTTCGACATAGTGATCTTGGACAGACATCGAAATAAGGGACCCGCGTTTGTCCAGCGCGATGCGGTCCATCAAAGTAGGCACCGTCGTGGGCGCACGTTGCTGAGCTGGGACCTCACTTAACCCCGACACATAGTACAAAATGCCCGCGATAACGGCAGCTGTGGCCATAACCGAGGCCAACAAGGGACCAGCATATGTGAAGTTGAAGGGGGCAATACCAAACGCCAGCCAGTTGATCAGCAAGACTGTAATCCCAACTGAAATTGCGGTTGCGACAATGACGCAGCTGGAAACGAGTAGGGTTTGTTCGGATCGGCCCAGGCTGTGCGCCACGAATGCAGAAACAGCCATGCCAATCCCAAAGGTCAACGGCACGATGACGGCCCAGTAAGCAAGGCGCGGCCCAAAGGCGAGGTGCTCCAACGTTCCAAAGGGCCCCGATATTCCAAGCAATGCAACAACAGCCGCGAGACTCAAAAGCGTCAATCGAGACGTAAAAGCACGACGTATTTCACGAAGCGCGTGTTGCGTTGGGCTGTCGTTCACGAAGGCGCTCCGCGTTTGGGCACATTGTTGCGTGACGTTGAACGCCACCTGTTGAAGGGATGTCTTAACTTAATTCATCACCTTTGGAAAAGGACGTTTAACATGGATTTTACCCCGCTCTTTAACGAAAGCGCTGTCATCCAATTTCATGCGGCTTGCGCCATGCTCTCGCTCTGTCTCGCGCCCATCATGTTGTGGCGGCGAAAAGGAGATCGGTTGCACAAGATCCTTGGGCGCGTGTGGGTTCTTGGGATGGCGCTCACGGCGCTCAGTTCATTTGCGATTCAAGACATACGGCTGATTGGCCCGTTTAGCCCGATCTACGGTTTGTCTTTGCTCACGCTCTATTCGTTGTTCAATGCTGTACGCTATGCACGCGCTGGTAATATTGAAGCGCACAAGAGTAGTATTTTGGGTGCTGCGGAGGGCTTGATTGGGGCAGGGGTGTTCACGTTGCTGCCAGATCGCTTGATGTCACGGGTCTTCTTTAAGGGGATTGAGGTTGAAGGATTCGCAGTGGTTCTGGGGGTAAGCGCAGTCCTATTTATAGCTTGGCGCATTCGGCCGAAGCGCGCGCCGAGTGTGTAATGCCAGAAGCAACATCAACTTGCATTAGAGTTTTACAGAGCTTGAGGCGATTTACTCTTGGCATCGCAATTTGCCTCAACTATATCGTCCAGACCTGCTGGTTGTCGCGGTCGTGGCGGAATTGGTAGACGCGCAGCGTTGAGGTCGCTGTGAGGTAAC
>NZ_JABBAM010000111.1 GCF_018607965.1 Planktotalea sp.
CCGCGGACCTATTGATTACAAATCAATTGCTCTACCAGCTGAGCTATAGGGGCAACAAAGGCGGAATACAAAGAGTTGGGGATCGCTGCAAGAGGGTATTTCACAAAATTTGAAAAAAGTTCATCGGCTCGATCTGGCAAGCATTGCGACAGCGCACAGACCTACAGCAATTACCAAAATTGCGGCGGGTGCTGCGTCGCCCAGGTTCTCCAGGCTGGCTTGGTCATGGACCCGCGTTGCAAGGGTGTCATAGTTGAAAGGGCGCAACAGCAACGTCGCGGGGAGCTCTTTTACGCAATCCACGAACACAAGCAGTAACGACGACAAGGCGGATGCACGGATCAGCGGTAAGTAGACCGAGCGCAACACCTGCCCTTTTGAACGCCCCAAGGAACGTGCAGCCATTGGCAGACTGGGAACAACCCGTCCCATCGCCGCGTCCGCCGCCCCTTGCGCGATCGCGAAGAACCGCACGCAGTAGGCTAGGATCAACGCAAACGCAGAGCCTGTAAGAACCAACCCAACATCAGAGCCTGTCAACGCCTCGATCCCGTCCGCGAGTGCGTGGTCAATGAAGGCCAACGGCACAAGGATGCCAACCGCTAGGACCGCGCCTGGGGCAGCGTAGCCAATGCCGGTTACAGGCATCAGCAAACGCGGCAACGCACGATCAGACAAGCGTACGCCATAAACCATAAAAAGCCCTAATGCGACGGTAACAAACGCTGCAATGCCCGCAACTGTGAGCGTATTCACAAGCGCGCTGAACAAAGCAGGATCACTCCAACGTTCAGAATTATCGACAGCGTGACTTAAGATCACGCTGGAGGGCAATACAAATCCAATTGCGAACGGGAGGGCACAACAGGTGAACGCAAGCACCGCTTTCCATCCTTGTAGGGGTGCTTTGATCACGCTGCGATGACTGCGCGACAGGGAAAAGAAACGGCTGCGACGGCGGGACAACTTTTCTAGCGTCACGAGAAGAATAACCAATAACAAGACGGTGCTCGCGATTTGCGCAGCGCCACCTGCGTTATTGCTTTCCAACCACACGCTGAAAATGCCAGTCGTCAGGGTTTGCACCGAAAAATAGTCAACCGTGCCGAAATCATTCACCGTTTCCATCATGACAATCGCTGTGCCAGCCGCAATCGCAGGGCGTGCCATGGGCAAGCCAATCCGCACAAAGCGCGCAATTGCCCCTGCCCCAAGTGAACGCGCCACCTCTTCGCCGCACCCGGATTGTTCGCGAAACGCGGCGCGTGCCATGATGTAGACGTATGGGAACAACGACGCGCTTAGGACAAGGATTGCCGCGCCAATGGATCGTATTTCTGGGAACCAGTAATCACGCGAATTGCGCCAACCAAACACATCGCGCAACCCTGTCTGCACAGGTCCCGCGTATTCCAGAAAATCCACCAACGCATAGGCACCCACGTAGGCAGGAATCGCCAATGGCAACAGCAACAACCACTCAAACCAGCGCGCGCCAAAAAACTGGTAGCGCGCAATCAGCCAGGCAGTACCCGTTCCAACAATCGCGGCCAATGCACCAACACTCACCATCAAAACCAATGTATTCTTAAGATACCGTGGCAAAGTCGTGGAAATCAGGTGCGGCCAGATATTTTCGCTCGGGAAAAATGCGATCCACAAGACAGCTGCAATTGGCAGAACCACAAGCGTCGCAATCAAAAGCGCGCCAAGCGACCAGAGGCTTGTCAAAGCCGAACGAGCACGCATGTGTTTGATATCAATCTGTGTCATGACGGCCTTGTGCAGGAAATCGGTTTAACTGTCCATAAATGCGCATGTAGTACATTACTGAAACGAATACGCTAAAAAAGCAGGTATTGATGCAGGTCATACTCCACGCCGATGCCCATTCCAAGGATGTTGGTAGGCTTCTTAAAACACTCTTCAAGCACCGTGCATCCTTTCAAGAGCGTGGTATCGCGCTGCCGCGCCCCCGTCACTACCGCCAATTACTAAGTGCTACAGTTAAAGCGCTTGCAAAATGATCTGCTGGCCCAGATTCGCGTATGGCATTCTTAGACGCCATTATGGACGTTGATGCGACAGAGGTAGATCGCCTTATTTTGCACAGCGAGAATTTCTTTTGTGTACCCAAACTGGGCTTTCACAAAGGGCGCATTTACCCCCAAGCGGGGTCACGTCTTTCGTATCATACGCATCTGTTTGCTGACGATGAAGTCGAACTTTTCATAGGTATTCGAAATCCCGCAACGCATTTGCCTGCGATGTATGCCGCAACGCCCCATACGCAATTCATAGATTTTCTTGATGGTGCGGACCCGCGCGATATCTATTGGTCAGACCTGATCACGTCGATCCGCCAAGACGCTCCAAATGTTCAGGTGACTGTTTGGTGCAATGAAGACACGCCAATGATCTGGGGAGAACTCGTGCGCGAAATCGCAGGGCTTGCTGCAAACGAACCCTTTGACGGCGCTTATAATTTACTTTCAGAAATCATGAGCCCCGACGGGATGGCACAGTTCGAGAGCTATCTCAAAAGCCATCCGGACATGACTGAAATGCAAACGCGGCGCGTCATCACAGCGTTTTTGGATAAGTTCGCGATCGAAGATATGGTCGAGGAAGAAGTCGACCTGCCAGGTTGGACAGACACGCTGATTGAACAGTTGACGGATCAGTATGAAGAAGACGTCTTCAAGGTCAGCCGCATTCCAGGCGTGACGCTGCTAAGCCCTTAAGGAAAAAATCGTAAATGCAGGATTAACCCTGCATTCCAAGCGCTTCTTTATACATCTCAAGAACGGCTTCTTCTTCTGCAATGTCATCTGGCTCGCGCTTGCGAAGAGCAATCACTTTACGAATAACCTTTGCGTCGTAGCCACGACCCTTTGCTTCGGCTAAGACTTCCTTGCTTTGCTCTGCAAGGTCCTTCTTTTCTTGATCAAGGCGCTCAAGACGCTCGATAAACTGGCGCAACTCATCTGCTGTCACACGGTAGGTGGTATCGCTGATTACATCTGACATGGGTACGCTCCGCATATGGAAAAAGGTTAGGCCACTCCCCTAGCGCCCCGCCCGCGATGCTGCAAGGGCTTGCGAGCGTTGCGTGCGCACGATAGGCGGTGCGCATTCAATTTGTGCAAGGATATGACAATGGACGGTTTGATTTGGTCTGGAGCTGCGGTTTCGTTCTTAGGTGTGATCGGCCTGTTCTGGAGCATCGTTAAAGTGAACCGCGCACGCAAAGCCGGTCTAAGCGACGAAGACCTGCGATTTGCCGTGCAAAAAGTGCTGCCACTCAATCTAGGATCACTGTTTTTGTCTGTGATTGGCTTAATGATGGTGATTGTCGGTATTTTCCTCGGATAGTCTCTTGCCTGATCGCAGGTCCAGCCACATATCTAACATATGTTGAAATTTGCCCCCATTTTACTCGCAATTATTTATGGCCTCGCCGTGTATCGCTTCTCCGTTTGGCGCACGAGCCGTGAGTTGGATGAAAAATCCACTGAACTGGATGACCCAAATCTGAAACCCACCATGGCAAACATGGCACACGCTTTGGATATCCCACGCATTCGGGTACATATCTACGAAATCGACCCTGTGAACGGTCTTGCAGCACCCGATGGGCGCATTTTCATCACGCGCGGCTTTTATCAGAAATTCACCAGTGGCGAAGTAACGGGCGAAGAGATCGCTTCGGTGATCGCGCACGAACTCGGCCACGTGGCTTTGGGGCATTCACGCCGTCGCATGATCGATTTCTCGGGCCAGAATGCATTGCGAACGGCTTTGGCAATGGTCATCGGTCGCTTCATCCCCAGCGTCGGCCCTTGGATCGCGGGAATGCTGACATCGTTGCTGGCTGCACGCCTGTCACGCAGCGATGAATATGAAGCAGATGCCTACGCTGCGGCCCTGCTCACAAAGGCTGGCATCGGTGTCGCACCACAAATTTCACTGTTTCGCAAACTAGATGCATTGACCAAAAGCCAATCAGGCCGCGCGCCTGCATGGTTGATGAGCCACCCAAAAACGGATGAGCGCATCGCAGCGTTAGAAAAGCTAGGGGCCCGTTGGAGCTGACACCAGCGCTTTGCCAACCCGTGGCATGCGCGCTTTTTTGAACAGGTCTTTGATCGTCCAAACCTGACCAGACAAGCGGTTAGCTTTATCAAGCACGCCTTGCGCCACATCTGCCATCAGATCCGGCTGTGCCTGCCAGATCCCATAGAGCAATCCGTCTGGGTTCACCCGCGTCAGACCTTCTTCGGCCAAGATACCCGCAGGAAAATCCTTATTATTCATGGTGACGATACCGTCCGCGCCGCCAATAACAGCCGCCGCAATCACATGCACATCTGACGGATCTGGCAGCCAAAACCGCGCTTCCTGTTCATCGGTGTAGCGTACGGGAGCCCGAGGAAAGGCCGCGTTCAGCAACGCGCCCTCGCCCATCACGTCCATCGCGGCTGCTTCACCGTGCTTAAGAACCGCGCGCCGCCATTCTTCCAAGATGCGCGCGGACCAAAGGGGTTCAAACGCCCCTGCTTTTGCTGCCCCGATCAACATCTCGCGCATCACCGTCGGGTAGAGCACGCATGTATCCAGAAGCAACCTCATAGACGGTAGAACAACGCCTTTAGATATCCGCTTTCGGCCAATTGCGGCATCAAGGGATGATCTGGGCCTGCAAACCCTGTGTGGATCAACGACCCTGCGCGTTCTGCGCGACCAATACCGCGTGTACAAGCAAAGCGGAACTTACCAAGATCAGCCGCGTGCGAACACGAACATAGAACCAGACAACCACCCTCTTTCACCAAGGGGGCCGCCATTTTCGCAAGGCGCTCATAAGCGCGCAAGCCGACTTCTAGCTTAGCTTTGCCGGGTGCAAATGCAGGTGGGTCACAAACAACGATGTCATATTGTGCGCCGTCTTTGGCCAAGTCTTCTAGCACATCAAAGGCATCACCCTTGCGCGTTGTGACTTTGTCTGTAAATCCAGACGCCTTCGCGCCCTCTTCAACAAGCGCCAATGCAGGGGCTGATCCATCTACGCAAAGCGCTGATTTCGCGCCACCAGCGATTGCTGCCAAGCCAAATCCACCGACGTGGGAAAAGACGTCCAAAACATCCGCGCCCTCACTTAGACGCGCTGTAAATGCGTGGTTGGGGCGTTGATCATAGAATAGGCCTGTCTTTTGACCGCCTGTTAGATCCGCGGCATACATCGCACCGTTCATCGGAACCATCAACGCGGCGTCAGGTGCCGCGCCAAGCAGAACAGTATTAACATCATCCAAACCCTCAAGCGAGCGCGTGCGACCTGCGGCGTTCTTCAGGATATTCTTAACACCTGTGACTTGGGCCAAAGCAGCGGCCAGAGGCTCTAGCAGTAACTCAAGCCACGCCGCATTTGGTTGGACAACAACCGTGTCGCCAAAGCGATCAACGACCAAACCCGGCAAGCCATCAGCCTCTGCATGGATCAAACGGTAATAAGGTTGATCAAACAGACGCGCGCGCAATTGCAGCGCGCGGGTGATTTTGGCGGCAAACCATGCTTGATCAATCGTCGCGTCTACATCGCGTTCGATCATACGGGCGGTGATGCGCGACAAAGGGTTCGCTGCGACCAAGCCCATTGGGTTTCGTTCAGCATCCTCCAACACGGCGATTGTGCCCGGTTCAAGGTTTTTGCTGCGACGGTCTAGGACGAGCTCATTATCATAAACCCAAGGTGCGCCGTGACGAATGGCACGCGCATTGGCTTTGGGTTTAAGGCGAAGGACGGGTAAAGGGGACGCATTCATAGCGTCCCCTTAGCGATTTCATGGGCGACTGAAAAGGATCAGTTGCGGTTCAGTGCAACAAAGAAGCCTGAATTCTGGTCATCATAGCCATTCGGCTGCGTCAAATCGGCCTGCAAGACCTGCGTCAAAAAGCTGGTGATGCGGAATTTTTGCGTGTCACCGCGTTGATCAGCTTGGATCGCAGCTTGGCCTTTCAGGGCATCAAGACTGGATTCGACCAAGCGAGCTGGGCGCAGCGTCGCACCTATTACAGGGTCAAGCAGAGTCACAAAGAAGTTGATGTTGTGCACACCACCTGTTGAATACCGTGCTTTTTCTGTCAACGCGTGGAAGCGTGTTACTTGAATGTGCATGTGCACGGGACGGCTGCCTGTCAGGGTCGCTGCTGCGTTTTCAGAGCTTTGTGCTATGATCGCTTTGACCTGCTCATAGCGGTCACCATACAAATCACCGCGCCAGATGATGTCACCTTTAGGGTAGTATGTGTTTTTCTCGGACACTTGCAGCGAACGCGTGACATCGACGGTGATGCGTGCGCATATTTACATCAGGAATGAATACATTGCCCGCGTCCACTTTTACCACAGCCAATGCTGGCTGGGAAAGGGCGCTAACGGGATCAATGGATGGGCCCGTTGCGTTACGGCTTGAAATCTGTGGACCCTAACATGCGGATACTGTGACCGCGGCAAGGGTTAGCATTATTATACGAAACTTATTCATGACGTCCTCCTGACCTTCTGGCCTTTTGTACAACCACGGGATGGTATCCAAGCAAGGCGGAAATGGGGCAACGTCGTGACGCAAGCGTGATATTTACAATTTGTTATTATTTCTAAAGGGACATCCAACAACTCTAAAACCTGCGACAATAAAGTCTGTTCAAATTGAATTGCACTCTCGACGTTAGCGCTAACATCTTTTATTAAGCA
Source organism: Planktotalea sp. (assembly GCF_018607965.1). GTDB lineage: Bacteria > Pseudomonadota > Alphaproteobacteria > Rhodobacterales > Rhodobacteraceae > Planktotalea. Next base: position 6,758 of record NZ_JABBAM010000111.1, read on the forward strand.
GGAAAATAAGATCAACTTCGCGACACAAATTCCTAGGACACACACGCCCATGAGCCTGCATCCCATCATCAAAGAGACCACAGACCGTATTTTGGAACGCTCACAAGAGCGTCGTTCCAAATACATGGCACACATGCGCGCTGCTGCGTCTGAAGGTCCGCGTCGTGGGCACCTAACATGCGGCAACCAAGCGCATGCTTATGCAGCTATGGGCGATCAACAGCATACTCTGGCAGAAACGCCCGCACCGAACTTGGGCATTTTGACATCCTATAACGACATGCTTTCAGCGCATCAGCCATTCGAAGGCTATCCTGCGATCTTGAAAGAAGCGGCCCTTGCGGTGGGTGCCACGGCCCAAGTCGCAGGCGGCGTGCCTGCGATGTGTGATGGCGTGACCCAAGGTCAGACAGGCATGGAGCTCTCCTTGTTCTCACGCGACGTGATAGCACTGGCGGCAGGTATCGGATTGTCTCACAACACATTCGATGCGGCGGCCTACCTTGGTGTCTGTGACAAGATCGTTCCCGGGTTGATTATCGCGGCTGCAACCTTCGGTTACATCCCGGGCATCTTCGTGCCTGCGGGTCCGATGCAATCTGGCCTGCCGAACGATGAAAAAGCCCGCGTGCGTAACGAATTCACCGAAGGCAAAGTTGATCGCGCTGCGCTGATGAAGGCGGAAATGGCCTCTTATCACTCTGCTGGCACATGCACATTTTACGGCACGGCCAACTCGAACCAAATGTTGATGGAATTCATGGGCCTGCATTTGCCCGGTGCCTCGTTCGTCAATCCAAACACGCCCCTGCGCGACGCCCTCACCCGCGAAGCCGCAGCGCGCGTGCTGTCTATCACCTCCTTGGGCAATGATTTCCGTCCTGTGTGCGATGTTCTGGACGAACGCGCCTTTGTGAACGGTATCGTTGGCCTAATGGCCACGGGTGGTTCAACGAACCTTGTTTTACACCTTCCAGCAATGGCGCGTGCAGCGGGTGTTGATCTACGCCTTGAGGATTTCGATGCGATTTCATCTGTTGTGCCCTTGATGGCCAAAGTCTATCCAAACGGTTTGGCGGATGTGAACCACTTCCACGCTGCGGGCGGACTACCCTACATGATTGGCCGTTTGCTGGATGCAGGCTTGCTGCACGAAGATGTCACAACCGTTTACGGCAGTGGTCTCGGCGATTACGCGAATGAGCCCGCCTTGGACGCTGGTGCGTTGATCTTCCGCAAAGGCGCAAGCGAGAGCCAGAACGACAAAATCCTGCGCCCCGCAAACGATCCGTTCCAGAAAAGCGGTGGCCTGAAGCAACTTATGGGCAATCTGGGCCACGGCATGATGAAAGTTTCTGCCGTTGATCCGACAAATCAGATCGTCGAAGCACCTGCGCGTGTCTTCCATAGCCAAGACGAAGTGAAAGCCGCGTTCAAAGCTGGTGAATTCAATTCTGATCTGGTGATCGTTGTGCGCTTCCAAGGCCCAAAAGCCAATGGCATGCCCGAATTGCACGGACTCACGCCTGCCATGTCCGTCACAATGCAACGCGGTCACAAGATCGCTTTGGTGACAGACGGTCGCATGTCGGGTGCTTCTGGCAAAGTGCCGTCGTGCATCCATGTTAGCCCAGAGGCGGCTGCAGGTGGCCCGTTGTCGCGCATCCAAGACGGGGATATCATCCGCGTGGATGCTACCACAGGCACACTTGAATGCCTAACCGAGGGCGCACTCGATCGACCTATCGCCACACCTGACCTTAGCCACAACGGCAATGGTGTGGGTCGTGAACTGTTTGACGTCTTCCGCCAGAAAGTTGGTACTGCCGACACCGGTGCTGGCGTCGTTGTATAACTAAGGAACTCCACACATGATTACTCCATTCGAAGCTAGCGCACGCGCGTTGGAAATCTGCCAAATGGCCCCAATCGTCCCTGTTTTGGTCGTTGAGGACGCATCAATCGCACAAGACTTGGCCCGTGCGTTGGTTGCAGGCGGATTACCCGCGCTAGAGGTGACACTTCGTACAGACGCGGCACTAGAGGTCATTGCAGAGATGGCAAAGGTTGAGGGCGGCGTTGTTGGCGCAGGCACCCTACTGACACCCGCCGATGTTAGCGCGGCCAAAGCAGCTGGCGCGCGGTTCGGCGTGTCCCCCGGTGCGACTGATATTTTGCTAGATGCATGCGAAGCAGCGGACCTGCACTTGCTTCCGGGTGCGGCGACCGCGTCTGAATCGATGCGCTTGCTAGAACGCGGCTATACCGTGCAGAAATTCTTTCCTGCCGAAGCCGCTGGCGGGGCCGCAGCCCTAAAAGCAATAGGATCCCCCATTCCACAGGTGCGTTTCTGTCCAACAGGTGGTGTGAGCCCAAAGAATGCCGAGGTCTATCTGGGCCTGTCCAACACGATCTGTGCAGGCGGCAGCTGGGTCTGTCCAAAAGATTTGATTGATGCACGTGATTGGAAAGCCATCGAAGCGCTCGCACGCGCGGCGTCCCAACTTAAAGTCTAGGCGAAGGTCAAAAGCACGCCGCCCTTTCAGTGATCAAAGGGCGGTCCGTGGTTTAATTCAGGATATCGGACGCGGAGAAGCCTCCAACGTTCGACAATATCTTCTTGATAAAGTTGACGTCCTGCCCATTGCGCGTGACGCGACGTGCAAGCGGTACAACTTTACCATCTTCCAACCCATAGCGCCCTATATTTTCCACAATGCCAACTTGGTTAAAGCTGATAGCAACCACTTGGCGCTCAATCACTTGCGGCTTTTGCCATGCAAAGTGCTTCACGCGGCTGCGCACATAGTAATATCCACTGTCGTTCAACACACCAGCGGAGGATGGTGCCCCGACGATGTCAGCAACCGTATCGCGCGTATCCAAACCCACGGAAACCTGCGCAAGGTCCTCTTCATTTGGAACATAGCCGTGGTTTCTAAACGTTGCCGCACAAGCGGCTAACGACGTGCACAACAACACTGCTGTGCCGAATTTAAATACTCTACCTGCTGCTCGCATAGAGGTTCCCTCTTGTCTTGGCCTACTCTGCCTTGGTATCGGAAATACGACACGAACGCCCGACGTTCAAGAAAGGAAAATTTCCACCATGGAAGACACGCATCCGTTTCCAGAGTTTGTACTAGAAACAAGCGCCCTCGGACGCCGTAAACTGTCCAAGTTTGAACTACGCCCTGATCAGGCTCAATTACAGGCTTTAAAGGGTGATTTGGACCTCGACGGCCTGCGCAAGGTGGGTTTCAAGGGAAACCTCAGCCCCGCAGGCAAACATGATTGGGTCCTAGAGGCCGAGTTGGGCGCGACCGCCGTACAGCCCTGTACGATTACGTTAGAACCTGTGACCACGCGGATAGAGGCCACAATCGTGCGCCGTTTCGTTGCCGAGATGCCTGAATTTGCGAAAGAGGCCGAAGAAGATGAATTCGGTGGCACTGCTGTTTTGGACGATGACACACTGGAACCTTTGGGAAATGTGATCGATCTATGGCGCGTCCTGGCTGAGGCGCTGGCGCTGGAACTTCCCGACTACCCCCGCCTTGAAGGCGCAGAACTGGGTGAGATGAATGTTACAGAGCCCGGCAAAACCGCGCTGGACGCCGACACCGTGAAACCCTTTGCGGGCCTAGCCGCGTTCAAAGACAAGCTGGAAGGCAAGGAATGAGCGACGACGCTTACCTCATCCCTGTCCAAGCCATCAAGGACATGGAGGGGCTCCAAAAGACCCATTTCCTGAATGACAACGCCGCCCGCATCAACAAATCCCTCGGTGATCTTACCGGCCTCACAGGTTTCGGCTTTCACATCATCGAAATCGAGCCGGGCCATGACAGCACAGAACACCACATGCACCATTTTGAGGACGAATGCGTCTACGTGCTAAGCGGCATCGCGACGGCCTATATCGGCGAAAACCCCCACCAGATCGGTGCGGGTGATTTCATAGGTTACCGCAAAGGCGGCGCGGCCCATTCAATCACCAACACTGGCACAGAGACGTTTCGCTGCATTGTCGTCGGCGAACGCTTGGCCTATGATGTAGGCTTCTACACCCGCCTCGGCAAACGGATCTATCGCAACGAGGGCGTGACATGGAACCTTGTGGATCACGAAAATATTGTCGAGATTGGCGGTGGCGCGGGCAAGAAGTAGCGTTGCGTGGTCAGTCTCTCACATGAGATCTTCAATCCACATCTTAAGCGACTGCTCCGACCCTAACAAAGCGCAAACATTGTGTAACGGGTGTTATGTGATGGACGTCAGTGAGGCGTTAAGAAGTATCGCCAATGATGGCAACGAGCCCAGAGCGCTTTTACTGCGTTTCGCACGAAGATCCGGTAATGAGGACCTGGCCATATTCCCTCAAAGAGCTTTAGAAGTTCCACCAAGGGATCCGCACTCATTGTAAAGAGATTTGAGTTACGAATGCGGCTCGTTGTATTGCAGATCATAATTAGCCATTTAGCCACAAGCTACCTCTTTCTGCACGGGTCATCGGAGCGGACCTCTGAAAACTTGCAGCAAACTTCAACAAAATCCTGCACCGCCGACACTTAGAAACGTAATGCTGAAAATCCGACTACGCCTGATATGTTACCCACTACTCACTCAAACCGCTCCAGCCATCCTAGCCCATCATCTTCTTACGCCGCTCTTTGATCCGCGCGTCGGCCTCGGCTGTGCCATCATGGAACGAGCCAAACAGCTTATCCCACGGCAGCTCGAGCGAGCCGTAGTTACATTCGAAATACCGATGGTGCATTTGGTGATGGAACGTGCCCAGCTTAAGACGGTTCTCGTCTTTGAACACCAGCCCTTCATAGCCCGTATGCGTCGTTGCGGCGGTCAGCGTATAGTATTGCATGTGGAACAGAATATGCAGCGGATGCGCGCCGATCACGAAATGGATCAGCACGGTTCCAAGGTAGATAATGTGTTCCACAGGGTGCATCGACAGGCCCGACCATGGCCCTACATTGATATTTCGATGATGCAGCGCGTGCACGTGTTTGTAGAGGAACGGAATGTGCAGAAAACGGTGGATCCAGTAGAAATAAAAGCTCTCCCATAGCGGGATCAGGAAGAAGAGTGCGACGAACCAAACAGGGTTCGCAGCCCATGTCAGCATCCGTGCATATCCGTTGGCAAGGGACCAAAACATCAAGACTTCATAAGCGGTCCAGAAAAAGACCCCACTGCCGAGCGTCCAGAACATGTTGTCCCTGATTTGTCCGCCCAACGTGAATTGCTTGCCGTTCTTCATCAACGGACGCGGATCGTATTTCAGTTTTGCCCCTTGCGCAGAGTAGCTGTAGAAATAAAGGTGCAAGCCCCCTGCAACCGCACTCATCAACACCATGTTGCGCACCCACAGCTCGAACATCCAGCCAAACGCAAGTGTGCGGGTTTCTTCCAAGGGCGGCTGGAACCATGCAAGGGAAATGCACGCCAGCCCTAGGATGATCAGCTTTTCAGTGATCAAGAACCAAGAATTCCACACCCAGGCCAGCATATTTTTGGGAACCAAAGGCCACGTGAAAAACGGCGAAACCTGCAAAGGTACGTTTGGCTTGTGATTCCACCCTTTGAGCGGTGCATCTGACATTGGTCTCTCCCTGTTCCTGCACATCTGGCGCAGAATTATCAGGTAGCGCAATTTCTTTTTGCGCACGTGGCATCGTGAGCCGTCAAAGTTGGACGTTGTAGAGTCCCTTTTAGTTGGGATACCACAATCCAAACACAGGGCTCAAACACTGGTCCAGTCCACCATCCGCCTTAAAGAAAGCACATGCATCCAATGTCTAAACCGCAAATGAAAATGGTATTGGTCACGCCTGAAATCCCCTACAACACAGGTGCAATCGGGCGAACCTGTGTGGCGCTGGAACTTGAGCTGATCTTGATCCACCCCTTGGGTTTCTCGCTGGACGAAAAGTCGGTAAAGCGTGCGGGAACTGATTATTGGAAACACGTTCAGCTCAGCGAATACGACACCTGGGAGAGCTTTCTCAAAACCCGCCTGCCACCACGCGACAGCCTCTTCTTTTTTGAAGTGAACGGCGCGCAAAGTGTGTTTGAACCGGACTATCCAGAAGATGCCTATCTGGTGTTCGGTTGCGAATCCAAAGGGCTGCCACCTGAAATCCTAGAAGGGTTGGATGATCGCGTGTTCAACGTGCCGATGCGCAGCTCGCTTGTGCGCTCGCTAAACTTGGCCAACACTGCAACAGCCGTTGTATATCAAGCCTTGCGCACCCAACTTGGAGGCTAGGAGTTAAGGAAAACGCTGAGATAAGATCAGACATATCTCTCAGCATCGTCATGTGGGGCTTGCTCAACCTGCATCCCTTCGGTTGATGCGCAATGCGCACTTTCGTTTACATCCACCCCTTCCCGCCATTGCCTCACTATGTGGCGCAGATTCTTGTAGGCATGGGCACGCTCGACGCTCTGTGTTACGCTCGTTGGCTCAAACATGGACCGATCAAATCCGAACTGCGTAAAATTGTCGGTTAAAAGCAGAACAAACCACAACATAGAATCCCTGCGCACAGGCCAGAAAACCTGCGACATCCACTAAACATGCACCCCGTTCGCCGCTTCACACATCACAAGCCAAAAGAATCACTTGCACAACACCCTTTCTTGACTATTTTCCCGCGCTCATACGAATTTAGGGTTGGACAGGCGGCGTACCCTCGCATATGTGCCACCAAGACCCATTCATCGGCCCAGTTTAGTGGCCCCAAAAGTCAAAGGTTGCGACATGGCTGTCCAGCAGAACAAAGTATCCAAATCGCGCCGCAACAACCGTCGTGCGCATGACTCACTCGTTGCAGCGAACCCTAATGAGTGTTCCAACTGTGGTGAGCTGAAGCGTCCACATCACGTGTGCCCCTCTTGCGGTCACTACGCAGATAAAGAAATCGTTGCACAAGCTGACGAGATCGATCTGGACGAAGACGCGGCATAAATTATCCGCGAGGTAGGTTCCATGACTGTGTCCACTGATCTACTCGGTGATCCGACAGCAGCCGGGAACAAGAGTATCATTTTATCAATCGACGCCATGGGCGGCGATCAAGGACCGGCGGCTATTGTCGCCGGTATTTTTCGTTCTGCGCGCAAGAATCCAGACCTTGGCTTTATCGTACACGGCCCTGCTGCAACGATTACCCCGCTCTTTGCCAAACGCAAAGGGTTGCTGGAAAAGTGTGAAATTCGTGATGTCCCTGACGTTGTGAAGATGACTGACAAACCCAGCCAAACCCTGCGCACAGGAAAGAACACATCCATGTGGTCTGCTGTCGAGGCGGTGCGCAGTGGCGACGCCGCGGCATGTGTGTCGTGTGGCAACACAGGCGCGCTCATGGCGATGAGCATGATCCGCCTGCGCAAATTGCCCGGTGTGAACCGCCCCGCAATCGGTATTTTGTGGCCGTCTCGTTCGGTACATGGGTTCAACGTGATGTTGGACGTGGGCGCAGACATTCGCGCCGATGCTACTGATCTTTTGCAATACGCATTGATGGGTGTGTCCTATGCCCGCAACGGTTTGAACATCGACCGCCCCCGGGTTGGGCTGTTGAACGTGGGCACCGAAGAACACAAAGGTCGCACAGAACTACATGACGCCAGTGAGTTGATCGAGGGCCAAGCAGAGGCTACCGGTTTCGAATTCGTTGGTTTTGTAGAGGGCGGCGACATCCCAGGCGATCGCGCAGATGTCATAGTCACAGATGGGTTCACCGGCAATGTTGCACTTAAAACGGGTGAAGGCACGGCCAGCCTGATCGGGGATCGACTGAAGGAAGCTTTCAACTATTCGCTGCTTTCTAAACTGGCCGGCCTTTTGGCACTTACCTCAATGAAACGTCTGCAAAAGCGCATCGATCCGCGTCGCGTCAACGGCGGTGTGTTCCTTGGTTTGAACGGTACAGTTGTAAAATCACATGGCGCTGCGGATGCCACTGGTGTTGACGCCGCGATAAATCTTGCATTTCGCCTTGCACAGTCTGGATTTTCGGACAGACTGGCGAAACGTATTGCAGCCAGCACACAGGCCGCTGCTAAAAGCATCGCCGAGGAGAGCCCTTCCAAATGATACGTGCGCAAATCAAAGGGGTTGGGCATTATCTGCCGAAGAACGTTGTTCCAAATGAACATTTCGAAAAAACTTTAGAAACCTCCAGCGATTGGATCGTATCGCGCTCAGGTATCGAACGCCGTCATTTCGCTGCTGAGGACGAAAACACATCCCACCTTGCCGCCCATGCTGCGCGCGCCGCCCTTGCGGATGCGGGTCTTGAGGCAAGTGATTTGGACGCCTTGATCGTCGCCACCTCGACCCCTGATCTAACATTTCCTTCTGCAGCAACCATGGTGCAGCACCGGATTGGCATGAAAGGCGGATTTGCGTTTGACGTCCAAGCCGTTTGCGCAGGATTTATCTTTGCTCTTGCAAACGCCCATGCGTTGATCGTTGCAGGCACAGCCAAGCGCGTCATGGTGATTGGCGCAGAAACTTTCAGCAGCATTATGGATTGGACCGATCGCGGGACATGTGTGTTGTTCGGGGATGGCGCAGGCGCGCTGATCCTAGAGGCCGCGACGGGTGACGGAACATCTGCTGATCGCGGTGTCCTATCGACGGACCTGAATTCAGACGGCACCTACCGCGATATCCTTTACGTCGATGGTGGCGTGTCGACCAAAACCACTGGTTATTTGCGCATGGAGGGCAAAGAAGTCTTCCGCCACGCTGTCGAAAAGCTGGCCGCAACAGCGCACACGGCAATGGATAAAGCAAATATCACGTCCGAGGACGTCGATTGGGTTGTTCCCCATCAGGCCAATATTCGCATCATCAAAGGCACTGCCAAAAAGATGAACGTGCCGATGGAGAATGTGATCGTGACGGTTCAATATCACGGAAACACCTCTGCGGCATCGATCCCTCTCGCGCTTTCGGTTGGCAAAGCTCAAGGCAAGATCAAGCAAGGTAATTTGATTGTGACAGAAGCAATTGGCGGTGGCCTCGCTTGGGGCGCAGTCGTTTTACGCTGGTAAACCCCTGATAATTGGGCCTTTCCCTCCAATTCCAACATGTCAGACTTGACTCGTTTTTCCGGTTGGTTCTAAGGTGGTTCAATAGCCTTGGGGGGCGCATATGACTGAAAAGACTTTAACGCGTATGGATCTAAGCGAAGCGGTGTTTCGCGAAGTTGGTCTGTCACGTAATGAATCTGCTGACTTGGTAGAGAACATACTAACGCATCTCTCCGATGCTTTGGTCGCTGGTGAACAAGTAAAAATTTCGTCTTTCGGCACATTCAGTGTGCGCGACAAAGCGGCCCGCGTTGGCCGCAATCCAAAGACGGGTCAAGAGGTTACAATCAATCCACGCCGTGTTTTGACGTTCCGCCCGTCCCACTTGATGAAAGACCGTGTCGCAGACGGCAACAAGAGCTAAAGCAGGAGCAGTCCGACGATGCCTAAATCCAAGGACGCGTTCCGTACGATTAGTGAAGTTGCCGAATGGCTTGAGACCCCCGCGCATGTTTTGCGGTTTTGGGAGAGCAAGTTCACCCAAGTCAAACCTGTGAAACGTGCAGGTGGACGCCGCTATTACCGCCCCGCTGATATGCGTTTATTGGGTGGGATCAAAAAATTACTGCACGATGACGGCCTTACGATCAAAGGTGCGCAGAAACTATTGCGCGAACATGGCGTTAAGCACGTTGCAGACCTTTCACAGCCTTTGGATGAGGATTTGATCGAAGAAAGTCAGATTGCGGAGGCCGCGTATGAGCCAGATGCACAGCCTGAGCCAGCGATCGAAGAACCGGCTAAAGTCCTCAGTTTCCCAAGCAGAAGTGAACATAATCAAGAACCAACTCCTGCACCGGATTCAGTTGCAGCCAAGCCTGTTCAAGAGGCAGCACCAACTACCCCAAGTGAACCAAAACAAGAAGAATCAATTCAAAATGAAGCAGCGCAAGACGTCGCAGTAGCGGACGATCCGTCTACGACGACAGCGCCCGACGCCGTGCAAGCGCCCGAGGAAGAACCCGCACCCCTTGATCGTTCAGGCGACAGCCCTGCCTTTGGCAGCGACGCACTCCCTGCGTTCCTGCGCCGTTCCCCGAACCCGCCTACTGCGTCTGAGACTGAACCAGCACAAGAGGTCGCAAGCGCAGAATCTGACACGCCAAACTCTGCGCCTACGCTCAAGCCGGAAAAGCTGACTATTAATCCAACCGCACACTTCAAGCCTGTCGAACCTGTAAACACAGACAGTACTCAAGAAGGCGCGCCCAGACCCGAGCCTGAGATCGCGCGCGCCACTCCGGTGGCACCTGCTGCGCCAACCGAACCGCAACCGATGTTTGCGCACCGCAAAGAGAACACGGAACCGCAGGGCGAGATAGAAACATCTGCAGCAACGACGCAAATGTCGGACGCCACTGAAAAGTCCGTTGAGCTGACGCCGAAGCCAATTGTCGATGCCACGCCCGAAACAGCACCTGCGCGCGTTCACATTGACCTTCCAGCAATTGCCAAGATCGCACCAGAACTCGACAGCTATTCCGCGCCAGCCGGTGTTCTTGCCGCACTTCCCAGTGCACGCAAGATCGCGCCCGAGATCGCAAACCAGCTCTTGCAGCAGCTTGTAGAACTTCGCGCACTGCGTGATCGGATGCAAAGTCACTAGAGGCGCACTTTGGACTTGCCCTTGCACGCATTTCCATTAAACACCGCCCTATCAAGCGTCGGGCTATGGCGCAGTCTGGTAGCGCGTCCGTCTGGGGGACGGAAGGTCGCA
>NZ_JABBAM010000113.1 GCF_018607965.1 Planktotalea sp.
ACGTGGAAATGTATGCCAACACCTTCAACGGCACAGACCCGCAGCAGTACCTTGCCGCGTACCGTTGTGGTGCAGAGCCAAAGCCATCCAGCCAGTGGCAGGGTGAGAACATCAACCGTTTCTGCGATCCCGCATATGACGAGCTGATCGACGAACTTGGCCGTACGGGTGACATCGACAAGCGTGGCGAAATCGCGCGTAAGATGAACGATATGGTAACAAAAGACACAAACACGATCGTTCCACTTGTGAACCGTGCACGTGTGTCTGCGCACGCTAACTCACTTGGTGGCGTTGTTCTGAACGTTTGGGACTCCGAGCTTTGGAACGTTGCAGATTGGCACCGTGTAAAGTAAGCGACTTTAATCGCTCTCGCGCCCTGCCCCTCTTTCGATTGGCAGGGCGCATCTCCCCTCTTCCCTCTTTGGTTTGTTTGCCACCGCCCCTACACATCTCGGAGCGTTCGCTAACCAACCCGATCTTCAAGTCTGGATCCCCATGCTGACATTCGCCATTAGACGTCTGATCCTCTCTGTTCCGACGTTGCTCTTTATCAGCCTCGTGATCTTCTTGCTGATGGAACTCGCCCCCGGTGATCCAATGGCGCAGGTTCCCCTAACCGTCCCCCCTGAAGTCAAAGAAAAGATGCGCGAAGCGCTTGGCCTTGGTCAGCCCTCCCACATCCGCTACTTTAAATGGCTCTACCAGTTCTTCATTGTCGAACCGATGGTGTACTGGGATTGGATGGTTGGCACGTCCTACACAGAGGGCGTGCAGCGCGTTATCTCTTGGCAGACACGCAGCCCCGTTATGGATATTGTCGTACAGCGTATGCCGCAAACGCTTTGGGTTGTTGGCATGGCCTATATCGTTGGCATCCTGATCGCCCTGCCTATCGGTGTCTACTCCGCCTACCGTCAGTATTCAGTCTTCGATCAAGCCGGTACATTCGTCTCCATGATCGGCTTCTCGATCCCGCCGTTCTTTACCGGTCCCCTGCTGATCGTGCTCTTCTCTGTGCAACTGGGCTGGTTCCCATCGATCTATGACACCACCCACGTCGTCACAGACTGGGCCAGCTTCAAAGTCCAGTTCTTGCAGATGATCATGCCAGTCATGGTGCTGGCGCTGCAAACAACGGCGCAGATCAGCCGCTACATGCGCGCCTCTATGTTGGAAAACCTGAACCAAGACTACGTGCGCACCGCCCGTGCCAAGGGCCTATCCGAAGCGGTAGTCGTCATGGTCCACGTGCTGCGCAACTCAATGATCCCCGTGGTCACCGTCATTGCACTTGGAATGCCCGCCATCTTTGGCGGCGCGATCATTACCGAGAACGTGTTCAAGGTGAATGGCATTGGCCAGCTCTTGCTGACCGCGCTTTTTGCCAACGACATCCCGATGGTTCTAACGCTGACCTTCATCTTCGCGATCCTGATCGTACTCTTCAATCTGATTGCCGATATCCTCTACGGCGTCCTTGATCCGAGGATCCGCTATGACTGATGCAGCCACGCAAGTTGACGCAATCGCAGCGCTAAAAGACAAAGAACCGTCCAAGCCCCCCCGCAGCCAGTGGAAAGACGTGTGGGATCAGTTCCGCAAACACAAGGGCGCGCTGTTCGGCGGCGGGTTCCTCATTTTCATCACCCTCTTCGTTCTCTTTGGGCCCTACATTTGGTCACTTGATCCGCAAAAACTGGATATCCGCAACAAAGACGTGCGCCCGATCTACACATGGCTCTGGGATGGCAGCGCGAAGGTCGCGTGGAACCGTCCCCTTGGCACAGACAACTTGGGCCGCGATATGCTCGCCAACATGATCAAGGGCGGTCGCACATCGCTTGCGGTTGGCTGGGCCGCGATGGTCCTTGCGCTGTTCCTTGGCACACTTGTCGGCGTGCTGTCAGGCTATTTCAAACGCCTCGACGGCATCCTGATGCGCTTCACAGACCTCGTGCTGTCCTTGCCACTGCTTCCCTTGCTACTGGTAGCAGTTACCCTGTTCCGCCAACCCTTGCGCGCCGCCTACGGCCCAGAGGGCGGCATGTTCGTGCTAATCGTCGGCATCATCGCGATCACGTCTTGGATGCAAACAGCCCGCATCGTGCGCGGCGAAATATTGGCCCTGAAAGAGCGCGAGTTCATCCTTGCCGCCCGCTCGATCGGCACCACACCCGCCAAGATCATCACGCGCCATTTGCTGCCCAACATCATGTCCCCCATCATGGTCTCCGCCACGCTTGGCCTCGCGACCGCCATCATCACAGAAAGCGCGCTGTCCTTCCTAGGCGTCGGCTTCCCCTCCGACTTCCCCACATGGGGTAAGATGCTGGCAGATAGCGTGCCCCGCATGACAGAATACCCCGAGCGGGTTGTATTGCCCGGCATCGCGATTTCATTGACAGTTCTGTCGGTGAACTACTTGGGCGACGGTTTACGTGATGCGCTGGATCCGAGGATCAGAGGGCGGTAAGGCAGAAACTAAAGTGCGCGGAAACAAGCGCAGTCAGCACATTTACAGCTAAACGAGATAC
>NZ_JABBAM010000093.1 GCF_018607965.1 Planktotalea sp.
TACCAGTCTTTCGGGCATCTGTTTGCGGGCTTTGGTGACGCTGTATGCCGACTTGATCGACACCCTGTGATGTCGCGCCACCCGGTCACACCCATGACTGAATCCGACGTGGCCAAACATATCGCTTTACAGTCGAAAAAAGTCATTACTCGGTGCCTGACGCTGGAAGATTTGTTCGCAGGAGCGCAGCTACCAAAGACAGCGGCCAACCCTGACCGAATCGATGTGGTAACACTCGATTGCATGGACGACAGAACTGAATCAGTTATAGGCCGTATGCTCTGGGACGGGCGCGCGGCCAACCCGTTTGTCGTTGGCTCTCAAGGCGTCGAGTATGCCCTCGTGCATCACTGGCAGCATACGGGGCAGATCGCCAAGGTTGCCACGCCACAAGGGATCGGACCGGCGGACCGGATGGTCGTTGTGTCAGGTTCCGTCTCGCCCACCACCGCAGATCAAATTGCCTGGGCAAAGAACAACGGCTTCGCGGGTATTGCATTTGATGCAACCTGCGTCTGCCGAAGTCAGGAAGCTCTCGACGAAGAGGTCGCCCGTACGGTTGCAGCCTGTCTGGAGGTCATCAGCCAAGGGCGCGACCCTCTCGTCTATACCGCCGAAGGCCCTGATGATCCAACCGTCGAGGCATTCAAAGCCGCCGCATCAGAAGATATCGCAGCAGCCAACCAACAGACAGGCGAAGCACTGGGATACATTCTGCACCAAACGTTGACGGAAAGCGGGGTGCGCCGCGCTGTGGTCTCGGGCGGAGACACCTCGGGCCATGCGACGCGTCAGCTGGGCATCTATGCCCTCACGGCGCTGGCACCGACAATTCCAGGTGCAGCGCTATTTCAAGCTCATGCTGAAGGGCCGATGGACGGCCTGCAGCTTGCACTTAAAGGCGGCCAGATGGGCAGCCATGACTATTTTGGCTGGATCAGAAACGGAGGAGGACCCCAATGAACCGCATCACCGCAACCTATGATATTGAATCGCCTGTCGGCGTTGCCCGCGCTGCAGAAGTCCTTGCCGGAGAGCAATCCACTGGTACTTTCACAAGGCTGGCCGCCGAAACAGACGAATTACGCGCACGCTCTGCCGCTCGGATCGAACGGATCGAGATCACGGGCAGCCGTGCGACTCCGTCTTTGCCCAGCCGCAAGGCTGGCAACAGTTACGAAAGCGGCTTGGTAACCGTCAGCTGGTCCTTGGACAATTTCGGAACTTCCCTACCAACGCTTATGTCCACGCTGGCGGGCAACCTGTTTGAACTAGCCGAACTCTCGGCCATTCGCCTTGTTGATATGAACCTGCCAAGCGCTTTCGCCATGGAGCATCCCGGCCCACAGTTTGGGGCAACGGGCACGCGGAACTTCATGGGAGGGCATCAAGGGCCAATCATCGGAACTATAATCAAGCCCAGCGTTGGCATGAACCCTTCGGAAACCGCCGGCCTTGTGCAAACGCTGGTTGAAGCTGGGATCGACTTTATCAAAGACGACGAATTACAGGCCAATGGCCCCCATTGCCCGTTCGACGAACGCGTCAAAGAGGTGTCCCGAGTGCTCAACGCTCATACCAACAAGACGGGCAAACGGGTTATGTATGCCTTCAATCTCACCGACGAAATTGACCAGATGTGGCACAATCTGGAGCTTCTTGAGGCGCATGGCGGTACATGCGCGATGGTCTGCATCAATTCTGTCGGCTTAACTGGCCTGCGCGCCTTGCGCAATCGTAGCCAGATGACAATTCACGGACACCGTGCGGGTTGGGGGATCTATTCCCGCTCGTCTAATATCGGGATCAGCTTTCCGGTAATGCAAAAGCTCTGGCGCCTTGCGGGCGCGGACCACCTGCACGTGAACGGTCTGGCAAACAAATTTACCGAAACTGATGATGTGATCGCGCAATCGGCAACCTCGGTTCAAAAGCCAATTACTGAAGGCGGCCCTGCACATCTGGCAATGCCCGTCTATTCCTCAGGTCAAACGGTCTGGCAGATTGATCCTGCGCGCGCCTTGCTGGGCAATGACGACTTCATCTACTGTGCAGGCGGCGGCATCCTAAGTCACCCAAACGGCGCAGCCGCTGGCGTAATTGCCCTGCGCCAAGCCGCAGACGCGGCCCGCAACGGGATCAGCATTCGGGACTATGCAAAAGAGCACTCCGAATTGCAGGCGGCCGTAGACACGTTCCCGGAAACAAGAGTCGCATTGAATAGTAGCGTCCCGAACAGGTAATTCTTCTCTGCACACGCAGCTTGGAAAAAGTAGAAGTTGGATAACTGTCCACCTAGGTTGGCTGTGTCCGCATAGCAGACCTCATGAAGTGTAAGCTCCAAAATCAGGACCGTTTTCAGGACCGCTTTTATATTTTAGAACCAAAATAAATACCTGTAATTAAATATAAATACTGAAAGTTCGACGTCCTCTTCTGGGCACCACTTAATCACCCAAAGCATTGTAATACCTCACTAATTCGACTGATCGAGTGAGCCGTAGACC
>NZ_JABBAM010000137.1 GCF_018607965.1 Planktotalea sp.
ACTAGCCTGTGTCAGATCGAAACTGTTTTGATAGCAATCTGCGGATGTACCTTAGGGTAGCGTCCCATTTTGGTCACATTCGTGTCGGCGCGTTGCATCATCGCGCGCCCAGTATTAGCAATGGGGCCAACCACATAGCGCGATAGGATATTGTGATGACATCTACCGATCCCATTCAATTAACGGCTGACTTGGTGCGATGTGCGTCTGTGACCCCTGCTGAGGGCGGCGCGCTGGTTTTGCTTGAAAAATTATTGTCAGAGGCTGGGTTTGAGTGCACACGCGTTGATCGCGGTGGTATTGCAAATCTCTTTGCGCGTTGGGGTGAAAAGGGCGTGGCCAAGACATTTGGCTTTAATGGTCACACGGATGTTGTCCCTGTCGGGGATGAGGGCGTGTGGACTCATGGTCCCTTTAGCGCCGATATCGTGGATGGCATTATGTATGGGCGTGGCACGACGGATATGAAATCTGGCGTTGCAGCTTTTGCCGCTGCAGCCGTTGATTTCGTACGTGATACGCCGCCCGAGGGCGCAGTGATCCTAGCGATTACGGGGGATGAAGAAGCCGATGCGCTGGATGGGACGACTGCGCTTTTGGATTACATGACGCGTGAGAACGAACAGATGAGCGTGTGCTTGGTGGGCGAACCGACCTGTCCGAATGAGATGGGCGAGATGATGAAAATTGGCCGTCGCGGTTCCATGACGGCTTGGATCGAAGTGAACGGCAAGCAGGGTCATTCTGCTTATCCGCATCGAGCAAAGAACCCTTTGCCAGCCATAGCGCGTTTGATGGATCGCCTTGCGTCACACGAGCTTGATCAAGGTACGGATCACTTTGATGCCTCGACTTTGGCAATCGTCACGATTGATACAGGCAACCCCGCGACAAACGTGATTCCTGCGCAATGCCGCGCGGCGGTGAATATTCGGTTTAACGATACACATTCTGGTGCAAGTCTTAGCGATTGGTTGCGCGAAGAAGCCGATAAAGTTGCCAAAGAGTGCGGCACACCTGTTGAGATGAAGATCAAAATTTCTGGCGAAAGTTTTGTAACGCCCCCCGGTGCGCTGTCTGATCTGATCGCGAAATCAGTTAAGGCAGAGACAGGCATCACCCCTGAAATGTCCACGACGGGCGGCACGTCTGATGCGCGCTTTGTCAAAGATCACTGTCCTGTGGTCGAATTCGGCCTCGTTGGAAAAACCATGCATCAAGTTGATGAAAACGTTCCGATTGAGCAAATCACACAACTCAAAAGCATCTACACACGTATTCTGAAAGACTACTTTGCATGAGCGTTTCCCGCACACATGACATCGCGCTATGCCAATCCTTGCGTGCAAGCGTGTTCACGGATGAACAAGGCGTCAGCCAATCCGACGAAGTCGATGGTGCCGACGGCGACGCGGTCCATTTTCTTGCGGACCTAGATGGCAAGCCTGTTGGGACAGCGCGCATCTTGCTGAAGGGCGATACCGCCAAGATTGGACGCGTTTGCGTGCTGAAAGACGCGCGTGGCACACACCAAGGACACGCGCTGATGATTGCGTGCATCGAATGGGCGCGTGCTAACGATTTCAAACGCTGCGTTCTGGGCGCGCAATTGGATGCGCTGGGCTTTTACGAAAAGCTTGGCTTTGTCGCGTTTGGGGACGTGTTTGATGACGCAGGGATCGACCATCGAAATATGGAAATGATCTGGTGAGGCCCAAGCTGGTTATTATGCTCAAAGAACCCCGCCCGGGTTGTGTGAAAACACGTCTGGGGCGCGACATTGGATTGACCAATTCCGCTTGGTGGTTTCGTCATCAAACCCGCGCGTTATTGCGCCGTATCGAAGACCCGCGTTGGCAAACCGTGCTTGCGGTCGCGCCAGATGTTGAGGGTCTGAACAGCCGCATTTGGCCTGCCCATTTCCCACGCGTTGCACAAAGGCGCGGTGACCTTGGACAACGCATGGCGCGCTTGTTGCACTGGCTACCAGCTGGCCCTGTTTGCATCATTGGGGGTGATATTCCCGACATCACGCGCCCCCGCATCGCCGAAGCGTTTCGCGCGCTGGGCAATCACGAAGCCGTCTTTGGCCCTGCGCCTGACGGGGGGTATTGGCTGATTGGAATGAAGCGCGCGCGTCCACCACACCCCAGCATTTTGCAGAACGTACGCTGGTCCTCGGAACATGCCCTCGCGGATAGCGCGCGCAGTTTGGGGGATGTTACGATCGCCCATGTGGCAACTTTACGGGATGTTGACACTGTAAAGGACCTGAAATTATTGTAGCCTGTGGGTTGCAGTGAATTTCAAATGCGCTTTCACTTGAAATATTATAAAAATAATAATTGGAGTCTCCCATGTCTTTGGAGCAAACAAGTAGTTCCCATCAATTTAAATTTACAGGCAACGCCAAAGAATGGTTCGGTGTTTGGATCGTCAATCTGCTTTTGTCGATTGTCACGATTGGTATCTATTCAGCCTGGGCCAAAGCACGCACCAAGAAATATTTCTACGGAAACACCCATGTCGATGGTCGCAATTTTGACTACCACGCAACCGGTGGACAGATTTTGAAGGGACGTTTGATCGTTATTGCGGCGGTGGTTGTTTTTCAGATCGTCGTCGCGCTAATGCCGATCCTTGGCATCATTCTCTTGATTGCACTCGTGATCTTTTACCCTTGGTTGCTGACCCGCGCGATGATGTTCAACGCGCGTCTTTCTAGCTTTTCTAATGTGCGTTTCAATTTTGTTGGAACCTACTGGGAGGCCTTCAAGGTCTTCTTTATTTATCCGATCCTATGCTTGCTGACCCTCTATACAACTTTCCCGATCCTTGATCGCGCCATGAAGCGCTTTTCCATTGATAATCACCGCTTGGGCACAGCAGAATTTGGTATGAGTGCGCCAATCGGTGCGTTTTACAAAGCCGCTGGTTTGGCCTTGCTTTGGATTGTCGCAGTCTTTGCAATCGCAGCGCTGACAACTGGACTTAGCCTGACCGCATTTGGTGAAGCGACAATGGCGCTTGAAAACGATCCAGCGAGTGCGATTGCGGTCATCGCAGCGTTCTATTTTGTGTTCTTCCTTGGGTTCATTCCGGCGGGTGTGATCTACCAAGCGCTTACACGCAACGCAGTCTACAATGGCACCTTCTTGCAAGGCGGTCATCGCCTGCGTTCAAACGTGAGCGCGCTTCAGTTGTTCTGGATTGCCGTGTCAAATCTAGTTGTGGTCGTGTGTACGCTTGGGCTGATGTTGCCTTGGGCACAAATTCGAACGGCGCGGTATTTGGCGGATCATACAGGTGTCGAACTTGGTAGTTCGCTTGACGAGTTCATTGGTGTGCAGCAAGAAGCAACATCCGCACTTGGGGATGCCTATGCTGATATTGAGGGCATTGATGTTGGTTTGCCGATCTAGGAACGCGTGATGTCGGATCCATTTTCACTAACGGGTTATGTTTATCTGCGAGGGTCTTCGCGTCGCACAGATGCGCGCTTGGACAGTGCACAACACGACGGCTTAGCGTGGGTCCGCATCATTGCGACAGACGAAGAAGAGCTTGCGCGCAGCCCTGTCAGCGAGGTGCAGATTGATGCAGCCTTGGGCAGGACGCCGCGCAAGTTAACTTTTGCAGATGGAACGGTTTTTGAAACCTCCGATCACGCTGGGTTTGCGCAACTTGATGGCAACAGCCGCGGCGCGCGGTTGCATCGTTTGGAACGGTTCGGGCCGCATCTGATTGGATTTACCTTCGCGTGTTTGGCGGGTGCCTATCTGTTGTGGCGGTATGGATTGGACATTCTTGCAGCGATGGCTGTGGCGATGACACCTGCTGTGGTCGTTGAACAAATTGATCGCGGTACGTTGCAGACGATTGACTATGTGATGGCTGAACCAAGCCGCTTGAACGAGGCTGAAAAAGACCGCGCGCGTGTGATCTATGAACGTGTCATTGCGGTGCTGCCTGAAGAGGAACGCAACGCGCGTGACTTCACATTGCTGTTCCGCGATATGCCTTCTGTTGGTCCAAATGCCTTTGCATTGCCAAGTGGCACGATGGTGATGACGGATGATCTGATCCGCAGTTTTGCGAATGAAAACGTCATAGCGGGCATCTTAGGTCATGAGATTGGCCATGTGGTCGAAGAGCATGGCCTACGACGTCTGTATCGTTCGCTGGGCGCCTATATTCTTGTCGCCCTTTTGGCGGGTGACACGGGGCCTTTGATGGAAGACCTTTTGCTTGAGGGGAACGCATTATTGGCGTTGTCCTACGGGCGTAAACAAGAAACGTCAGCGGATGAATTCGGGCTGACCTTATCGCACCGTGCCGGTTATGATCCCGGTGGTCTGAAACAGCTCTTCGAGGAGCTATCAGACATGATGGGTGACGATATCCAGTGGATGTCGAGCCACCCGAGCCATGAAAATCGGATCAAAGCAATTGATACCTTTATCGACGGGCTACCTGTGCGTTAAAATTGCGTTTAGTTCGTACGCATATGCGTGTAGGCCCGTCGCATGAGCAAAATTCCGACAAAAGCCGCGATCCTACAATGGATCACTGACAACCCAACCCAAGCTGCCAAGCGCGATATCGCCAAGGCGTTCGGGATCAAGGGTGCTGCGCGCATCGATTTAAAGCGTATCTTGAAAGAGCTGGAGGCCGAGGGCCATCTGCAAAAGCGTAAGAAGACGTTTCGCGATCCAGATAACCTGCCCCCTGTCAGTGTTCTGGAAATCGTAGGTCCTGACGCTGATGGCGATTTGGTTGCTAAAGCGTTGGAATGGGACGGCACGGGGCCTGAACCGCAAATCTTGATGGTCCTGAAAAATACGGACAAAGCGCTGGGCGCTGGCGAACGCATCCTAGCGCGCGTCTCCAAGATCAAGGGTGAGGGCAATTTTTACGAGGGCCGTCTGATCCGCCACATTGGCGAGAACCCCGAACGCATTCTGGGTGTGTTCCGCATTGGTCATGAAGGTGGGCGCATTCTGCCCATCGACAAAGGATCTAGCAAAGTATGGCAAGTGCCTGCTGGCGCGACCGCTGGCGCGAAAGAGGGCGAACTGGTCGAGGCAGAATTGAGCGGGCCAAAGTCACGCATGGGTCTGCCGCGCGCGCGCATTGTGACACGCCTTGGTGATCCGACTGCGCCCAAAGCTGTTTCGCTTATTGCGATCCATCAGCATGGTATCCCTGATCATTTCCCTGACGAGGTGATTGCAGAGGCGGACGCCAAAAAGCCTGCTGGCCTAAAGGGGCGCACCGACCTGCGCGACGTTCCTTTGGTCACAATCGACCCTGCAGATGCGCGTGACCACGACGACGCGTGCTATGCAGAGGCGGATACTGATCCAAGTAACAAGGGGGGTCACGTCCTTTGGGTCGCGATTGCGGACGTTGCGCATTACGTTTTACCCGGCTCAGAGTTGGATGAAGAGGCACGCAAGCGTGGTAATTCCAGCTACTTCCCTGATCGTGTTGTGCCGATGCTGCCTGATCGTTTGTCGGGAGATTTGTGTTCGCTTCACGAGGGTGTTGAGCGCGCGTGTTTGGCCGTTCGGATCGTCATCGATTCTGAAGGTACGAAGCTATCGCATGAATTCCTGCGTGGCTTGATGAAATCTCCAGCGTCGTTGAATTACACCGAAGTTCAGCAAGCGATGGACGGTAATCCGAACGACAAGACCGCGCCTTTGGTGAGTTCCGTTCTGCGTCCGCTTTATGCGGCCTACGCGGCGTTGAAGACGGCGCGCAGTGTACGACAGCCTTTGGAATTGGATCTGCCAGAGCGTAAAATCATTCTGGACGAGGATGGCAAAGTCACGTCTGTTGCGTTTTCCGAACGCTTTGATGCACATCGCTTGATCGAAGAATTCATGGTCCTCGCAAACGTTTGCGCGGCCGAGACGTTGATCGCCAAAAAACAACCTTTGCTGTTCCGTGTGCATGAAGAACCGAGCATGGAAAAGCTGAACGCCTTACGCGAGACGGCGCAAACCGCGGGTCTTACGTTGGCGAAAGGACAGGTTCTGCAAACACGACATCTGAACCAATTGCTAAAGCAAGCGGCGAACACGGATGAGGCGGAGTTAATCAACATTTCAACTTTGCGGAGCATGACGCAGGCCTACTATTCGCCTGAAAACTTCGGACACTTTGGTCTGGCCCTGCGCAATTACGGTCATTTTACGTCGCCCATTCGCCGCTACGCTGATTTGATTGTCCACCGCGCGCTGGTGACGGCGCATGGTTGGGGCAAGGATGGCTTGACCCAAGCGGATGCAGACACTCTGCAACAAACGGGCGAGCATATTTCCCAGACAGAGCGTCGGTCTATGGTTGCTGAACGCGACACCACGGATCGCTATCTGGCGGCGTTCCTCAGCGAATATGTCGGCGAAAAACTGGGTGGTCGTATTAGTGGCGTCGTTAAGTTTGGTGTCTTCGTCAAACTGGACGCAACGGGTGCGGATGGTTTGATTCCCGTACGTACATTGGGGCGTGAGTACTTTGATTTTGACGCAGACAGCTCGACACTGACGGGGTCTGATACGGGTGTGAAGATTGGTCTTGGCCAGCGCGTCACGGTCAAACTGGCCTCTGCCACGCCGCAAACAGGTGGTGTCGAATTAGAGATGCTGACGATTGACGGCCATGCACTTCCCAAAAGCGGCGGTGGTCATCGGGGCCGTGGAAATCCCGTCCGACGCAAGGAAAAGAGTGCCAAGCGCAAGTCGGACAAGGTGAAGCGCAAGGTTAAGCGGCAACGCTAAGGGTAACTGCTGTGCCGCCCGGATAGATCGCAGCGCGCACGCGGGCGACGTATGCGGGCAGGCCATCCCAACCGCGCAGCAAAGCGCGTGCGCCTGTGTCCACGGGTAGGTTCAGTATCATATCGAGCACAGGTGCGATGGCTGCATCGGCGGCTGTGGGCGTGTCGCCAAAGAGGAACGTCTGATCATCGAGCTGGATCGACAACGCGTTCAAATCGCGTTTCATCTGCTCCACGCGCTGGGTTTCGGAAAATTGTGCAATGCCGTTTGCCATCATCTTGGCACGCACGCCTTTGCGTAGTTTACGCGTTAGCGGTCCACGGATGAGCGCGGGAATTCCGCTGAAGAATGCCTTGCGCGTGTGTTCCCAGCTTTCATCGTTCAACCAACGGTACGTTACCAGAATGTTGTAAAGACCTGCTTCGGTCATCTGTACCAACGCATGGGCGCGGGCTTTGTCGACGTCGCTAAGACCTGCGTTGAAATCGATACCGCACTTTTCCAAGTGCATCTGAATATGCGTGCTATCTGGGATCAATTGATCGCTGTCACGTAGGACGGGCAAGCGCGAAAGCGGCATTTTACGAGGGTCTTGCATGTATTCGGGTTGCCATTTCAAGCCAGACATTTGCAACAGGGACATGGCTTTGACGCAGTAGGGGCTATGACTAGGTGCGCCAAAGCTGTCGGGGAAGGTGAGCAGCGTAAGCATGATGTTATCTCCAATGTTTCTGAAGACCTTGCTAACAATCAGTCCTGACAGTTATTGTCAGTAGGTTCCGTTAGAAGAAAAATTTGTCACGCACCGCCCGCCTTTTTCAATTGATGCAAGCCATGCGCCAAGCCACGCCGCCTGTGCGCGCCGAAGGGTTAGCGTTTGAGATGGGTGTGTCTTTACGCACGATCTATCGCGACATTGATAGCCTGCGTTCTCTAGGCGCTGTGATTGATGGTGAGGCGGGCTATCGCTACACCTTGATCGAGGACGCGACTTTGCCGCCTTTGGGGTTTGACGACGAAGAAATCGAAGCACTCGTTCTGGGGCTGCGCGAAGTTGGGCAAACGGGTGATCCGTCTTTGGCTGAAGCTGCGAGCCGGGCGCTGAGCAAATTGAAAGGGCGTCTGCCGCCTAGCCAAGCGCATCGCCTTGAACACGCGGTTCTGTCTGCGCGCCGTTTTCGCGAACGACCTGCACCGGGTGTTGATCCCCGCGCGTTGCGCCAAGCGGAGTGGGACGAGGTGAGCATAGCGTTTGCTTATGTGGACAAGGGTGGGGCTGCGACGTCGCGCAGTGTGGATCCCTTGGGGATCACGTCGTTGGATCAGGTGCAGTGCCTTTTGGCGTTCTGCCATTTGCGCCAAGACTTTCGTGTGTTTCGCTTGGATCGCATGCAGGACCTTGTGGTGAGCGCGGACAGTTTTCGCCCCAAGCGTGTGCCAATGTTGCGCGACTATATGGAGCGCATTCACAACGATGCGTTTGCATCGGCGAATACCCGCAGCCCGCACAGTTGATTTCTTCCGTTGCGGCAACAATCGCGGTAGTCTTACGATAATTACCCCTGAAAGGTGAACAAATGCGTGTGTTTTCGGCTATTTTTGGTTTGTTAGTGTCGCTCGCGTCAGCGGGGTCTGCGCAGGTAGTTGAAAGATCACTACGCCCAGAAATGCGTCCCTCTGCGATTGCGGTGGAACCCGTTATCAAGACCGCTACCTTGAGCGCGAAGATCAGGCCAAATGTGCGACCAAATATCATCAAAAAGGAGCGCGCTGTAACGCCGGAGGCAATTTTGGCAGCGACGTCGAATGCGGGTTTTAAGCGCTGGATTTCTGGATTTCGGGGGCGCGCTTTGAGCGCTGGTGTTAGCCCTGCTGTGTTCGAGCGGTCCTT
The DNA here is from genome assembly GCF_018607965.1 of Planktotalea sp. Classification (GTDB taxonomy): domain Bacteria; phylum Pseudomonadota; class Alphaproteobacteria; order Rhodobacterales; family Rhodobacteraceae; genus Planktotalea. The sequence continues at coordinate 8,677 of NZ_JABBAM010000137.1, forward strand.
TCGTAGCGTGCAATACGACGGCGATGTGATCAAACGAGACCGCAATCAATCTGAGTTCACCAAGACGATTTGGCAGTACCTCGATAGTGCCGCTTCTGACAAACGCATCACGAATGGCAAAAACGCGCTGGCAAAGCATTTGGCTAAACTTGAAGCGATCGAAGCAAAATACGGCGTCGAGAAAGAGGTCGTCACAGCGGTCTGGGGACTAGAGAGCGCATACGGAGAGTTTCGCGGTGACACGCCGATTATTTCCGCGCTTGCGACCCTGTCCTATGACGGGCGGCGCGGGCGGTTCTTTGAAAGCCAGTTGATTGCTGCACTCAAGATTTTGCAGGCGGGTGATACGACACCTGAAAACATGACGGGCAGTTGGGCGGGGGCCATGGGGCACACGCAATTTATTCCGACCTCTTATCTGGAGTACGCTGTGGATTTCACAGGCGACGGGCGACGCGATATATGGGCTGATGATCCGTCTGACGCTTTGGCGTCGACTGCTGCGTATCTGAGCAAGTTTGGTTGGCAAACTGGCAAGCCTTGGGGAGTGGAAGTCAAACTGCCTAACGGGTTCAACTATGGATTGGCCAGCCGCAAGATCAAGAAATCGTCCGCGGATTGGGCAGGGCTCGGTGTCGTGGATATGAATGGCAAAGCGGTGCCAGACCATGGTGTTGGCTCTATTTTGTTGCCAGCTGGCGCACAGGGTGCGGTGTTTATGATCTTCAAGAATTTCCAAGTGATCGAGAGGTATAATGCAGCGGATGCATACGTTTTTGGGGTTGGTCATTTGAGTGATCGCATTGGTGGCGCGGGGCCTATAAAAGCAGACTGGCCACGTGATGATCGCGCGCTGACGTTCAAAGAACGCCAAAAAATGCAGCGGCTTTTGACAGCGGCTGGGTTCAATACGAAGGGCGTGGATGGCAAGATTGGACCGAATTCGATCAATGCAATCAAGGGATTCCAGCGCACAGTCGGGATGATCCCTGATGGCTATGCGTCGCTTGCACTATTGACGCGGCTAGAGGGTTAGCAGCTGCGGAGCCTCCGGCGTGGATATTTAGGGAAAGGGGAAGCGCTTAGTAATTGCTTGGTGGTGGGCAGTTGTTTGCAAGGTAGCAGCGTTTGGCTGTGTTGAGATCTGCACGCGTGGGCTGATACAAAATGTGACTGCCGCAAGGTTGAACCGTTAGCGTGTAGCCCTGCTGTGTTTGCTTTAAAAACACCAGCACTTCGGAATTGCTTTTTGCGCGTGCGCACCATGGCCCAAAGCACTTGATTTCTAGGGTCAAATCCGTGCTGAAGGTGCTCTTAAAGCCAGAGCGTGACAGTGATTTGCCTGTTATCTTGCCTTTGATTTTTGTGAGATCAGGTCCCGCCATGTCGTCATTGATGGGTTTAGGCAGTTTATTCGCATCAAAGGTAAGCGTGCCCTTCACAGCAACATAACCATGTTCTGACTGAATGACCGTTTGGAGAATCTCAGGTAGCCCGTAAGGTGCGCATGACAGCGCATGCAGCGGGCTTGCGATCAAAGCAGTGGCGCAAATTCCTGTAACACGCTGGAGTAAACGTCGCGCTTGAAAGGGACGATATTGGCGACTAATTGATCCGAGGGCGTCCAGCGCCATTCGGAAAACTCGGGAATTTCCGTCGCGATGTTGATGTCCGCGTCGGTGCCGTGAAACTTCATGAGAAACCATTTCTGTTCCTGTCCTTTGTAGCGCCCTTTCCACAGTTTTGGCACAAGCGCGTGGGGGAGGTCATAGGGAAACCAGCCTTGTGTTTCCCCAAGGACCGTCACGAGGTTAGGCGTCACGCCTGTTTCTTCTTCCAGTTCGCGCAGGGCCGCAACATCAGCTGCTTCGCCCTTGTTGATGCCGCCTTGGGGCATTTGCCATGCGTTTGCGCTGCTATCGAGGCGCTGCGCTGTGAAGATTTCGCCTGCTTCGTTGATCAGCATAATGCCGACGCAGGGGCGATACGGGAGGGCGTTGATTTGTTCTGGGGTCATGGTCATTCCTAGCGATACTTTACAGCGGTGATGAATTCGCCAAAGCTTTCACACCAGACAAAGACAGTATTGTAGTTTGAGACATCCACACCGTCTGGCACGTTCAATAGGAAACCACCGAAAGTTTTCACAGGGCCAACCAAAGTTGCTTTTGATTTGATTGCTTCGAACTCTGCTTCGTCTTCGACAAATTCGCTTGTTAGGTAGACCATGTAGTCTGGCCCTGGGGCGAGTTTGCCTTCGTGTACGATGTCATCCGCGCTGACGCTGATCGTGCCTTCGCCCCAATGCAAGAAATCGCTGCCACGCAGTTCACGGGTCAATTCTGCTTTGAACAATGCGCTTCCGGCTTTCTGTTCGAGCATGGCCGCATCAGGGCTGCTGGGGGCTGTCAGGATGGGCAAGAGGTAGATACCGAGGGCTAAGCCAAGGGCGACAGCGACGCCGTGTGTGACCAAGAATGTGATGATGCGACGCATTTTGAAAAACTCTTTTAATTTGAAAAAATTTTTGAATTGGGGGGATATTAGTGGAAGCGTAGCACAAAAGAAAAGAGCGAGTTGATATACAACCCGCTCTTTCCCATATTCAGTATGTTTGCTTAGAGATTATTCTTTCGGACCCAGTGCGCTGAGGCCTTTCAGAATATCAATCGCATACGCCAATTGATAATCATCTTCGCGCAGCTTCGCGGCTGTTTCAGCCTTTTCGCGATCTGCTTTGATCTGTTCGATCTGGTCTTCGGTCAGGCTGTCGTTGTCCAATGATCCACGCAGATCAGATTCAGAACGGCGCTGACGTGAGATGCTCTCGTCTTCGGCTTCGTCCTCTGCTTCGGGGGCGCGGCGGGGTTGTTCGACGATGATGTCAGGCGAAACACCCAGCGCTTGGATCGAACGACCCGACGGCGTGTAATAGCGCGCCGTTGTCAGGCGCATCGCACCATTTGATCGCAAAGGCATAACCGTTTGAACAGACCCTTTTCCGAAGCTTTTCGTACCGATCACGATTGCGCGGCGGTGGTCTTGCAACGCACCTGCAACGATTTCGGATGCTGATGCAGAGCCACCGTTGATGAGAACCACAACAGGTTTACCCATCGCCAGATCGCCCGGCGTCGCGTTGAAGCGATCACCATCTGCTGGATCGCGGCCACGTGTGGAGACGATTTCACCCTTCTCAAGAAACGCGTCAGACACGCGGATCGCTTGGGTCAACAAACCACCGGGGTTGTTGCGCAGGTCGATGACGAAACCGTTGACATTATCGATGCCGCCCAGCTCTTCAACTTCCTTGGCCAATTTAGCCTCTAGGTTTGGTGTTGTCTGGTCGTTGAACGTTGTGACGCGTAGGACAACTGTTTGACCTTCCGCGCGAGAACGTACGGCTGTTAGTTTGATCGTGTCACGGATGATGGATACGTCGAATGGTTCAGGCTCCCCCTCGCGCACGATTGTCACAATGATCTCTGATCCAACGGGTCCGCGCATCATTTCGACAGCACCGTCTAGCGCAAGGCCAAGGATGCTTTCACCGTCCACGTGCGTAATGAAATCGCCGGCTTCGATACCGGCCTCGTCTGCAGGGGTTCCGTCGATGGGGGAGACGACTTTAACAAAGCCCTCTTCCTGCGTGACTTCGATACCAAGACCACCAAATTCGCCGCGCGTTTGTACACGCATGTCGTTGGCGTCATCGGGCGACAAGTAGCTGGAGTGTGGGTCAAGTGATGTGAGCATGCCGTTGATGGCGGCTTCAATCAGATCGCCCTCATCGACTTCCTCAACATATTGCGCGCGGATGCGTTCAAAGATGTCGCCGAACAGATCAAGCTGTTCATAGACGTTCACCTTTTTGTCGGCTTCTTGGGCCAATAGCGGGGCGGCGATTTGTGTGGTCATTACGACCGCAGCCAAAGTGCCCCCCACGGCGGCCATGATAAACTTTTTCATGTGCTCATTCCTTGCTTGCCTTGAACCAATTCAGCGGGTTCACGGAATTATTGTTTTCTCTTACTTCTATATAGAGCGTTTCTGAGCGTGTGTTTCCACCCCCATCACTGCCTTGTGAAACAATCTGATCAATTTGGTCACTATTTCCACCCATGAGCCCCACTGGAAAACCTGCTGGCAACACTTGGCCAATTTCGCCGTAGAGCGTGTCTAGGCCCGTTAGGACGAACAATAGGTTCGCTTGGGGTTCTAGGATTACAACATTCCCAAGGTTGAGAAGCGGTCCATGATAGCGGATTGTCGCGGTTGTGGGCGTTGTCACCAGCGAACGTGGACGGGTTGCAACAAGGATGCCGGGGCGTTTAATGCCTGCTTCATCTGCTTCGCCTGCTTGACGCAAAATGCGGCCCTCGACAGGCAGAGCAAGTTGGCCCTTTTGGTCAATGATATCAGGCAGAGGGCCAAGTGCCTCAGACGCGGTAATCTTGCTTAGGCCACCTGCAAATGCATCCAACGTTTCTGTGGAGCTGATGAGGATCGCAGTGCGCACGGGGTCTTCTGTGAATTTCTTGGGCAGGTCCTTGCGATCGGCGATAGCTTGGCTGAGTTCTGTGCGCGCAACTTGAACACCTGTCAGCGCAAGGCGTAGTTCGTCCGTCGCGGTTTCTTGCAATTGCCGAAGCAGTGATATTTCTTCGACATCACGACGCAATGCATTTGCGCGGGCAGTAAGAGCGGGGGTCATTTCGGCGACGAGCATTCCAGAACGCACAGCGCCTGCAGGTCCGTCGGGATGCGCCATCAATACGGGGGCAGGCGCGCGGCTGATGGTTTGTAAGACACCGAGCAATTCCGCGACTTCGCCGTCGCGCGCAGCCAATTGCCGGTTGAGCACGTTTTCGCGTGTTGCAGCAAGGCGCAGACCTTCGCGCATGGCATCAAGGCCCGTTTCAAACGCTTGCACGGTTGAGGTCAACGCCTTTACGCGATCGCGCGCTGATTTGGCGGTGGTGAGCTGGCTCGCCGCCGCACGCAATTTATCCGCTGCAGCTTGGGCCGTTGCACCGGGATTGTCTTGCGCAAAGGCGGGCGTGGCCAATGTTACAGCAATCAAAAGGACGCGCAGGAGGGTCATTTGCTGATCAGGCTCTTTCCGGTCATTTCATCTGGCTGGGGCAAGTCCATCAATTCCAAAAGCGTCGGCGCTAGATCGGCAAGACGTCCTGCGCGCAGGGTCGCATTTTTCGGACCACCCACCAAGGTCACAGGCACAGGGTTCGTCGTATGCGCGGTATGTGGCCCACCTGTCACTGGATCGACCATCATTTCGCAGTTGCCATGATCCGCGGTGACAATCATGGCACCGCCTGCGTTTTCTAGCGCCTCAAGCACTCGGCCAAGGCCGAGATCCACCGCTTCGCACGCTTTTATCGCGGCTTGCAGATCACCTGTGTGTCCGACCATATCGGGGTTGGCGTAGTTTGTGATTATCAGATCGTAGCCATCGTTGATTGCGCCCACGAAGGCATCGGTAACCTCTGGCGCACTCATCTCTGGCTGCATGTCGTAGGTCGCGACTTTGGGGGACGGCGCCATGTAACGATCTTCGCCCTTTTCTGGGACTTCCACGCCGCCGTTCATAAAGAACGTCACGTGAGGATATTTTTCGGTCTCTGCGCACCTGAACTGCATTTTGCCTTGCTTGGCGACCCATGCACCCAGCGTGTTTGGGATATTGCGAGGCGGGAAGACTTTTTTGAGATATGCGTTATGCGCTTTGGAATATTCGACCATGCCAAGCGCGGCTGCCCATTTCGGGCGCGGTCCCGTTTCGAACGCTTCGAACGCTGGATCAGCCATCGCAGCCAAGATTTCACGCGCACGGTCTGCGCGGAAATTTAGGCAGAACAGACCGTCGCCATCTTTAGCGCCCGCGTAGTCGCCGATGACTGTTGCCTTGATGAATTCATCTGTGATCTTTTCACCGTAGGCAGCATCGATAGTGGATTTGGCGTTCGGCTGCGCATCACCTTTCGCGTTGACCATCGCCTTAAACGCGGTGCTTACGCGTTCCCAACGGTTGTCGCGATCCAACGCGTAGTAGCGCCCGCAAACGGTTGCGATGGTGACGCCGTCTGGCAATGCCGCCTCTAAAGTTGCAAGATAGCCAAGCGCTGACGCGGGCGCGACATCGCGACCATCCGTTATCAAGTGCAGTGCGACGGGAACACCCGCTTTGGCGATTAGATCAACCGAAGCGATAAGATGGGTGAGCATACCATGCACACCACCGTCCGAGAGCAGACCCATGACATGCGCGGTTCCGCCATTCGCTTTCAATGTGTCGATGAAATTAACCAAACCGTGTGCTTTGAAATAGCTGCCGTCTTCAATAGAAAGGTCAATCTGACCAAGGTCCATGGCCACAACGCGCCCCGCGCCGATATTCGTATGACCGACTTCGGAATTGCCCATTTGCCCCGTTGGCAAACCCGCGTCGGGGCCATGTGTGATCAACTGTGCGGAGGGTCTATTCGACATGATGCGATCAAAGTTTGGCGTGTTGGCCAAGGCAGGCGCATTTGCGCTGATGTCACCCGACAGGCCCCAGCCATCTAGAATGCACAAAACAACGGGTTTGGGAGGGATCATATTCAGGACTTTCTTAAGCTTCCGCATGTTCTAAGAGAAGCATAGCCGCATAGCAAAGCTAAACCCACGCTAGACCCTATGATAGGGGCTGCCTGAGAGGATTGATGCCGCTCTGTAAAGTTGCTCGGCCAGCATCACGCGGGCCAGCATATGGGGCCAGACCATCGACCCAAAACTAAGTTTTGCATCCGCGCGGGCGCGCAACTTGGGATCAATACCGTCCGCACCACCGATGATGAACGCCAGATCAGACTGACCCGCATCACGCCAATCAGCGAGTTTGGTGGCGAACTTGGGTGATGTCATCACCGTCCCACGTTCATCCATAGCGCAGATGATAGCGCCTTTGGGGACAACGCGATCCAGAAGAACGGCTTCGGCGCTCATGCCGAGGTTCTTTTTATCTTCGACCTCCAGAACGGACAAAGGGCCGAGGCTAAGGCCCCGACCTGTCCGATCAAACCGTGTCTGATAATCGTCAAATAGCACCTTCTCTGGGCCAGCGCGCATACGCCCGACAGCACAGATGTGTACTCGCACGATTGATTAGCTCGTTGTTGGACGCGGCATGACTTCGTCGCCACCAAGCCACATCTTTTCGATCTGGTAGAATTCGCGCACTTCTGGGCGAAACACGTGAACGATAATGTCGCCTGTGTCCAAAAGAACCCAATCGCCGCTGCCCTTGCCCTCAAGCTTGGACGCGCGACCTAGATCTTTCTTGATCTTGTCCTGCAGTTTTTCAGAAATCGAAACCACCTGACGTGTAGAGCGACCAGAGCAGACCAGCATGTAGTCGCCAATCGCGGACTTACCGCGCAGATCGATCTGCACGACGTCTTCGGCTTTGTCTTCCTCAAGGGAATTCAGGATAAAGGCCAACAGCTCGTCGCTGCTGATATCATTGGGGCCAGTCATCGTGGCGGACCCTTGATCTGCGGCCGTTGCCGCATCGGTTTTAACAGACAGAACACTGTCCTCCATAAACACACCGATTCTGCCCCGGTGCTGGGTTTTGCGCGTATAGCACTGGTTCTTGGAAATCTCAAGTTGTGCAGGTGCAGCATTTTCTGGCTTGATAGATTATCGCGAGTTACAGAATGGGAAGTTAGAATATTGCTGTAATTGCAGCTATGCGGACGAAGCTGCCGTTTGCCTTTTGAAAACTAATGACTGCTTTTTGGTCGCATCTTCGCAACAGCTACAATTTGAACTTTGCTTAATAATGTCTTTCTGAGCAACGCACCTAGCTGACCATCGACCTAGTTTTGCGTATTGAGAAATAGATAAGCAGCTTAGGGTCAG
>NZ_JABBAM010000156.1 GCF_018607965.1 Planktotalea sp.
AATACTAAGATTTTCCTTGGACTGTTGCCGAAATTGAAACCTCTTTAACTGTTTTCAGCCAAGAACCGTTCAGCTTCTAGTGCGGCCATGCAGCCCATGCCTGCGGATGTAACAGCTTGGCGGTACTTGTGGTCCGTTAAATCGCCCGCAGCGAATACGCCGGGGATTGATGTTGCTGTGCTGTCAGGCTGCGTGACAACGTAGCCGCCCATGTGTGTTTCTAGCACGTCGCTGACAAGTTCGCTTGCTGGCGCGTGGCCGATTGCGATGAAGACGCCTTTGCAAGGGAGATCAGTGATTTCGCCAGTTTTAGTATGTTTCACTTTAACACCTTCAACGCCCAAGGGCGCATCGGTGCCGTAGACTTCGTCAATTTCGTGAAACCACAGGGTTTCAATCTTGGGATTGTTTAGCAGGCGGTGCTCAAGGATTTTCTCGCTACGCAGCTCGTCACGGCGATGCACAAGCGTCACTTTAGAGGCGAAGTTCGTCAGGAACAGCGCTTCTTCGACGGCCGTGTTTCCGCCGCCAACGACCACGATCTCTTGACCACGATAAAAGAAGCCGTCGCATGTGGCACAGGCGGATACGCCAAATCCTTTGAATTTATCTTCAGTTTCAAGGCCCAGCCATTTGGCGCGCGCACCTGTCGCCAGAATAACAGCGTCGCATGTATAAAGCCTGCCACTGTCGCCCTTGGCTTTAAACGGACGTTCGGACAGATCAAGATCTGTAATAATGTCGCCAACGATTTCGCAGCCCATCGCTTTGGCGTGGGCTTCCATGCGGATCATTAAATCAGGGCCTTGAACCTCAGAATCACCAGGCCAATTCTCGACTTCGGTGGTTGTGGTCAGCTGGCCGCCCGGCTCAAGGCCTTGCACCAAAAGGGGTTCAAGCATCGCACGGCTTGCGTAAACGCCTGCGGTGTAACCGGCGGGACCAGACCCGATGATAAGAACTTTGACGTGACGTGTATCGGCCATTTGATTTGTGCCCTTCGCTGAATTTCGGGCTTGGTATAGCGGGGATTATGGGGGGCGAAAAGCACCAAGCGTAAATCTCGCGGGTTTGTCAGTGCAGGGCGTTTGTTTTTGTATTCAGATAATAATGTTGCGCTAACACGAAAGATAATTGCGTCGACTGCGTATTCTGTATTACATCAGCAAAGCTAACTTGGAGACACGCACATGGCCGGTACACGTCTTGATCCGATTGATCGTAAAATTCTTGCAGAGCTACAGGCCGATGGTCGTATGACCAACGTTGAGCTGGCCAAGCGCGTCGGAATTTCTGCGCCGCCGTGCTTGCGGCGAGTACGCACGCTGGAAGACGCGGGTTATATTAAGGGCTATCATGCAGAAGTCGATGCGCGTGAACTTGGTTTTGAAGTGCAAGTATTTGCGATGGTCGGCCTGCAAAGCCAAGCTGAATCAGATCTGAGCGCATTTGAAGAACAGTGCCGCAACTGGCCGCTCGTTCGCGAGTGCCACATGCTGAACGGCGAAGTGGACTTTGTCCTGAAGTGCGTCGCGCCTGATCTAAGTTCGTTCCAAAGCTTTCTAACATCTGAACTTTTGACAACGGACAATGTGGGCAGTGTTAAAACGTCGCTCGTCATCCGCGGTGCAAAGGACGAGCCAGGTGTTCCATTTGATGTTCTTGAAGAACGTTTGAACCGATCAGATTAACCCTAGTTTCGCGTCAGGCTCTCTAGCGTGTCTTTGGACATGCGCGGATATGCGAGTGGCCCAAAATCTGTAAAGACTTCGATATCAGGGAAAAGCGATAGGAACAGCGTGCGCATGTTGTCGCCCAGCTGATCGTCGACGCCTTTACCAGGATGATAGGTTTCAACCGCACGACCGTTTGCGTAGATCGCCGCATGTTTTGCCAGCCGTAGATGGAACAGCTTCACGCGACTTGGGGGGGATACAAAGAACGCACCATAGCCGTCCTCAAGGTCACGCACAGGTGCAAGCACGCTGCGAACGCTGATCGCCTTTTCTAAATTTGGATGCTCTTGAAGTAAGCGTGCGTTGGGGCCAAGCATCAAATCGCAATGTGCTCCGGCTTTTGAATAGCCATCAGCGACCAAGCGCATCAGGCCGGTCAATGTGGAATTGGGTTGGGATTGTGTAGGAATATAGCTGGTCGAACTGACCCAAACCAAGGTTTGTGGGGTGCCGTCTACCGTATCAACTATATCGTCGGGAAGAAGGTCTTCGACCGCAATTGGACCGTTTGGGGTAGCAATCAAAGCGCCGCGTGCGAACGCAGAGCTGGTTGCCTCAAACAGATCGTTGGCGGGCGCTAAATGGTGAGAGGTGCGCGCATCGCCACATGGAAGGAGTGATGCGATCTCATATTTGCGCATGAGAGGTTGGCTGCGCTGAGACCGCTCTTTAGACAGAGCAAACCGATCAGTAGTGACCGGGAGGGAGTATGTATTTTCAGCCCACAAGGCGGGTGAAAGTTGCTTGTTCATGCTACTACCATTTTCAGGTAAGTCGCATCCGCGTCGGCCTCCACCGACAACGACAGAAGGACATGTGTCTTCAATCTGTATTTTGGATACGCTGACCGTCGTTGCTCTGTCAAAATTTTATGTGGTTTTGTCATTTCTCGTCACCAATCACACTCATTACAGGGGCACTGTTTCGCAACAATAAGGCAAAACGGCCACATTCGTGCCCCAAAGAGGGCAAGTTACCTACCGACAGCGCCGAATCGCAGCGCTGCATTTAAAAATGGAAAATCTGAATTGACCAAAAGCCTGGCCTGTCGTTAAGCTGACTTAAGCGTTTTTTCGTCTTGTGCGCGTTTGGTAATGAAAGCCGCGCGTCTTGCGCCGCGTGCAAATGGAAGCGCTGGGATGTCTGATTTCGCTGTTTCAACAACGGATGCAATGAAGCGTGCCTTGGGTTTCATATCGAATACTGCCTGATGTTTGTTTTTGTTTACGTCTCAGCGACAGTGATGATGCCGGAATGGGGCGGCAAAGTGGCAGGCTTGAGGTCGATTTTGGTTAATAGTCTGGAAATCCTGTGATTGTTCACAAACGGATGACAGAGATCAAACGCCCGTAATCAGGTTCCTTGCGATGGGTTGTGCGCCGATAAGAATAAAAACGGGCTTCATCGGCATATGTGCAGTGCCCGATCCATTCTGCCTTGCCCACGCCCGCGTCGCGCAGCATGTGTAGGCCAAAACCGGACAAATCAAATTGCATACGGTCCTCTTGACCATTCGCAAAGAACCGCGCGAAGTCTTGGTCTTGGGCGATGAAGTCCTCAAAGAATTCTGGACCGACCTCGTAGGCACGCTGCGAAATGCAGGGGCCTATTGCGGCGCTGATGTTTTCACGCTTGGCACCAAGCGCTTCCATTGCTTTGACCGTGTTGGACAGGACGCCATTTAGCGCGCCTTTCCAGCCCGCATGCGCGGCTCCGACAACGCCCGCTTCAACTTCTGCAAACAGAACAGGTTGGCAATCAGCGGTCAGTATACCTAGCGCGATGCCCTTTTGATTGGTGACCATCGCGTCCGCTTTGGGGCGCTTGGACGTGGCTTTCGTAATTGTAACGACATCTGCGCTGTGATGTTGATGAACACCTGCAAGCGCCAAAGGGTCGACGTTCATCCACTCCGCCACACGCGCACGATTGATCACAACAGTCTCAGGGATGTCTGATGATCCGACGCCGCAGTTCAAGCCATCGTAGATACCCAGTGATGCGCCACCTTTGCGGGTGAAAAATCCGTGATGGAGATCGCTTAGCGTGTCTGCGGTAAGGGTCTCTAGGGTCATGTCTCGTATCCTGCTGGTGGATTTGCGTCTTTTGGAAAGAGCGCGAGTGTTTTGAAGAGCGTCCCCATTTCTTCGGGATGGGTCAAGCGTCGGTGTGCTGCGATGTGTTGATCCAAGGCCGCACCGCTAAGATTTTTCGCAAGCGTCTGCGCGCGGTCTGTGATGCCAAGGCGTTCTAGGAAGATGCCTTGTGGAGTTAAACGTGAATGAGAGCACGCCAGATCTGCGACGAGAGCTTCAAAATCCACATGCGCGGTCAGATCGCTTTGGCCGGGCTTGAAAAGTGCGTCAACTTTCTCATGTGCGTGGACCGCTTGCAACGTGTCCCCAAGCGAGCGCCAATCGCCGTAATCAAAGATGAGCGCCGCGCCACCGTTCGCTTCGATCCTACTTGCGATGGCTTGCAGGATTGCAGGGGCAGGGGCGCATGTCTCAACCAGATCGTCGTCTTTTGTATCCTCAAAACGATGCGCCAAGGCGGTCAACGGGGCAGGGCCACTAAGGCCGAACGCAAGCGCGTCGTCTGCTAAGCCAACCTGACGTTCGCGCCATTCTTCCCCGTCGCGTACCATCTGGCGGATCGGAAGCGCGTCGAAGAACTCGTTTGCGATCGCATATATCGGCAGGCTCTCGGGCAGCTCATCAACGGTATCGTGCCAAATTGGCTCATACCCTTGTAGCGTCTCTTTCTGAACGGCCTTCAAACGTGTCGATGCCTCGACAAAATGAACGTCACACGCCTTCGCGAAATCTGGAACAGCGCGCAGGGTGCGAAGGATGTCAGCCATCAACGTGCCGCGCCCCGGACCAAGCTCGACCAAAGCGATCTGCGCAGGTTGACCTTGATCCATCCAAGTTTGCGCCAAGGTCAGCCCGATCAATTCGCCAAACATCTGGCTGATCTCGGGCGCGGTGACAAAATCACCCTCCGTGCCAAAGGGGTCGCGCGTGCTGTAATATCCGTGTTCGGGGTGGAACAGGCAGATCGTCATATATTCAGAAACGCTTAGCGGCCCTTGCGCTGTGATCCGCGTTTTTAGAATAGTTTCAAGCGGCGTCATGCCTTGCGCGATCTTAGGATGAACCACACTCCGATCAGGATCATTGGGATCGACAAAAGCTGTCCCATCGTGAAACCGTATCCACCCGTTTGCAGCGCAAGGCCAAGAGGGTTGTTGTCCGAGATAAATTGCGCGTCTGGTTGGCGCACGAATTCAACAATGAAGCGTGCGATGCCATAGCCCGCAAAGAACATGCCCATCAAAAAGCCCGGCATCTTCAGCGCACCGCGACGCCACGCCAGCCACAATAGAAGTGTGCCAAGGATCAGACCCTCTAGAAGGGCTTCGTACAATTGTGAGGGATGGCGCACGCAGATTGTGATCAGTTCGCCGCACTCTTGTGCAGCACGTCCTGGGAAAATCACGCCCCATGGGAGATCTGTTGGCCTGCCCCAAAGCTCTGCGTTGACGAAGTTTGAAAGGCGGCCAAGGAAAATGGCGGGTGCGACGGCCAATGCCATCATATCTGCCGTTTGCAATTTGGAGATGCCAGAGCGCGAACAGAAATAAAGGCATGCAATAACAACACCCAGAAAGCCGCCATGAAACGACATGCCACCTTGCCAGATCATCAGGGCCTCAAGTGGATTGGCGAGATAATAGCTGGGTTGATAGAACACAACATACCCAAGCCGCCCGCCAAGGATCACGCCAAGAATAACAGATGTCAGCAAATCCTCTACCTGCGCAGGTGTCATTGGGGATTCATTGTTTGGCCATAATCGCGCGGCTTTCACAGCCATCAAGGCCACGCGCCAGCCGATCAGAGTGCCGACGATATAGGCCAGCGCATACCAGCGCAGCGCGAAATCAAAGCCGAAAACCGAGATTGAAAAAATCTCTGGCGAGATGGGGGGGAACTGGAAAACTGCGTGCATGTGAAGTGCCTTGTGTTCAGATGCGCCGAGTTGACGCCTTGTGACCTGCTCTGTTCAAGCCCATATATATTTCAAATGGAAGCTCGGAGGCAAATATGCAAACGCGAAACAAAGTTCTGGACGATATTTCTCAGCTGATGACCAACGCCATGGGTGTTGCACAGGGTGCTAAGACCGAAGCGGAAACCGCAATGAAGTCTTTGATGGACCGCTGGCTGGCCGATCGTGATTTCGTCACGCGCGAAGAATTTGATGCGGTACGTGCGATGGCGCAAAAAGCCCGCGAAGAAAATGAAGCGCTGAAAACACGCATAGATGCGCTTGAGGCGTCCTCTAAATAAGCGTTTTCAAAGCGTTAGGTTAAAGCGGCCTGCCCCTATCTTGTGGCAGGTCTTTTTTTGTCCACAACTTATTGAGGTTATCCCCAACTAATCGTGTCAACGAACATGACGCGGCCCCACGATATGTGGTAGAGGTTTTCTAACGGCACACGATATCCGCGAACAAAACCCAGACCTAGGGGCGAAAACGTCCAAGGCGAGCAGAAGTTAGGGGCACCGCATGGCAAATCTAGAGCAGTTTATCGAAGACGATATTCATCCGATTGATTTGGTGGAACATATTGCGGAGCACCACGCGTGGGAATTTGACCGCATTCACGACGATCAAATCGCGATGATGGTTGAAGGTCAGTGGCGCAATTACTCGATCACACTGGCGTGGTCAGGTTTCGATGAAACTCTGCGCATGATCTGCACGTTCGAGATGGAGCCACCCAAAGCAACACTGCCGCGTCTGTATGAGGCGTTGAATGCGATCAATGATCGTTGCTGGGCTGGTTCGTTCACGTATTGGGAAGACCAGCAGTTGATGGTCTATCGCTACGGTCTTGTTCTTGCGGGTGGTCAAGACGTGGGCTCAGATCAAATCGACACGATGATCAACGCGGCTGTCACCAGTGCAGAGCGCTATTATCCCGCGTTGCAATTGGTGGTCTGGGGGGATCGCAGTATTGATGACGCACTGCAGGTCGCCATTGCAGAGACCTACGGGCGCGCGTAACCTTTTCCTGAACGGGTAGAGTTTGGGAGTTAACATGAATTTAGATGTCGCCGCCGCGCGCGGACTTGTGTTGTTGGGATGCGGCAAGATGGGGTCAGCCATGCTTGCAGGTTGGCTGGATGGCGGATTGCCTGCGGGGTCGGTTTGGGTGCAAGATCCGTTTCTTTCAGATTGGTTGCAGGCCACAGGCGTTCACATCAATGAAGGTTTCCCCGAAAACCCAGCGGTGGTGCTGATCGCGGTCAAGCCCCAGATGATGGGCGAAGCATTGCCAGCCTTGGCGGCTCTGCCAAAGGACGGGACGGTCTTTTTATCCGTCGCGGCTGGCGTGTCGATCAATGCGTATGAGGCATCATTGGGTGAGGGGGCTTGCGTCATTCGCGCTATGCCCAATACGCCGGCAGCTGTCGGCAAAGGGATCACTGCGATTATTGGCAATGCCAAAGCGACTGCGTCTGATCTGAACTTGGCCGAGACACTATTGAGCGCAGTAGGACAAGTCGTGCGTCTGGACGCCGAGGATCAAATGGATGCGGTCACGGGCGTCTCCGGCTCTGGACCCGCCTATGTCTTTTACATGATTGATGCCTTGGCGGCGGCAGGTGTTCATCAGGGTTTGCCAGCAGAATTGGCCATGCAGTTGGCCAAAGCAACGGTAGCGGGTGCGGGCGTGTTGGCCGAAAATGCGCAAGAAACGCCGGAGCAGTTGCGCATAAACGTGACCTCGCCCAATGGCACCACGCAAGCGGGGCTTGAGGTGTTGATGGACGCGGATGGCCTTGCGCCGTTGATGGCCGCAACAGTAAGGGCTGCGACGGATCGTTCAAAGGAGCTTGGCAATGGCTGAGGTTTCATTCGATGAATTTATGAAAGTCGACATTCGCGTGGGGTGCGTGATCCACGCCGAACCCTATCCCGAAGCGCGCAAACCCGCGATCAAGATGCAGATTGATTTCGGGGACGAGATTGGTGTGAAGAAAAGTTCTGCCCAAATCACGGCGCATTATACGCCTGAGGCATTGATTGGACGACAGGTCATGGCGGTGGTTAACTTTCCACCGCGCCAAATTGGTAAGTTCATAAGCGAAGTACTGGTGCTTGGGGTTCCGGACGAAGATGAAGGGATCGTGCTGATTGCACCCGATCAAGACGTTCCAAAAGGTGTGAGACTGTTCTGATGAAGCTACTAATAACCCGCCCATTGCCAGATGTAATTGTCGCAGCGGCCCGCAAAGAATTTGATGTCGATGTGCGCGAAAACACGGCACCTTTAAGCGGCGATGAACTACGTGCGTCCCTGCGTGAGTATGATGTCGTTATCCCGACCTTGGGTGATGCGTATTCTGCGGATGTTTTTGGCGATGTTGCTAAGCCGCGTGCGAAGATGCTCGCGAACTTTGGTGTTGGTTTCAATCATATTGATGTTGATGCAGCCAAAGCCGCTGGTGTCATGGTCAGTAACACGCCGGGTGCCGTGACCGATGCGACGGCTGATATCGCGATGACCTTGATGTTGATGAGCACACGTCGCGCGGGCGAAGGCGAACGCATGGTGCGCTCTGGTGCGTGGTCTGGTTGGCATCCGACACAAATGTTGGGCCTGCACATGACCGGCAAGCACGTGGGTATTCTAGGGATGGGGCGCATTGGCGAAGCGATCGCACGGCGCTGCCATTTCGGATTTGGAATGCAGGTTAGTTACTATAATCGCTCTGCCAAGCAGATGGATTTCCCCGCCAAACAAGTCGCGTCCTTGATCGAACTTGCGCAAACAGTCGACATTCTGGTGGTTGCTGTTCCGGGCGGTGAAACACGCCATCTGGTCAATGCGCGGATCTTAGCGGCGATGCAAAGTCATGCACGTCTGATCAATATCGCGCGGGGTGAGATCGTGGAAGAGGCTGCATTGATTGCTGCTTTGAACGACGGGCAAATCGCTGGGGCTGGCTTGGACGTTTACGAATTTGAGCCAAGCGTTCCAAACGCTCTCAAACAGTTGGAAAATGTTACATTGCTTCCGCACCTTGGCACCGCGACGTTAGAGGTTCGCGAAAGCATGGGCCTTATGGCGGTGGATAACGCAGTTGCCTTTTTACGCGGGAGTGCGCTGCCAAACGGGGTCTAGTGGCCCGTCGCCTCGCGCCAATGACGTCGGCAAAGGGAGACATAAACCTCATTGCCGCCGATCTGAACTTGCTCGCCTTCGGTCAGCGCGCGGCCAGTTTCGTCTTGGCGAATGACCATCGTTGCTTTCTTGCCGCAATGACAAATCGTGCGAACCTCTCGCATTTCATCACTGAGCGCGAGCAAAGCAGCCGAACCGGGGAATAACTTGCCCCTGAAATCTACACGCAGCCCATAGCACATTATTGGGACTTTCAGATCATCAACAGCGCGCGCCAATTGCCAGACGTGATCCTCGGATAGGAACTGTGCTTCGTCGATAAAAATACAGGCGCACGGACCTTGTTCACAACGTGTTTCGATCTTTTGAAAAAGATCATCGTCTGCATCAAAAGTATCCGCGTCCTTGCCAATGCCGATTCGACTCGCGATTCTTCCGTCACCTGCTCGGTTGTCAAAGCGCGCAGTGAGCAAATATATTTGCATCCCACACTCAATATAGTTGTGCGCGGCTTGCAAAAGGACGGTCGATTTGCCCGCGTTCATTGTGGAGTAGTGAAAGTATAGCTTGGCCATAGACGCGTTTTGCCGAGGATTTGACCGTCTGACAAGGCTTTGGATAAGCATTTTTATCTTGAATAACGAAAAGGACGCCGAAAGCAGGAAACCATAGCCTTCGCACGTCCAATAACTCGTAACATCATTGACGCATCTTTGTTCAAAGCTCTATTTCGCAAAGCTGCGTGGCAGATTCAACACCCGAAAACGTGGGCAACTCGTTACTTACTTGTTCCAAAACGTTTGGAACGGTTTACAAATGCCCCATTCCAGCTAGAGGATGCAGGGGAATAGAAATAGGAACTTCCCCCTTTCCTTGTGAGGGGTACTTTTGGGGAATGATCATGGCCGGAGTTGGCAGCTATCTGAAGAAGCACACCGAAGCATTGGTGAAAGACGTTGGAATTGAACCTGCTTGCGAGCTAACAGGCAAATCCAAGGCGACGCTAGGTCGCTATTATTCCGACAATGACGAGCACGCAGACCGCTTTATGCCTGTGGATGCAGTCGCTGCGTTGGAAGAGGCTTCTTCCTACCCACATGTGACAGCGGCGCTTGCTGAATTAAAAGGCATCACATTAACCTTTGATGAACGCCGCAGAAACATGACCGGCTCAGGTGGCATCAACCAAGACGTGATTGCGCTTAGCCAAAGATTTGCGATGATGATGGCGGAATATAACACGTCCATCGATGATGGAATCATCACAATAAATGAAGCCAAGCGTCTTCTGAAAGAAACTCTGGCGATCCAGCAGGTTTTGATCGATATGAAGCTGCACTTGGAAGACGAACAAGTTTAGCTGTTTTAACAGCCAAAACGAAAAAGCCCCTATCTGTTGATCGGGGCTTTTCTACGTTTTGTAAGACGCGTTTTAGACGAAGAATTGTCCGCCGTTCGCCGAGATTGTTGAGCCGTTGATGAAGCCCGAGTCATCGGATGCAAGGAATGCAACGCAGCGTGCGATTTCTTCTGGTTCACCAAGGCGACCCGTTGGAATCTGGCTGATGATGCTGTCGCGAACTTTTTCAGGAACGGCCATGACCATTTCTGTCGCAATATAGCCGGGGCAGATTGCGTTAGCTGTTATACCAGCGCGCGCGCCTTCTTGTGCCAGGGACTTCACAATGCCCAGATCACCGGCTTTGGTTGCAGCGTAGTTCACTTGAGCAAACTGCCCCTTTTGACCATTGATCGAAGAGATTACGATGACGCGGCCAAACTTGTTTTCGCGCATTGAAGGCCAAATTGGGTGAACGGTGTTGAACACGCCCGTTAGGTTCGTGTCGATAACTTGGTTCCACATTTCAGGTGTCATTTTGTGGAAAGGCGCGTCTTTTGTGATCCCCGCATTCGCAACTACGATTTCGATTTGACCTAAATCTGCTGTAACCTGTGCGATGCCAGCGGCGCTTTCTTCGTAGCTCGCTACGTTCCATTTGTAGGTTTTGATGCCTGTTTCAGCAGTAAACGCTTGGGCTGCTTCATCGTTGCCTGCGTATGTCGCGGCGACATTATAACCTTCAGATTTTAGCTTTTTTGAAATGGCTGCGCCAATTCCGCGTGATCCGCCTGTGACGAGTGCTACTCTTGCCATGTGTGTTCTCCAATGGAATTTATGTCAGTAATATTGTTACTGAATTGATCTCATTTTAACAATTATATTTCGTGATGAAATTAACAGTTTATAAGAAAAAGGGCGCAGAGACGCGCCCTTTGAAGTTTATCACTGCTTTATGGGCGCTCAAGGCACATTGCCACGCCCATACCGCCACCGATGCAAAGCGTTGCAAGACCCTTTTTGGCGCCACGGCGCTTCATCTCAAAGAGCAACGTGTTGAGGATACGCGCGCCAGATGCACCAATCGGGTGACCAATCGCAATCGCCCCGCCGTTTACGTTAACGACTTCTGGGTTCCAGCCCATGTCTTTGTTCACAGCACATGCCTGTGCTGCGAAGGCCTCATTAGCCTCAACCAAATCAAGGTCTTCTGCTTTCCAACCGGCCTTTTCCAACGCTTTACGGGATGCGTGGATTGGTCCAACACCCATTATGGACGGATCAAGGCCAGCTGTCGCATAGGACGCGATACGTGCGAGTGGTTCGATGCCGCGTTTTTCGGCTTCGTCTGCAGTCATGAGCAAAGCGCCAGCAGCACCGTCGTTCAAGCCCGACGCGTTTGCAGCAGTGACCGAACCCTCTTTCGTAAAAGCAGGGCGCAGTTTCTGCATCGCGGCCATTGTCGCGCCGTGACGGATGTATTCATCAGCGTCTACAATGATGTCACCCTTGCGGGTTTTCACAACAAATGGCACGATTTCATCAACAAAACGTCCCGCAAGCTGTGCGGCTTCGGCCTTGTTCTGTGAAGCGACGGCAAACTCATCCTGCATATCGCGGCTGATTTGCCACTGATCAGCAACGTTCTCAGCCGTTTGACCCATGTGGTAGCCATTGAAAGCATCCCAAAGACCATCGCGGATCATCGAATCGATGTATTTCATATCACCCATTTTATGGCCCGCGCGCAGATGTGCGACATGGGGGCTAAGGGACATGTTTTCTTGACCACCAGCGGCTACGATATTTGCGTCACCAAGCTGGATGTGCTGAGCGGCAAGCGCGACAGCACGAAGACCAGAACCGCACACCTGATTGATTGACCAAGCAGAAGATTCGACAGGAAGGCCAGCGTTTATGTGTGCTTGGCGTGCAGGGTTTTGGCCCTGACCTGCGGTCAGAACTTGACCGAGGATCGTCTCGGACACGTCCGAAGGGTCCACGCCTGCGCGCTCAACCAGTGCTTTCAGAACTGTAGAACCCAGATCATGCGCAGGTGTGTTTGCGAAAGAACCCGTGAAGCTGCCTACGGCAGTACGAGCGGCGGATGCGATTACGATATTTGTCATTTGGTTCCTCTACCCAAAGCGTCATCTAAAAAGCCTACCACGAAGCGAACGAACCCTAAAGCCGAGAGCGTTCATTCTTCAGATGCTTGCTTCACGTTGCGTTAATAACGCGGAGCTTGGATTGCTGTAAACAGACAGGGTGTCTCAGCCAAATGTGGTGGGTCAGGGTTGTTCAGCGCGCATAGATATTTAGGCGCGGGTTTTCATCTGATCGGTGTCTTCGACCCAAGGTGGGCGAATCGTCGGTGCGCCGTAGTAGTATCCTTGCAGACAATCGACGCCACTTTGGATAAGGAATTGTGCATCCTGTTGATTTTCAACAAATGCAGCGACGGTGAACATGTCAAACTGCTGAGAGATTGAGATAAGCGCCTGCAGCAACACTTGGTTGTCTGCATTCGTGGCGATCCCTTTGATGAATTGCCCATCGATCTTCACCACGTCAAAATAGAAGTCGCGCAGATATCTGAAGGACGTGTACCCGGCACCGAAGTCATCCAGCGCAAAACAAACGCCTCGTGACTGCAGGTCACTCATAAATGAAATGACCAGTTCTGGGACCAACGTAGCAGAAGTTTCGGTGATTTCTAAGATCAAACGCTCACCCAGGGTTGGGTCTGTCCGCAGGTTTCGATCCAAAATTCGTTGCCAGCTTTTATATCCAATAGACCGTGCTGACATATTGATCGAAAGGCGCAATTGCGGGTTCTTGCGCAGAGCGCGCAATCCTTTTTCCAAGGCGAGGCAATCTATAATGCGCCCCAGTTCCATTTCTTCGATAACAGTTATGAATTCGCGTGCTGGAATAATTCGACTCGTTTCATCAAGCACCCGAATGAGACCTTCGTAGAAGGCGATACCACCGCTTGCGAGCATGATAGGTTGATACGCCAACATCACTTGCTTGTGCTCAAGTGCTGCCCGCACCATGTCGATTGTCGAGCGATCGCGTTGATTGACCGCAATTGAAAGCGGGTCAGCGTTACTGTTTGGATCTAACCGATTGCGTGTCCGTCGCTGAGCCATTGCTGGTCTCCTATTGCCTAGCCCTTTGATAACCTCAAAAGTTCTAACAACAGTTTAATATTCCCATTTTGTTCTAATTAAATTAGAACAAAGCATGCATTTTAATGAACGGCGAAGATATGAACGAAATTTGCGGCTGGGCTGGATCTGAAGAGATCTATGTCAATTATCACAACACTGATTGGGGCGTGCCTGAGTACGACAGTCGCACGCTTTGGGAAAAGTTGATCCTTGATGGATTTCAAGCGGGCCTTAGCTGGATCACGATCCTCAAAAAGCGAGAGAACTTTCGCGAGGCGTTTGAAGGCTTTAACCCTAACGTGATTGCGGGTTGGGGCGACGACGACGTTGCGCGCCTTTTGCAGAACTCTGGAATCATTCGCCATCGTGGCAAGATCGCAGCGACCATCACCAATGCTCGTGTCTGGCAAAGCATCGAACAAGAGCAGGGCTTTGATCGCTACCTTTGGGACTACGTAGGTGGTGCGCCGATCCAGAATACATGGACCAGCCTTGATCAGGTACCAGCCTTCACGGCACTGTCCACTGAAATCTCGAAAGACCTAAAAAAACGGGGGTTCAAGTTCTGTGGGCCAACCATTGTCTATGCCTTCATGCAGGCGACAGGCTTGATCAATGATCACCTCGTAACCTGTCCGTGCCACGAAACTGTGAAAAAGCTGGTGCGCTAAGTCATGGTGTGCGCGACTATTTCGCCATGAAAGTGCCAAAAACAAACCCATCCGCGCTGCTTGAATGGATAACGCCGCCGACTTCTGCGGGGGTCAATGTGCCATCAGCCTTGCGTTTCGCTCCGTAGAATTGCTCCGCAGCTGAATTGTTTGCAGCGGTTCCATTTGGATAAACGCGCTCACCATTATTGAACATATTGATAATACCGCCAGAAAAGGACGATCCCGTCAGGGTCATTCCACGTGCGGATAGGCGATCAACTTGGCTGCCTATCGGGGTAAGTGCGCCCGAGACTTGTAATGCGGCATTCACTGTATTGGTCAAAAAATTTACATCCACTGTGCTTGATGCAACATGATCAATGACTGTCGACCGTACGCCTGGCAGCGCATCAACATAGACCTCACTAACTTCACCAAACCCTTCGAACGATGCAGTGCCAGTTGTGGGCATATCTGCTGTAAGCGTGGGGATGCCAAAGACACCAAGCGTTGCGTTTGTTGTTTGATCAATCGTATAGCGCGCCATGAATTGATAATTGGCTTGATCTGTTAGCATTGTCAGCGTGCCATCAGAGAACTGATTGCTTGCGTTTTGCCCGTTGTCATCACGAAGTGAAAATACAGTATCAGAAAAGACGAAATCAGTGCTGTTTTGCCCGATCGACCCGCTGACGGCGCCCGTTCTTATGAAGGGCGCATTTGTGTGGGCGGTGATCGTGACACCTGTTATCGAGCGACTGCCTGACTTAGACGAGACAAGCGGCTCATATGGAACGTCTGACTGAGGTTGCGGGGTGCTGCCTGTTGAGCCTAGGTTTTGCGCGATGTTCGTTGCCGTTCCAAACAGATCTTCGCTTGTAATGCCAAGGTCGGTGACGCGAGATATGTTTATGTCACTGCTTTCGCTTACACATCAGCAAGACTGGTGAGTAAGGTAAGGCCTGCAACGGGGATGGTTTGCTGTGCCAATTGGTGCGCCGCCTTTGTCGTGTTAAAATGATCAAGCGCCATAGCCATGCATGATTCGCCTACATTTCTAAGCGATTGATTGCGTTGTTTTTACAATGTGTTTCACATTGGTCAGCGTAAAAAAGAAGAACGACGGTTTGAGCGGTTGACTCACCCAATGTCCCTCTGTATCCGCCCATTCATTGGTGTTGGTGGCCCTCGCAAGAGGATGCCTGTCGGGACTGTCTTGCTTTTACTTCACGTGCAGGGTGGTTCAAAGGACAGCACCTTTCAAACATAACTTGAAAGGATCCAGATCGTGACCAAACGCACATCTGCCAAATACAAAATTGACCGCCGTATGGGCGAAAACATCTGGGGTCGTCCTAAGTCCCCAGTAAATCGTCGTGAATATGGCCCCGGCCAGCACGGTCAGCGCCGTAAGGCAAAAGTTTCCGACTTCGGTCTACAGTTGCGCGCCAAGCAGAAGCTTAAGGGCTACTACGGCGACCTGACTGAAAAGCAATTCAAGAAGATCTTTAAGGAAGCTGATCGCGTCAAAGGCGATACAGGCGAGAACCTGATTGGTCTGCTTGAGCGTCGTCTTGATGCGGTTGTGTACCGTGCCAAGTTCGTTGCGACTATCTTCGCTGCGCGTCAGTTCGTGAACCACGGTCACGTCACTGTAAACGGCAAGAAAGTGAACATTGCGTCCTACCGCGTCAAAGAAGGCGATGTTGTAGAAGTGCGTGAGCGTTCCAAGCAGATGACAGCGATCCTTGAGGCAACTCAATTGGCTGAGCGCGACGTTCCAGACTACATGGAAGTCGACCACTCCAAGCTGACAGCGAAGTTTGTTCGCACACCAGGTCTTGGCGATGTGCCATACGCGGTGTTGATGGAACCAAACCTCGTCATCGAATATTACGCACAGAACTAATCGTTCTGAGCACTTCGAACTGAAAAGGCCCGCACAGTGTTGCGGGCCTTTTTTCATTTGGGGAGAAATCTTAGTTTTGTGTGTCAGGGCACTTGGCTACTTTTCCTGCATTCTCGACGCTACGGGTACAGTGTCCCCAACCAAAGCGGCCTAAGCTACCTTATGAGTGATGTCTCTGAGTTCGATTTGGCTACCAATTGGCCACCACCGATTGATCTTTTACCCTGGTAATTCCTTAGTTTTAGTCGCCAATGCGTCATACAGCTTCTTTACTGTTAGAGCATTGATGAGGGGTTTAGCCGACCAAGCCAAGCAGGGCTAACATGGGGAGAAGACCAAGCAAAAAAGTTAGATAGCCAAACAAGCCATCAGAATCTTCTGGTTCGTCAATCGGAACCACAAGTTCGTCAACCAGCACCACAGGTTC
>NZ_JABBAM010000119.1 GCF_018607965.1 Planktotalea sp.
TAGATTGTCACGTTCGGCTAATAGTCTTCCCCGAAGCGCGTGCAATTCGTTCACTTTATGCGACACAATTTCCAATTCAGAGCGCATCGCTTCGCTATCTAAACGCAACACCACATCACCCGCGTTTACGCGATCTCCATCACGAACAATGATTGCTTGGACGACGCCGCCAACGGGGTGTTGTATAATTTGGCGATGGTATTGGGGAACAACAACGCCAGACGCGATAACCGCACCTGCGATTTTTGCCGTCGTGCTCCACACACCTAAAGTCCCTATTAAAAGTGCGAGCGCTGTAAATCCAACGAACAACGGCATCCCAGCAGCATTGAGACGGTTTTGAATATCGTCCGTTTTCTCCATCAACTTGCAGCGCGGGTCATAAGGACACGGCTAATGTCTTGCGTATTTTTCACCATGGCCTCCAAAACCACATCACGCGGGCCATTGGCTTTTATCCGCCCCTTTTCCAATACGATGAGCCAATCACATTCTGAAATCGCCTGAGGTCGATGCGTCATGATTATCACCGCGCGGTCCGTCGCACGAAACTCGCGAACCGCCTTGTTCAAAGCATCCGTGCCAAGACTGTCTAGCGCCGAATTTGGTTCATCCAACACAAGAATTAATGGATCATCATAAAGTGCCCGCGCAAATACTATTCGCTGCCTTTGTCCCCCTGACAGCTGGCTGGTACCGTTATTCAACATCGTTTGATATCCTTCTGGCAAAGACAGGATCATTTCATGTGCATTGGCACGCCTTGCCGCTTCAAACAGCTTTGGCGTCTCAGGATCGATAGACATACGCGCTATATTTTCGGCAACCGTCCCACTGAACAGCGTCACGTCTTGTGGTAAATACCCGATCAACCGTCCAAGTTGGTCAGGATCATATTGATCCAACGTCGCACCACCCAACCGGATTTCCCCAGATATTGCAGGCAACAACCCAACAATTGCTTTTGCCAAGGTGGATTTTCCCATTCCACTGTTACCAATAACCCCAACCACTTGTCCGGCCTCGACGCTGAAACTCACGCCGGACAGCAATGGTTTTTTGGTGCAGTCAGAAATCCTTGAACCGCATCAAGATATCGAAGGCCTAAGGCAGGGTGCGCACGTTCTTTTGGATCAAGCGATTTTGTAAGACAAATATCAAAAATCTCGCGATCAAATCCAGCTCGAAATCTCGTTGCAGTTCGCGCCATAAGGCGCCCACGCGCAAAATCCATTAACCCCATCAACACATAAGGCGCCACAACTAGGCCAAACAACGGCACCAACGTTGCTTGCGAGCGCGATCCCAAGACACGGTCATACACTTGAAGCATGAACAATGGGCCGGTCAGCATCAACACATTTACGAAAACACTAAAAACAATCACCGGCCCCAATAACGCCTTTTCTGAACGGACCTTAGTTCGAGATACTTGACTTGCCACCGAGAGAACTCCGAGTTGAGCACATACAGGCCACCCGTGTTAAATCCTTTTGGTTAAGGTTTCGTTGATCATCGCATGCCAACATATGGCAATCATAACGATTTGTGGCAAAACGATACACTAAATCGCGTTTCAAACTTAGACATATTGGGAAATGGTGCACCCGAGAGGATTCGAACCTCTGACCCCCTGATTCGTAGTCAGGTACTCTATCCAGCTGAGCTACGGGTGCAGCAAGGGCTGATCTAGACGACGCGTACATTGGTTGCAAGTGGAAAAAGGACAAAAAGCTGCAGCAAATTTAGAAGACGACTTCGCCCTTTGGCAGACATATCTCAAAGCTCGTGCCCGTCTCATCAGAGCGGCCTAATTCAAGCGTACCACCGTGCCCACGCACCAATTCAGCGGCAATGGCTAGACCAAGTCCCGTCCCACCTTTACGTGCACCGCCTTGAAATGGTTTGAACAAATGTTCCAATGCCATTTTCGGCAAACCAGGCCCCGTGTCATGAACAGAAACCAGCCAGTTGGTATCGTCTTCAAAGGCACGCACCGAAATTTCGCCGGACTTGCCCGTTGTGACAATCGCTTGACGCGCATTGCGGACGAGGTTGGACATCACACGGTACAATTGTTCAGGATCCGCGCGCACAGAAAGACCTGCAGGGATATCTTCGGAAAAGCTCAGATCATGTTCACCAACCGCGAGACGCTCAGATGCCATAACGTCGCTCACGATCTCGCTTAACGCAAATCGCGTCAGTCTGGGCGCTGGTTCATCGGCCTTGCCAAACGCCAACGTCGTTTCACACAGGTTCACCGCGCGTGTAATTGAATTAACCAACTTGGGTGCCATGCGCTGCACGACAGGATCTTCACTCATCTCGATACGATCCGTGAACAATTGGGCGGACGTCAGAATATTGCGCAAATCATGACTGACGCGCGCAACCGCCCCACCAAGCTGCGCAAGACGTTCTTTCTGCTTCAACGCTTGAGTCAGCTCAATCTGCATGGATTGTAAGGCGTCTTCCGCTTCGCGCAACTCGGTCACACCTGACGTCGGTTCAATGATCTGGCGCGCATCTTCTGGTGCGGCGGCATAACGCTGCATGTGATCCACGACGCCTCGAATTGGGCGAACCAGTAAGTAGCGTACAGCAAAGAACAAAAGACTGGCCGTAAATATCGAAATCACAGCAGACAGCACAAGAATGCGCAAACCATAATCCAGCATGGCTGCGCGCAAACCATCCGTGGGCATCGTAATTTCGATCAACAAACCCGCCTCGCGCACGGGTGCCCCAATGACGCGAATGACTTCTGCCTCAGTCTTTAGTACCTGCGCAACCGCGTCCTTGATCAGAACCATCGCAGTTGGATCACGCAAGTCATAGGTTGCATCAATCGGACGCGGCATCGGTGAGGACAACACCAGCTGTCGGACCGCGTCGCGCCGCAGCACCACGTTATAAACTTCTGCATTCAGCAAAAGCTCTTCTTCAAGATCAGCGCCAATCATATCATCAGCCAAAAGCGCCAAGGATGCAATTTGTGCGCGCTCCAAACGCGACAGCAGAAAATCCTCGCGAAAACGCGCGACGGACGGGAAAAAGATCAAGACCTCGGCCAACATCACAAAGACCGTGGTCAGGATCAAGAATCTACCTGAGAGCGAATTCAACACGCTAGGTCCTGTCCAAATGTTCGCGCCAAGCTCTTCACCTTTTTAAAATATCCCCGCCGGAGGCTTTCCGACAGGATACACAACGCACGCACAAAATCATGGGAGCCAACGCTGCACAAGACGCACCACTTTTTTCACAGTGTCATTCTCAAACAGGCGCGGTGTGAAGTACGCTCCAGCCGCGCGTTTGTTCACTTCAAACACGGATGGATACGGCGCGACCATCGCAGAAATTTGGCTCATCTTCAGCTTATTCGCAATCGCGAGCGACCACATGCCAATCAATTCACCTGCTTGCGGCCCCGCAATCGATACACCAACAGGACGCCCTTTCACGACCATCACTTTGATCAGGCCATACGCTTTACGCTCTGCAATCAGGCGGTCGTTGTGGTGAATATCAAACCGCACAACTTCCAGCTTATCACCGTATTCCTCCCTGGCTTGCGCCTCGGTCAAGCCAACCTGCGAAAGCTCTGGATCCGTGTAGGTCGCCCAAGGAATATGCTTGGTGCTTTGCTTTGCTGGCAGCCCAAACAACGCAGAGCGAATAATCACACCCGCCTGATAGCCAGCGACATGGGTAAATTGAAGGCCACCCGCGACATCACCAATCGCATAGACCTTTCTATTCGTCGTTTTCATGGCGTCATCAACAACAATACCGGTGCGATGGGTTTCAATGCCAGCCGCCTCTAGGTTCAGCTTGTCCATGTTTGACTTGCGCCCCACGGCCATCAAAAGATGCGACCCTTTGAAGATGCGCCCGTCTTTTGCATGAACTTCAATTGCGCCTGCTGTGCCCTTAATCTCACCCGCCAAGGCGTCCTCTTCTATGACAAGACCTTCTGCGCGCAGCTTGTCCAAAACAATCGCAGCCATTTCGGGATCATCTTTGTCCAGCGCCTTGGCACCCTCGATCACAGTCACTTTGCACCCCAAACGCAAATGCGCTTGCGCCATTTCCATACCGATGGGTCCGCCACCGATGACCAACAAATGCTCAGGCTGCTCGCGCAATTCAAACAATGTTTCATTCGTCTCGTAAGGAACCGTTTCTAAACCCGGAATCGGCGGCACAAAAGGCGAAGAACCTGTAGAAATCACAACGCGGCGCGCTTTGATGCGGTAATTGCCCGCCTCGACTTCGGTTGGCGAGATAAAGCGCCCGTACTCAAGGATCACTTTGACACCAAGCCCTTCAAAGCGTTCGGGACTGTCCAAAGGCTGAATTTGCGCAATGACACCTGCAACATGATCCTTTGCGGCCGCGTAATCCACGGTCGGCGTCACATCGGCGACTCCATAAGCAGAGGCATGCGCTTGCCCGTAGGCCGCCTTGCCTGACGCAATCAGCGCTTTGGAGGGGACACAACCAAAATTCAGGCAGTCGCCACCCATCTTGTGGCCTTCCAAAAGAACCACAGTCGCGCCCATTTGCACCGCACCCGCAGCAACCGAAAGACCGCCAGAACCGCCGCCAATGACCAGAATGTCTATTTTAATCGTTTCCAAGATCAGATGTCCTTTTTACCGGTAACGGCTTTTACGATGACTGGCAGCAGTGCGAGCACGCTCAGTCCAAGAATGGGAAACAGAATGTGGGGTTCAAAGATAATGCCAAGGTTAGGTGTTTCGCCTTTGGCAAAAACTTCGCCCAGACCAGCACCCACAGCGGTAAACACGAACGTGCCCAGCATGATTCCAAAGAAGGTGGAAATCACGTAGCGGTGCAGCGGCACTTCAAGAAACGCAGGGATAAGGTTGGCAAGAAAAAATGGAACGGCTGGAACCAAGCGAATGATGAACAACATAGACCACTGGTTCTCATCGATACCATCTTTGATCTTTTTCACAGCGCCTTGACTGCTTTCCAGCTTCGCACCCAGCTTTTCGCCAAATCCGTAGCGTGCAGCAAGGAAGATCAGCGTCGCGCCCAAAGTCGCGCCCGTGACGTTGAACACTGTGCCAAAGGCTGTGCCAAAGAGGAAACCACCCGTGAGGGTCGCAATTGTTGCCCCAGGAAGTGAGAAGCCGACAATCGCCATGTAGATCACGATAAATCCAATAACAGCAATAAGATAGTTGCTATCACGAAAGGCAATCAGTGCCTCACGATTGTCGCGCAGGGCGTCAAAGCTAAGGTAATCCTTCAACGTGAACGCGCCGATGACCGCAACCACAAGGATCGCAATAAGCGGTAGGTATCTGGCAAATCCAGGTTTGGCTTTGGATGTTTGTGTCATGTCGCGTTTCATTCTTTCTAGGCGCTAAATAAGTGTTTCGTTACACTCTACATGCGCAATGGCATGGCTTTGTGGTAGCCCTATCACGTCCGCTTGATCGCCCGTGACAAAAGTAGTGATCAATGCTGGACTTTCGATCAAAACTGAAACAATTACGGCCTCACATAAAGGTTAAATGTTGCAGAAAATACCTCTGCAATGATTTGACTTATCCCCCCCACCCCTCTATTGGACGGGCTTCTAGATACCTAGGGCACGCGAATCTGCGCACTGCCCTGCTTAATTGGAGTACGGAGCGATGAAACGCACCTTTCAACCATCGAACCGCGTTCGTAAGAACCGTCACGGCTTTCGCGCACGCATGGCCACTAAAGCAGGTCGCAAGATCCTGAACGCGCGCCGCGCCAAGGGCCGTAAAGAGCTGAGCGCGTAAGCGTCAGACCTTTAGGTTAATGACATTGACTCCGCCGAAGGCTTCAGACGTGCAAAGCACAGAAGAGATTATGCCATCGGCGGCTTCTTTGCGTCTGAACGTCCTCAAGAACCGCAGCGATTTTCTGCGCGCTGCGCGTGCGCGCCGTCAAGGGACTGCATCGATGATGGTGCAAATGCACGCACGTCGCGATGATGACCCCGCAACACGTGTTGGCTTTACCTGTTCCAAGAAGGTCGGCAACGCTGTCGCACGCAATCGTGCCAAACGCCGCCTGCGTGAAGCGGCGCGCGCTGTTTTGCCAGAGCACGGCAATCAAGGATGCGACTACGTTTTGATCGGACGCGCTGAAACAACAGCGTCACGTCCCTTTGACCTGCTCGTCGGTGACCTGCGTTACGCCCTTAAGAAACTGCACGCCCCGAAATGAACCAGCAATGAGCCTGTATAGATGAGCCCACTTGCCCATATCATCGCCCTGCCAGTGCGCACCTATCGTTTGGTGTTCTCGCCATGGGTCGGCTTCAATTGTCGCTACCACCCGACCTGCTCGGCCTACGCAATGGAAGCGTTGGAAAAGCATGGCGCGTTCAAAGGCAGTTGGCTTGCCGCGCGGCGCATTGGGCGCTGTCACCCTTGGGGCAGTTCTGGCATAGATAACGTACCAGACTAACTCCGCCACACTTCTTAAGGCCACCCCATGCTAGATGATCACGACGATATACATCCCCTCTTCCACGGTGCCCCGTCCACGACGGAGTTCAAAAAGCTGCGTAAACGGATTGTGCGCTACACCCGCGAGGCAATTGAACAATACGGGATGATTGAACCCGGCACCAAATGGCTGGTGTGTATGTCGGGCGGCAAGGACAGCTATACGATGCTGGCAGTCTTGAACGAATTGAAATGGCGCGGGCTTTTGCCTGTCGAATTACTAGCCTGTAATCTCGATCAAGGTCAGCCCGGTTTCCCCGCGACTGTTCTGCCTGAGTTCCTCGAAAAAATGGGCGTCCCCCACCGGATTGAGTACCAAGACACATATTCCATCGTCATGGATAAAGTCCCCGAGGGTCGCACGTTTTGCGCACTCTGTTCCCGCTTGCGTCGCGGCAACCTTTACCGCGTTGCGCGCGAAGAGGGCTGTTCGGCAGTCGTGCTTGGTCATCACCGCGATGATATCCTAGAGACCTTCTTTATGAATCTCTTCCACGGTGGACGCCTTGCAACGATGCCACCCAAATTGCTGAACGAAGAGGGTGATTTGTTCGTTTACCGCCCCCTCGCCCATGTGGCCGAGGTCGATTGCGAAAAATTTGCGAGCGCGATGAACTATCCGATTATTCCGTGTGATCTTTGCGGGTCCCAAGACGGATTGCAGCGCCAACAGGTCAAGCAGATTCTAGATGACTGGGAGGCCAACAGCCCTGGTCGTCGCCAAGTCATGTTCCGTGCGCTCACCAACGCACGGCCCTCCCACTTGCTCGATCCGAAACTCTTTGATTTCGCAGGTCTCATGCGCGGGAACGTGCCAGCAGACGAGCAATAAGCGTCACTGTTTGCGAACGCTCAACAATGCGGTATTATTTCCAAAATAACGCATAAAACGCGAGCAGAGACATGACATTCACAAGACGTACCTTCGCCCTGACCCTTGGTGCATTTGGGTTAACCGCGTGCAACAGCACTGCTTCGTCAAGCTCAAGTCGCGCAAGCCCGTCTGGCCTTGCTGCAGAGTTTCGCCCGCAATCCAACGCGGGGTATGATGCTTGGGTCGCCTCCTTCAAAAATCGCGCGGGCGGTTATGGCCTAAGCAGTGCGACTGTGAATGCAGAATTTCGTGGCGCAGGTTTCCTACCCGGTGTTGTTAAACGCGACCGCAATCAGACCGAATTCAAACGCTCCCTTGAAGATTACCTGTCTATCGCCGCCTCTGATGAGCGCATCGCAAAGGGGCGCGCCGCATTTTCGCGCCATCGAAACACGCTGAACGCGTTAGAGGCCAAGTATGGTGTCGACGCGACCATCATCTGCGCGATCTGGGGACTTGAGAGCCAATACGGCGAACGCATGGGCGACATTCCAATCATCTCGTCCACCTCGACACTGGCCTTTGACGGACGCCGTAGCGCGTTTTTTGAAAAGCAGCTCGTGGCTGCGCTGAAGATCATACAGAACGGCGACATCAGTGCTGATCGCATGGTTGGCTCTTGGGCTGGCGCGATGGGGCACACGCAATTCATTCCCACGTCATACCAAGGGTTCGCTGTGGATTTCACAGGCGATGGACGTCGCGACATTTGGTCGGCTGATCCCAGTGATGCGCTGGCTTCGACCGCCGCCTATCTACAGCGCAACGGCTGGACGCGCGGTGTACGATGGGGCGCTGAGTCGAGTTCCGGCACCTTGCAGCCCCAAGCGGGTGGGCCAAAGTTCACCACCACAGGCAACTTCCGCGCGATCAAGCGATACAATAATTCGGATGCTTACGCGATTGGCGTGGGCCATCTGTCAGACCGCATCGGCGGTGCCGGTCCTTTGCGCGCCAGCTTCCCACCGGATGCAAATGGATTAACCAAGAAAGACCGGATCGCGCTACAAAAGCGTCTGACTGCACGGGGCTTTGATACGGGTGGTGCGGATGGCGTGTTCGGTCCCAAAAGCAAAGCAGCGGTAAGCGGATACCAACGCAGTAAAGGTTTGCCCGTCACGGGAACACCCTCGCAGGCCTTGCTGAACAGCCTTTAATTACTGCGCGTTGAACACGAACAATGCTTCGCCGTCGATTTGGTAATCATTTATCAGAGCGGAGGCGCGGCTTGACGTTAACCAAACCTCTAGTGCCGTGGCCGCTTCTGCATTCACATGTGCATGGCGTTCGGGATTCACCGGCAAGTACGCATACTGATTGAACAGCGCAGGATCGCCCGCAAACAGTAACGCCATACCTGCCTTATTTCCAAAGTTCAGCCAACTCGCACGATCTGCCAAGATATATGCACCCAAGCCCGACGCCGTATTCAAACTCGCGCCCATGCCAGCGCCGACCGCTTTATACCATGCACCAAACGTCGCAGGCTCCAGGTTTGCATCTGCCCAAAGCACCAGTTCTTTTTTATGCGTCCCGCTGTCATCTGCGCGTGAAACGAAGGGCGCGTTGCGCGCTTTGATCCGTTGAAGCGCTTCGCGCGCAGTGATTGCGTCCTTCACACCCGCGCCATCGGCCTTAGGCCCAATGAACACGAAATCATTGTACATGATTTCCCTGCGATGCGTACCAAATCCATCCGCAACAAATGCCTCTTCCGCTGCTTTGGAATGCACCAAAATCGCATCCACATCGCCCCCCTGCCCAAGGCGCAACGCTTGGCCTGTGCCGACGACCAACAATTGCACCTCAAGTCCGATATCTTCTTTGATCGCGGGTATCAGCACATCCGACAGGCCCGAGTTGTGGAAGCTGGTCGTGACAGCCAATCGCATGGTGTCTGCCTGTGCCATGCTACCAAGCAGAGCCAAGAGCGTTGCTAGAAATCGCATCATTCGACAATTTCACCATTCAAGAAGGCTCCTGCCTCCTGCGTTTTCGGCGCGTCAAAGAACCCCGCTGCCGCCCCTTGTTCATGCACACGCCCGCCCAACATGAACACAATGTCATACGCCAATCTCCGCGCTTGCCCCATATCGTGGGTCGTCATAATAATCCGCGTCCCCTGCGCGCGCGCCGCAATCAGCAACGTTTCAATCTCGCGCGTGGAACGCCCATCCAGATTGGCACAAGGTTCGTCCAAGAACAGCACTTCTGGCTCACGAATTAAGGCCCGCGCCAATGCTAACTTTTGCTTTTCACCACCCGACAATCGCGGTGCGTGACGCTCTAACGCGTCTTCTAGCCCGATGCGATGCGCCCAACGCTGCACTTTCGTTTCAATTTCGGATTTTGGACGGCCCAACAACTCCAAAGGATACGCAAGGTTCGCACGCACAGTGCGACGCAGCATGATTGGGCTTTGAAAAACATACGCCTGTTCTTGGCGCGCGTCTTCATTGGATTTGGACAGCGACAAGGTCCCATTCGTAAGCCGTTCAACCCCGTGCAAAACCCGCAAGAGCGTGGTCTTGCCCGATCCGTTTGGCCCCAGAACAATCGTGAATTGCGCTTCTTTCAGATCCAGATCGACTGGTCCTAAAATCGTCTTACCGCGCCGTTTCACAACAGCCTTTTGCAAGGATAAGGTCATGCTCACCATCTCCCTTCCTGCTCGGTCTGCGACAACGAGTGGATGAGAATATTCACCGCCAAGGCCAATGCGATCAACACAAACCCAAGGCCCAGCGCCAATGCAAAATCACCCTTGCCTGTCTCTAGCGCAATCGCAGTCGTCAAAACCCGCGTTGCGTGATCAATATTACCACCTACGATCATAATTGCGCCGACTTCGCCAATTGCCCGCCCGAAACCCGCCAATGCCGCCGTCAAAAGTGCGCGGCGTCCGTCCCAGATCAATGTCATGATCCTTTGGCGTTTAGACGTATTCAGCGAAATCAACAGGTCATGATATTCCGCCCAAAGTTCGCGCATGGCTTGATGGGTGATCGAGGCAATCAGCGGCGTGATGATAATCACCTGCGCAATGATCATGGCTGTGGGGGTGAACAGCAACCCAAACACACCTAATGGACCAGTGCGGCTCAGCAACAGATAAACGATCAATCCCACGACAACTGGTGGCAAGCCCATCAGCGCGTTCAGAACCGCAATGGCCGTGCGCCGATAGCGAAATCGCCGGATCGCCAGCCATGTGCCAAACGGCAACGCAATGCAGGACGCTATGATCAAGGCCGACAGGCTAACGTGCAAAGAGCGCGCTGTGATTTCGACCAAATCGCCGTCCAGCGTGACGATCAGCCAGAATGCAGCCTCCAGTCCGGCCCAAATGTCGCTCATTGCTTATCCCTCAACAGCCCGTTTGGCCCTTGGGCGCAATCAATCACTGATCCAGTCGATACACCATCAGATTTGCGGCGCGTTTCCTGCCAGAGGCGACGAGACGTTTACAAATTGGACCTCGCGCAGATATGAGTTACACATTATTCATGATGCCCGATTTCGCCAAATCCTTCCCCCTGCGCCCCACGCGCGTACATGAAGTCTGCGGACCAAGTGCAGCCAGTTTCGCCGCAGTTTGCGGCGCACGCACCCAAGGTCCAGTGCTTTGGATTCGTGAAGTATGGCGCCCTGAAAGCATTAACCCACTGGGGTTAAGCATCTTTTTCGATCCTTCAAATCTGCTCGTGGCACAGGTCAAAGATCAAAACGAAGGGCTCGCCGTCGCCGAGGAAGCCCTACGCGATGGATCTACACCGCTGGTCATTCAAGACATCAGCGAACCCATCAGCTTGATCCAAGGCCGTCGCCTCCAACTCTCGGCAAAGGAAGGCAAATCCACTGGGCTTTGCATCATTCCCGATGGCATGGGCAGCAATGCCGCTGAATCGCGTTGGCACTGCGCGCCGATGTTTGATCCGTTTCCCCAACCAGCGGACTCGACTCTGCAGCGTTGGGAACTTATTAAGAACAAATCAGGAACATTAGGATCTTGGCATGTTCGATGGAATACAGCGTCGCGTCGTCTCCATCTGGTTTCCGCGACTGGCGAGTGATCGTGTTTTACGGATGCGTCCTATCGAGGGGCCATTCGCGCTGACGCTTGAGCAAAGCAATACCAACCGGATTTATTGCCTGAACAGGGCAGCAGAACGCCTTGGCCTAAGTGCAGGCATGCCCTTTTCCGATGCGCGTGCCTTCTGTCCTGATTTGCAAAGCCGCCCGGCAGATCCTTTGGCTGATCGTCGATTTCAACATGCGCTGCGCCGTTGGGCCGTGCGTTATTGTCCATGGGTCGGGCTTGAGGACGAGAATGGACTTGTCCTTGATATCACAGGCACCGCGCATCTATTCGGCGGTGAAGCAGAGCTACTGATGGACATGCGTCAACGGCTTTCGCGCGCTGGGATATGCGCGCGAATCGGGCTTGGGGATAGTCGCGGTGCCGCTTGGGCGCTCTCGCATCACGGCGAGGGCAGCGCTGCGATTGGGTGCGCGCTTGATGCGCTGAAAGACTTGCCCGTCGTCGCCCTACGTCTTGAGGAAAAGACCGTCACCGCCCTTGGTCGTTTGGGCCTGCGTACTGTGAACGATCTGGCCAGTGCCGCGCGTGCGCCTTTGACACGGCGCTTTGGTTCCTCCCTTTTGATGCGCCTTGACCAAGCCTTGGGATACCAACCCGAACAAATCACCCCCCTCGCTGATCCACCCCACTACGGCGTGCGCATGACGCTACCCGACCCCATCGGCGTCAGTTCTGATGTGATGGCGGGCACCGAACGCTTGCTCGTCCAGCTCTGCGAAAAACTCAAATCCCGCGAAACCGGTGCGCGCATTTTGTGCCTAACATTGCGCCGCGTGGATCAAGACAGCCAGCAAGTCGAACTGCGCCTCGCCCGCCCCATGCGCGATGCTGCGCGTATCTTGCCTCTGTTTGAGCGCGGTATCAAAGATGTGGACGCAGGCTACGGCATTGATCAAATGCGCCTTGAAGCCACGCAGGTCGAACCCATGCCCGTGCAGCAACTCAGCCACGTATCCTCTGGCGGCAAGGATCGTCTTGATGATCTGATCACTCGTATTGGTACGCGCATCGGCCTTGAAAAGGTGCAACGCTTTCTACCCGCAGACAGTCACATTCCCGAGCGCAGCTTCTTAATCGCCCCCGCAGCATATTCCACGCCAGAGCGTGCATGGTCCCCCATACGCCCCCGTCCGTTGCACATCTTCCCGCCCAATCCTTTGATGGGGGCGCAAAGCACACCAACACCGCCGAAACATTTCCGCTGGCGACGCATGTCATTTTCAACCGCGCGCGCCACAGGACCAGAACGCATTGCCCCCGAATGGTGGTTAGAGGAGGGCAGCTGGCGCAGCGGCGTGCGCGATTATTGGACCGTGGAAACGCGCCAAGGCCGCCGCCTTTGGCTGTTCTTCACACCGCAAAATCCCGGTTGGTTTATCCAAGGCGAGTTTGCATGAATTACGCTGAGCTGTGTACAACAACCAATTTTACCTTCCTGCGCGGTGCCTCCCACCCCGAGGAAATGGTGACCCGTGCGGCGGAACTTGGCCTGCAAGCGATTGCAATTACCGACCACAATTCATTGGCTGGTGTCGTGCGCGCCTATGCGGCACTTAAGGAACTCAAACGCGCCGCAGAAGACACCATACGCATCCGTTCGCAAATGCAGATAGACCATTCGTCCCGACAAGACGTCAGCGATCCCAGCACCCTACAACGTCCCCAAACTCTGCACCTGCCCAAACTTATCGTAGGCGCGCGGCTTGTGCTGCGCGACAGCCATGTTGATTGGATCGCCCTGCCCAAAGATCGCGACGCCTACAGTCGCCTCACCCGCCTTCTAACCCTCGGCAAGCGCCGCGCGTCAAAAGGCGAATGCCATCTTGATCTGTCTGATCTTCTGGACGGTTGCACAGGCATGATCTTGATCGCGCGGCCTATCGGCCTCCTTGGCAAAGCGGCCTCAGACATCCAACGGATGCAACGCACATTCCCCTCTCATGTCTTCCTCGGTGCGGCCCCGCGCTATGATGGGTCTGACCAAGCTTACCTTGCCGCCTGCGCGCGCCTCGCATTGCGCACATCCGCCCCGATGGTCGCGGTCGGTGATCCCTTGATGCATCATGCCAAACGCCGCCAACTGGCCGATGTGCTGACCTGCATGCGCGAACACATCACAATCGATCAGATCGGTAAACGCGCGCTGCCAAACGCCGAACGTCGCCTGAAGGGTCACGCCGATATGGCCCGCGTATTTCGCGATCACCCCGCCGCACTGCGCCGTTCCTTAGAGATCGCCGCACGCTGTAGTTTTTGTCTGAGCGAGCTGTCCTATGAATATCCTGACGAAGTAACAGACGGCGAACCGCCTCAGGAACGGCTGACCCGCCTCGCATACGAAGGCATGGAACACCGCTACCCGAATGGTCCAACCGAAAAAGCGAAAGCGCAGGTTAAGAAGGAACTCGCCCTCGTCAAATCCCTTGATTTTCCTGCCTATTTTTTGACCGTCTACAACATCGTGCAATTCGCACGCTCCCAAGGGATCCTGTGCCAAGGGCGTGGCTCGGCGGCCAATTCGATCCTGTGTTATCTGCTTGGCATCACTGACGTCAGCCCCGAAGTCATCACCATGGTGGTCGAGCGTTTCGTAT
Organism: Planktotalea sp.; assembly: GCF_018607965.1. Lineage (GTDB taxonomy): Bacteria > Pseudomonadota > Alphaproteobacteria > Rhodobacterales > Rhodobacteraceae > Planktotalea. Next base: position 14,095 of record NZ_JABBAM010000119.1, read on the forward strand.
CAGAGGCCCGCGCGGAACCGCCCGATATCGATGTGGATTTCGAACACGAACGCCGCGAAGAGGTGATCCAACATATCTACGCCAAATACGGTCGTCACCGCGCGGGTCTTTGCGCCACCGTCACCCACTTTCGCACACGTGGCGCAATCCGCGAAGTGGGCAAGGTCATGGGGCTCAGTGAGGATGTGACCGCAGGGCTTTCCAGCCAAATTTGGGGGCAATCCGACAAAGGGACAGATCCTGATCGCATGCGCGAGTTGGGACTGAACATGGAAGATCGCCGCTTGGCGCAAACCATCCGCTTGATCGGCGAAATCATCGGATTTCCGCGTCATCTATCCCAGCACGTCGGTGGTTTCGTGATCACCAAGGCCCGCCTAGATGAACTTTGCCCCATCGAAAACGCAGCGATGGAGGATCGCACAGTCATTGAATGGGACAAGGATGACATCGACACGCTGGGCATTCTAAAGGTGGATATCTTGGGTCTTGGGATGCTGAGTTGCATCCGCAAATCGTTCGATTTGCTGCAAGAACACGAACGCAAAACCCTCTCCATCGCGACCGTCCCACAAGAGGATCCACAGACCTACGATATGCTCTGCATCGCCGATGCAGTGGGCGTGTTTCAGGTAGAATCCCGTGCGCAAATGAACTTTCTGCCGCGCATGCTACCACGCAAATTTTACGATCTGGTGATCGAGGTCGCCATCGTGCGACCCGGCCCCATTCAAGGTGGCATGGTGCATCCCTATATCAATCGTCGCCAAGGCAAAGAGACGGTGAACTTCCCCTCGAAAGAGCTTGAAGACGTGCTTGGCAAAACCCTAGGCGTGCCGCTATTTCAAGAACAAGCCATGCAAATCGCGGTGGTCGCAGCTGGCTTTGATCCGTCAGAGGCAGACCAGTTGCGCCGTTCGCTCGCCACGTTCCAGCGCATGGGCACGATCAGCACGTTCAAGGATCGCTTCATCAACGGTATGCTTGCACGCGGGTACGACGAAGACTTCGCGCAGCGCTGTTTTGCGCAAATCGAGGGCTTTGGCGAATACGGGTTTCCCGAAAGCCACGCCGCCGCCTTTGCAATGCTGGTCTATGTGTCCGCATGGATCAAACGCCACCATCCTGCGGTCTTTGCCTGCGCACTGCTCAACTCGCAACCCATGGGCTTTTACGCCCCCGCCCAGATCGTACGCGATGCGCGTGAACACCATATCGAAGTGCGCCCTATTTGCGTGAATGCCAGCGCATGGGACAACACGTTAGAACGACGCGGCGATGGGGCATTGGCGCTGCGGCTTGGGTTCCGCCAGATCAAAGGCATGCGCGAAGAAGATGCAGGGTGGATCGTGTCCGCACGCGGCAATGGTTACCGCGACCCCGAAGCGGTCTGGTTGCGCGCAGGCGTTGCGCCCTCGGTACTGGAACGACTGGCAGAGGCAGATGCGTTTTCGGACATGGGCCACACACGTCGCGACGCGCTTTGGTTGGTGAAAGCGATCCGTGGACAACAACCCCTGCCCCTGTTCAATGATCCGATTGACGGCGAAAGCATAACCGAACCTGACGTCATCCTGCCCACAATGCATTTGGGCGAAGAGGTGGTAGAGGACTACGTTTCCATGCGCCTGACAATCCGCGCGCACCCGATGGAATTACTGCGTCCGAACATCCCTAATCTGACGCCCCACGACAAACTTCCCACTGCCCCGCTACATAAGATTAGTGTTTGTGGCTTGGTCATCACGCGCCAACGCCCTGGCACCGCATCTGGCGTTATTTTTCTGACGCTTGAGGATGAAACAGGGGTCAGCAATATCGTAGTCTGGCCCAAGCTGTATGAAAAATACCGTCGTGCGGTCATGGGCGGGCGTCTGTTGCGCGTCACAGGTTTTTTGCAGCGCGAAGGCATCGTTGTACATGTCATAGCACAAGAGGTGGAAGACCTGTCGCACCGCTTGCGCGATCTGGGTCATCCATTGAACGAAGAGGTCGGTATCACACGCGCAGAGGCCGATGATGCACCCCGCCCTCGTCGCCAACCAGCCCGCGCAATGCATCCGCGCGATCAGGCGAAACGCTTGTTCCCAAGTCGCGATTTTCACTAACGTGTGAAGCTAATATCCAACACCATCACCTCTGGCCGTGCGCGATCTGTTGAGCGAAGACTAGGGTCAGGACTCATAACCAAAAGATGACGGTTGCATCGAGAGCGATGGCAGA